>PHBR01000064.1 GCA_002840675.1 Chloroflexi bacterium HGW-Chloroflexi-9
CGCGGCGGCGGGCGCCACGCGCAGGTCTAGCGCGGCGGCCGCCTCCGCCTGCGCGGTTGTGGTCGCACCCATCGCAACCATGCGGTCGAGGACGTAGGCCTGCCGCGCACGCGCGTCCGCGACGCCCTCCGGCGAATCGTAGGTGGAGGGCGAGCGCGGCAGCCCGGCCAGGAACGCCGCCTGTGCGAGGTCGAGGTCGGCGGCGGCCACGCCAAAGTAAGCGCGCGCCCCCGCCTCTACGCCGTAGGCACCACGGCCGTAGTAGATCGCGTTCAGGTACGCCTCGATCACCTCGTCCTTCGAGGTGGAGGCTTCGAGGCGGATCGCGAGCACGGCTTCGCGCGCCTTGCGGAGCGGCAGCGGCAGGGCGATGTCCTCGAGGTACGTAGCACGCACGAGTTGCTGCGTGATCGTGGAGGCGCCGGACGGGTTGCTGCGCACGTTCACGGCTGCGCGCGCCATCGCCAGCGGGTCGATACCGGGATGAGAGCGAAAGCGCTGATCCTCGGCGGCGATCGTCGCGGCCACCATCATCGGTGCGACCCGGTCGAGCGTGACGGGGATGCGCGTGCCGGCGGCGACATCGCGCTCGATCACGCCACCGGCGGCGTCCAGGATCACGGTGCCCGGTGTGACGAGGTGCGCCTCAAGCGGCCCGAGCGGTGCGGACAGCGCAAAGGCGGCGAGGGCGAGTGCCACGCCCGCAGGCACAGCGACCCACTCGGTAGCCCCGTGCGGCCACCATGACCGGCGTCCACTCACCCACGTCCGCGTCACGTCTTGCCTGCCCGCGCACGAAGACCCGGCCACGTCCGCCGTGTCTGCTGCATAGACGATGGGAGCCGCCTCGCGGTTCCCGAGCGCCGCCGTCCTGAGCATAGTCCGCGCGACGCACGCCCCTCGTCGGCCTTTACAAACGTTATCCCCGCCCTAGGATGGGCTCAGCCACTCCAAGGCTGGGGGTGTGAGATGGAGCAGGTTCGGCCGGCACAGATCCGCAACGTCGCGCTCCTCGGACACCCGAAGTCCGGGAAGACCACGCTGGTTGAGGCGGTCCTCCACACCGCCGGGCTGGTGTCGCGGGCCGGGCGCGTGGAAGACGGCAACACCGTCTCCGACTACACCCCCGAGGAACACGAACACGGCTACTCGGTCACGACCTCCGTCGTCACCCTTGACTGGGACGGCCACCGCCTCCATCTCCTCGATACCCCCGGCTTTCCAGACTTCGAGGGCGAAGCCGTCTCCGCCGCAGCCGCGGTGGAGGCCGGCGTGGTGCTCGTCGACGCCGTCGCGGGCATCGAGGGCGGCGTGGAAGCCGCGTGCGAGCATCTGGACCGCGCCGGTGTGCCGTCGCGGTTCTTCGTCGTCTCCCGCCTGGACCGTGAGCACGCTGACTTCGGCCGCGTCGTAGCGGCGCTCCAGGCACGCTTCGGCGAGCACACCGTCCCTATCGCCCTGCCGGCAGCCGGCGCGAGCGGCCTCGGCGGCGTCATCGACCTCGTCGCCGTCGATCCCGCGCACGAGGACGAGCGTGCCCACGACGCACGCGACGCGCTGATCGAGGCGGTCGCGGAGTCGGACGACGCGCTGCTGGAGCGGTACCTGGAGGGCGAGGAGATCGACACGCCCACGCTGCGCGCCGCCCTGGCCACCGCCGTTGCCAGCGGCGCGGTGGTGCCGGTGCTGCCGCTCTGCGCGACGGGCGGCATCGGTGTCCGCGAACTCGTCGACGCGCTCGTCGCCTACGCACCACCACCCACCGTGACCGAGGATGGCCCCGCCCTCGCACGCGTCTTCCGCACCACCGCCGACCCCTATGTGGGGCACCTCTCGTTCGTGAAGGTGTTGGGCGGCTATGTCACGCACGGCGACCAGCTAGCGAACCCGGAGCGCCACGCGGAGGAGCGCGCGGCGCATCTCTTCCTGCTGCGCGGCAAGGAGCAGATCGAGGTGCCCGCGCTGACGGCCGGATCGATCGGCGCGATCCCGCGGCTGGCGCACACCCACACCGGCGACGTGCTCGCTGCACCCGGCAGCACCCCCCCGGCGATCGAATCGCTCCCCTTTCCCGTGCCCACTTACCGCAGCGCCCTGGCGCCGCACAGCCGTGACGATGTTGACCGCATGTCGCAGGGACTGGCGCGGCTGCTGGAACAGGACCGCACGCTCCGCGTAGAACGGGACGCCGACACCGGCGAGACGGTGCTGCTGTCGCTGGGCGACGTGCACGCCGGCATCGCCGTGGCGCGCCTCGCGCGGGAGTTCGGCGTGAGCGTGGATGTCTCCGAGCCGCGCGTCCCCTACCGCGAGACCGTCTCCACCACGGTGCAGGCTGAGCACCGGCACAAGAAGCAGACCGGCGGCCGGGGCCAGTTCGGGCACGTCGTCATCCGCGTGGAGCCGCTGCCACGCGGTGCCGGCTTCGAGTTCGCGGAGGAGGTCGTGGGCGGGGCCGTCCCGCGCCAGTTCATCCCCGCCGTGCAGCACGGCATCGAGGAGGCCCTCGTCGCCGGCCCGCTTGCGAGGGCGCGCCTGGTCGACCTGCGCGTGGTGCTGACCGACGGCTCGAGTCACCCGGTGGACTCCTCCGAAATGGCCTTCAAGACCGCCGCCGCCATGGCCCTCCACGAGGCCGTCCTGCAGGCCCACCCAGTCCTGCTGGAGCCGGTCATGCGCCTGACGGTGGAGGTGCCCTCAGAACGTCTGGGCGACCTCACGGGCGAGATCTCCGGGCGGCGCGGGCAGGTCCTGGGTGTGGAGCCGGCTGGTGCGGAGACCGTGGTCAACGCGCTCGCGCCGCTGGCGGAGGTGCAGCGCCTGGCGCCACAGGTGCGCGCCATCGCGCACGGACGCGGACGCCTCGAAGTCGCCTTCGATCATTACGCCGAGGTGCCGCCGGCGGTCCAGCAGCAGGTGGTCGCGGCGCTCGCCCCGGCACACTGACGGGCGGGCCGCGGCTGACGAAGGCGTCAGACTCCCGCCCTCAAGTCCGGTGTCCTCGCCGCCGATAGTCCGAGTACGGCGATTTCTACCCACACCCTCGCCGGAGGACGCCCCATGACGTTGCCGGTCCCGCCCGATCTGCCCATCCTGCCGGCACCGCGCGCCCGTGCGCTGGTCCTGCTGATGAACCCGGACGCCCCGCTGGATGGCTACATTGCCATCGTGGAGGGCGACCCGTCGCTCACCCTGAGCGTCCTGCGCGCCGCCAACTCCGTGGCCTCCTGGCCGCTCCAGCCCGTACGGAGCGCTCGCGAGGCCGTCATCCGCCTGGGCCTGGCCCAGGTCCGCCAGATCGTCACCACCGCCGTCCTGCGCTCCGAATTTGACCGCGTGGACGGCGCGGGGATCGATGCGGACGAACTGTGGCGGCACCTCCTGGGCTCCGCCGTCCTGTGCGAGGCGGGCGCGTCCGCCGGCATCGCACCCGAGGCGGCGTTCCTGGCGGGCATGCTCCACAACATCGGCCGTCTCGTCATGGCGGTGCAGTCGCCCAGCCGCTATCGCCAGGTGGTGGACGCGGCACAGTCCGGGACCGACGCCACCACGGCGGAGCGGTCGCTCTTCGGCATCGACCACGCCACCTTTGGCGCGCGCATCTGCGAGCGCTGGCAACTGCCCCCGGAAGTGACGGCGGTCGTCGGCGGGCACCACAGCGGTGCAACCGACCCATTCTCACTCACACTCACCCAGGCTCGCTCAATCATCGGTGGGCTCGGCATCGGCGACGGCGTGCACCGGCCGGATCAGCGCGACCCCGCGATGGAGGAGCACCCGTTGCTCGCGAAGGTAGATGGCCGCGAAGGGCTGATGGCGGAGATCCGCTGGTTCCGCGAGGCCACCACGAGCCGCCACGGCACGCCCCCACGGCGGATGGCCGGCTGAGCCTCAGGACACCCGCGTCCCCGTCAGCGTCCCGCTCCCGAACACGCCGAACACCACCTGTCCGGAGATCGCGTCGCCCGTCACCTCGGCGGTGAACGTGAGCGGGATATCGCCCGCGGGCGTCTGCAGCGGCATGGCCCACGCCAGCACGTCCGTCATGCCGCGACGCTGCACCGTGCCGCCCTCGAACTCCTGCGAGGCCAGCGGGCCGGTCCAGGTGCCGGCCAGTGCCCCCTGCGCGCTGCGAAAGAGGAAGGTTCCCTCGCGGGATCCAATTGGTGTGCTCAACGTGACGTTCCATTTACCATCCGCGGACACGGGCTGAGCCTTTCCAGCGTGCAGGGCCGATCATAGGGATCGACAGGCGAACGGGCGGACGATCCAGTGACCCAGGAACCAGTGAGCCCACGCGACGAGCAGATCCGTAACATCATGCGGTTGATGCTCCGACGAGCGGAACTCCGGCTGGATGAGGCGCACCCGCTGCTTCAGGCCGGGCTCACCGTCCCCCAGTTCCGTGTCCTCTTCGCCGCCAACTCGCGCGGCGGCGTCCGTGCCGGTGTGATCGCGGAGCGCAGCCACATGGCGCCGCCCAACGTCACCTCCGTCCTCGACCGGCTCGAGGAGCGAGGACTGCTGCGCCGTTCGCCGGACCCGGACGATGGACGCGCAACGGTGGTGGAGCTCACGCAGGACGGCCGCGCGCTCGTTCGCGAGATCGCGCTCTCCGGCCGTGATGCACTCGCCCACGATCTCAGCGAACTCTCAGACGAAGACCGGCTGTCGCTGTTGCGCGGCCTGGCGGCGCTCATCCAGGTGATGGAACGCCAGAAGAACGCGCCTGGGCGATAGATCCCTGAAACGCGCGTGTCGCCCGGATAACGTAAGGTAAGACGGTCGCCCCCGAGCGCGGCCCCGGTCTCATTGCTCTCACCACACACAGGAGGCATTCGTGCCCGCCGGAGGATCGTCGGATATCGCGCGAGAGAGTGTGCTGTCGCGCACCTTCGCCTCGCTGCGCGTCCGCGACTACGCGTGGTTCTCGGCCGGCAACGCCGCCTTCTTCCTCGCGATGCAGATGAACTTCACGCTCCGGGGCTACCTCGCCTACGAGTTGACCGGCGCCGCCTCCGCGCTCGGCATCCTCGCGCTGTCACTGGCCCTACCGATGCTGTTCGCCGGCCCGTTCGGCGGCGTGATCGCGGACCGCGTCAACAAGCGCACGCTACTGATCGTGGTACAGGTCGGCGTGGCCGGGAACAACGCGGTGATGGCCGCACTCATCCTCACCGGCCACGTACAGTTCTGGCACCTCGCCGCCGCCGCCACTGTGATGGGCCTCTTCTTCGCTGTCATCACCCCGGCTCGCCAGGCCATGGTGCCTCAGCTCGTCCCGCAGCAGTTGATGATGAACGCGATCTCGCTCCAGATGAGCGGGCAGAACCTCACCAGGATCGTGGGCCCCGCGGTGGCCGGACTGCTGATCGCGCCGATGGGCGTCGGCAACGTCTACCTCGTAACCGTGGCGCTCTTCCTGCTCTCCGTGATCACCATGTTCCCGCTGCCCAAGCACGGCATGGTCTCGATCCAGGCAGGGAGCGGGGGCAAGGTCCTGAGCGAACTGGTAGGCGGGTTCACCTTCGTCTGGGGCACGCCGCTCTACCGGATCCTGATGATCATGGCGCTGGTGATGCCGCTGTTCGCCTTCCCGGTGAACCAGATCCTGCCGGTCTTCGCGGAGGACGTCTTCAAGCGCGGCCCGGCGGCCCTGGGCATCCTGATGTCCGTCTCCGGCATCGGCGGGCTCGCCGGGGCGCTCTTCGCGGCCGGGATCTCGGACTACCCCCACAAGGGCTGGCTCCAGATCGGGGGCGCGGCGTCAATGCTCCTGGGCTTCATCGCCTTCGCGCTCTCGCCGGCGTTCCTGCCGGCGCTGGTGTTCCTGGCGCTCGGCAACGTGGGTTCGATGATCTTCCAGGTCACGAACAACGCCGTGATCCAGTCCCAGGTGCCGGACGAGTACCGGGGCCGCGTGATGGCCGTCCTGATGATGTCGTTCGGGACCATGCCGCTGGGCGTCCTGCCGCTCACCTTCGCCGCTGACGCCTGGGGCGCGCCGATCGCCGTGGTTGTCGCCCAGCTGATCGGCCTCGCCGTGGTCATCGCCACGGTCGTGTGCAGCCCCAGCGTCCGGAACCTGCAGATCACAAACCTCGAGGATGCCGAGATGTCGCCGGCGCAGGCCGCCAGACTGGTCGCCGAGGGCAAGATCACCCGCGAGGAGGCCGCCCGCCTGAGCGGCCGGGCCGGTGCCTCCGGTGCCTCCGGTGCCTCCGGTGCCTCCGGCGCCACCAGCGCCTCCGCCCGGGCGCCCCACTAGCGGCGGCCCGTCCACAGGCGCATCATCAGGGGGCTTCCGAGGGGGCCCTTCTTGAACGCAACTCGTTCGAGCATTCTGGTCGCGTTCCTCTGCGCGACACCCGGCCCGCTGCTCTGGCTCACCGACACCCGCTTCGGCGCCGTCGCTGACACCTCGCTCTTCGGACTGTCGATCGTCTCCTCGGCGTTCCTGCTGTCCTGGGCCGCTGAGGCCGCCGAGGTCGACATCGCGCAGGGCCTCGCCGTCGCGTTCATCGCGCTGATCGCGGTGCTACCGGAGTACGCGGTAGACATGACGTTCGCGTGGAAGGCGGGCATCGACCCCGAGTACGCCCCGTATGCAATCGCCAACATGACTGGCGGCAACCGCCTGCTCATCGGCGCGGCATGGCCGATGATCTTCCTGCTCTTCTGGATCCGGACGAAGCGACCGGTGCTCCACCTGGAGCGGTCCTACTCGGTGGAGATCGTCGCCCTTGCGGTCGCCACGCTGTACTCGTTCACGATCCCGCTGAAGGGAAGCATCTCGCTCATCGACACGGTCATCCTGACCTCGATCTTCGTCGGGTATGTGTTCGTGATCTCGCGGGCGCCAGCGGAGGAGCCGGAACTCGTGGGGCCGGCGAAGATCATCGGCACGCTGCCCCGCCGCCAGCGTCGCACTGCCATCACGCTGCTGTTCCTCGCCGCAGCCGGCTCGATCTTCGCCTCGGCCGAGCCGTTCGCGGAGGGCCTGATCCACACCGGCATCGAACTGGGGATCGATGAGTTCCTGCTCGTCCAGTGGCTCGCCCCGTTCGCGTCGGAGGCGCCGGAGTTCCTGGTCGCGGGCATCCTTGCCTGGCGCGGGCGCGCGGGCGTCGGCATGGGGGCGCTGCTGTCCTCAAAGGTGAACCAGTGGACGTTGCTCATCGGCGGCCTACCGATCGCCTACGCTGCCTCCAGCGGCGCGCTGAGCATCCACGGCCTCCCTCTGGACGCGCGCCAGGACGAGGAGCTGTTCCTGACGGCGGCGCAGTCGCTCTTCGCCGTCGCGGTGCTGGTGAGCCTGTCGCTGTCCGCGAAGGAGGCGATCGCGCTGGCCTCGCTGTTCGCGATCCAGTTCGTCTTCCCGGCGCAAGAGGTGCGGCTGGCGCTGGCCGTGGTGTACGTCATCCTGGCGCTGATCATCCTGGTCCGGAATCGCGAGCAGGTGCGCGCCGCTGTCATCACGGCGCGGCTCGCGTTCACGAACCCATCGGCGATCTACACGCACGAGGATGACCAGACCGGCACCGTGCCGGCCCCGGCGACCACGCCCGGAGACTAACCCCGGCCGGACACACGTCGTGCGCTAGTCGGGCGGCTGCACCACCAGCACCGGGCACGGCGCCAGGCGCAGCACGTGCTGCGTGACGCTGCCCAGCACCAACCCGCGGAACCCGGAGGCGCGGCGGCTACTGATCACGATGATCTGCGCGCCACGCTCCCGTGCCACCCGGACAATCGCGTCCGGGATGTCCTCACCGCGATCAATCACCACCACCGAACCGGTCGCCTGCACCCCGAGGCCGGCGAGGTCACGTTCGAGTTCCGCCGTCCACTCCTGGACAACCTGGGCGACCGCGGCCGTCGTCGTGTCGGCGACGACATGGGTGGCGTCCGCCCTGGGATCGAGCAGCCGGACCACCTCAACCGTGGCCTGCGACGCGGTGGCCAGCGTCGCCGCTTCACGCAACGCGGCCCGGGAGCCCTCTGACCCGTCATACGCGACGAGGAAGTTCATGCCAGCGCCTCCGGCCCACGCGCGTCCCGCAACGGTGACATCCTACGCGCCCCGGCCGTGTCCGGCCCTCAGGTCAGCGACGCGCCCTCGGATCGAGCGCATCGCGCAGGCCATCGCCCAGGTACTGCGAGCACAGGAACAGGAGCGCCAGCACCCCCACCGGGAACGCGAGCGCCGTCCAGCGCAGCATCACGAAGGCGAAGTGGTCGTTGATCAGGACCCCCAGGCTCGCGCCTGGCGCCATCACCCCCAGGCCGATGAACGACAGCGCCGCTTCCGCGAAGATCGCACGGGGCGCCATGAACGTCGCCTCCACGATCACCGGGCCCGCCGTGTGCGGAAGCCAGTGGCGCACGGCGATCCTCGCCGGCGACGCGCCGAGCGAGACCGCGGCGAGCGAGAACTCCGTCTCGCGCACTGCCAACAACTGCCCGCGCACCAGCCTCGCCATCGTCGGCCAGGCCGTCAGCCCGATCGCCACGAACAGCAGCAGGACGCTGGCTTCGAGTCCGAACACCTCGCGCGCGCCGAAGAGCGAATCCCCCAGGGCAGCGCGCAGCATGATGATCAGCAGCAGGTCCGGGAACGCGTAGCCGATGTCCGTCACGCGCATCAGGAAGGAATCGAGCCACCTCGGGCCGGCCGCAGCGAACACCCCGATGGTGACGCCGATCGACCCGGCCACCACGATCGCGAAGGCGGCGGCGGCCAGGGAAACGCGAAGACCGACGACGGTCCGGCTGAAGATGTCCCGCGCGAGGTGGTCGGTCCCGAACAGGTGCTCCGAAGTCGGCGCCAGGAATTTGCCGGTCTCGCGCGGCGCCATGGGGTCCAGCACTCCGCCGGTCGGCGCCGCCAGGAACTGCTGGTTCGGGTCGTGCGTCGCGATCATCGGCGCGAAGACCGCGACGAGGATCAGCGCGACGAGCACCACCGCGGCCACCACCGCCGGACTGTTGCGCCGGAACCGCGCCCAGGCCTGTCCGCCCCCGCCGCCCGAGGGCGCCACGGCGGCCGGCGCCACGCCCGCCTCCAGGCTCATCGCAGCGTGACCCGTGGGTCGATGAGTGGGTAGACGAGGTCAACGGCCAGGTTCGCGAGCATGATCACTACGCCGTAGAACAGCGTGGTGCCCATGATGATCCCGTAGTCGCGCGTCGCCACGGACGTGATGAACATCGACCCGATGCCCGGCACCCCGAAGATCGCCTCGATGATGATCGACCCCGTGATCAGGCTGGCAAACACCGGGCCGAGGATCGTCACGATCGGCAGCAGCGCGTTCCGCAGCGCGTGGCGCAGGTAAACCGCCCGCCACCCCAGCCCCTTTGAGCGAGCCGTGCGGATGTAGTCCTGCTCCAGCACATCCAGCATGGAGGCGCGCGTAATCCTCGAGACGATCGCCATGCCGGGCGCGCCCAGGGCGACCGCCGGCAGGATCCCCGCGCGCAGCGAGCCGAGGCTCTCACCAAACCGCGCACCCGCGAGGATCTCCGTCCACCCGAGCCACACGGAGAACACGAGCAACAAGCCGAACGCGAGCACGAAGCCCGGCACGGCCGCCAGCGCCGTCGCCACCGTCAGCGCGCCCGCATCCACCACGCTCCCCCGGCGCGACGCGGCGAGCACGCCCAGCGGCACGCCGCCCGCGACGACGAACCCGAAGGCCATCAAACCGAGGATGAACGAGGGCGCGGCCTTGTCCAGCATCAGATCCGTGACGGGCTGCCCCTGCTGAGAGAACGAGATTCCCAGGTCGCCCCGCGCGAGGTGGCCCAGGTAGCGGACGAACTGCCGTGGGATCGGGTCGTCCAGACCGTAGAACGCGTGTTGCGCCTCGATCACCGCGGCAGGGACGGGGCGGTCCACCGTCGCCGCGTCGAACGGGCCGCCGGGCACGCGGTGCATGAGCAGGAACGTGACCGCGGCGAGCGCCAGCAGCGTCACCACCGTCCAGGTCAGCCGCCGCGCGAGGTAGGTCGCCATACGGGGAGCCTACCCCCGGACGGGCGCGCGGCGCCGGTCCGGGGGGTAGGCCTCAGACCTGCTACGGCCGCCCGGAGAGGATGACCCGGTCGAAGTAGAGATCCCCGGGGATCTCCCCCTCCATCGAGGACGGAACCAGCCCCTTCACCCACGACTTCACCAGTGCGTTGCGGCGCCCGTAGTAGAGGGGCGTGAACGGCGCATCGTCGATCAGGACGCGCTGCGCCTCCATGTACAACTGGATACGCCGGTCGTTGTCGAGTTCCAGCGCCGCCGCGTCAACCAGTCGGTCGAAGGCGTCGCTCCGGTAGGCGCCGGAGTTGAACGCACCACCGGCCTGGAACAGGTGCAGCCAGTTCTGCGGGTCGGGGTAGTCGGCACCCCAGCCGCCGAGGACGACGGAGTAATTTCCGGCGGTCCGCTCCGCGACGTATGTGGCCGTGTCCCGGTTCGCCACGTTCACCGTGATCCCCAGGTTCCGCTGCCACTGCTGCTGCAGCCACTGCGTGCTCACGTTGGAGGTGGTCGTGTCGACGGAGAGGATCGTCACCGTCAGGCCGGCACCGCCCGGGAAGCCGGCATCAGCCAGCAGCGCGCGCGATGCCTCCACGGCGTCGCGGTAGCGCGCGCCGACCTCCGGGTCGTGGCCGGGCATCCCCGGCGGCACCCACCCGTACGCCGGCAACACCGCGCCCTCGCGCACGATCTCCGCATACTCCTGCCGGTCGAAGCCGCCCGCGAGCGCCTGGCGCACGCGAACATCCTCCAGCATCGGGTCGGCAAGGTTGAAGTAGATGCCCACCGTGCTCAACTGCGCATAGGCGATGAACTCTTCCCGCAGCGGGATGTCGTCGCGGACCTGCACCAGCTCCGCCGCACCCAGCGTGGTGATATCCAGTTCGCCGTTGCGGTACGCGAGGAACGTCACCGCGGCGTCGCCGATCATCGAGAACTGCACCGACGTCAGTGTCGGCGGGGTGCCGTGCCAGTGCTCGTTCCGCACGATCTCGACGCGCTGGCCGTGGTCCCACGCCCCCAGGCGGAACGGGCCGTTGGAGATGTGCGTCCCGGCTTCCGTCCAGAGCGCCCCGTTCGCGTCGATCACGTCCTGCCGGACGGGGTACATCGGCCAGAGGCTGACCAGCTGCAGGAACACCGGCGTCCGCGTGTTCAGGTGGAAGACCACCGTGCGGTCATCGGGCGCTTCCACGCGCAGCGCTGGGCCCACCAGCGCCTCGCGCGCCAGCAGGTCATCGCCCGTCAACCCCTCGCGGCGCGCCACGCGCACTCCGAGGTTCGCGTCACCGTCCGCACCCGGCGCGGCCAGCACCCGGTAGAAGTCCGCGTAGTAGCTCGCGGCGCCCGGCTCGAACAGCCGCCTGGCCGCGTCCACGAAGGCCTGGGCCACCAGCGGTGACCCGTCAGACCACTTCAGCCCGTCACGCAGGTGGAAGGTGTAAGTGAGCCCGTCCTCCGAAATACCGCCGTTCTCCACGGTGGGCACTTCGGTCGCGAGGTCGGCCTCAACGGTCAGGTCGGGACTGATGCGAAGGAGGCCCGAGTAGATGTTCTGGAGGATCGTGTTGGATACGGAGTCTGTCGCGCGCTGGGGGTCCAGGGTCTGGGGCTCGCCCGGGAGGTTCACCCGGAGCACCTGCACCGCGTCCGGCGTCACCGCAAGCACGGGTGTCGCCGTTCCGGTAGTCCCCGTGGGGGTCGCTGTCGCGGGGGACGCGTCGTCGTTCGAGCGGCAGGCCACGGACACCAGCATGAGCGCAGCGAGCGCCCCCACCATCACTCCTCGGATCGGCAGTCGCCTCATCGCCACACCCAGTTCCTGACAAGCACCCACTGGACGCGCGCCGCCTTTGCGCAGTTGCAATCGTAACGTTCGTCAGACTTCTCGGCGTGGATCACCGTGCCCGACAACACATAATCGGGGGCGGCGGAGCGTCATCCCGCTGGTACGATCCCTACGTATCCCCCGAGGCGTCCCTGATGACCCAACCCGCACCGATCACCTTCGAGACCCTGCCCGGCCGCCCGGTCGTCACCCCGACCGGCACAGGCATCCGCATCCTGCTGGTCTCCACCTACGAACTCGGCCACCAGCCCCTGGGACTGGCCTGGCCGGCGGCCGCACTGCGCGCGGCCGGGCATGACGTCCGCACGCTGGATGTCGCCGTCGAAACGCTCGATGCTGGTGCGTTCCGGAACGTGGACCTGGTCGCGATCTCCGTGCCCATGCACACCGCCGCACGCATCGGCGTGGAGGTCGCGCGCGCGGCACGGCGGGTGACGCCCGCGGCGCGGATCGCGTTTTACGGCCTCTACGCGTCGCCTCTGCACGCACAACTGGTCACGGATGGCCCGGGCGACGTGGTCATCGGCGGGGAGTACGAGGACGGCCTCGTGGCGCTGGCCGGCCGGATCGCGGTGAACGACGCG
>PHBR01000065.1 GCA_002840675.1 Chloroflexi bacterium HGW-Chloroflexi-9
GCTAGCGCCCGCCACAGCGCGGCGTCCGCGCGAGGGCCAACGGGGTCCGCGGCGCGGGCGAGGTCGGCGGGATGCGCGGAGCGGAGCGCCCAGAGGTTCACCACCTCCAGCGCCCCGAACCCGGCGCGCCGCGAGATCGCGATCACCCGACGGAGCGTCGGGTCGTCGCGTGTCGCATCCGCCGTCGAGGGGTTCAGCATCACCCAGGCGACGCGCGGGCCGTCGCCCCAGCGCCGCACCAGGGAGTACCGGTAGCGCCCGTCGCGGGAGAACGAGGCACGCCCGACGACCGCGGTCATCCCGCCTGCCGAGCGGCGGCCTCCGCGGCCGTCAGGCCGTACTGGGTGACGGCCAACACGTTACCGCCCGGGTCGGCGAAGACGAGCATCACGCCGCCCGGGATGTCATGGAGGTCGAGGGCGATCGGGACGCCTCGACGGCGCAGGTGTGCGCGCACCGCGGCGATGTCCTGCACGCGGAAGCTCGGCTCCGGACCGCCCGCCCCCGGCTCGCCCTGGTGCAGGCCGAGGTCCACGTTCCCGAGACGCACACGCGCCCATACCGGCGGGTCCTCCTCGATCGGGACCGCGCCGAGGGTGTCCCGGTAGAAGCCAAGCGCCGCCGCCACGTCCGGGACGCGGAGCGTGATCACGTCCAGCAGGCCCAGCGTCAGTGGCGCCTCGGTCGGTTCGGGCATGGCTCGGCCTCCTCGCGCCGATCCTAGCGGGGCGGGTGACGCCGGGCATTGCGAGGGTGGGCGCGGGGGCGCACCATCGGTCAATGCCGGAATACGTCTCAGCCCGCTACGGCGACCGACGCCGCTACCTCGTGAAGGCGCTGCGGGAGATCTCCCATCGCACCGCACGCCTCGTGCAGGGCATGGACGAGGACGACCTGGGCGCGCCCGTGCCGGACGACGAGTGGAGCGTGGCGCAGATCGTTGGCTTTCTGCGCGACTCAG
This sequence comes from Chloroflexi bacterium HGW-Chloroflexi-9, assembly GCA_002840675.1. Taxonomy (GTDB): domain Bacteria; phylum Chloroflexota; class Dehalococcoidia; order UBA2979; family UBA2979; genus W-Chloroflexi-9. The sequence goes on from PHBR01000065.1 coordinate 962, forward strand.
AGCGCGAGGACCTCGCCGCGCTGCAGATCATGACGCGCGTCGATGGCGACCCGATCCAGGAACGCCGCGCGATCCACGGCCCGCAGGAGCGCGACTACGAGGCGGACGACGTCGCGGAACTGCTGTGGGACTTCCTCACGCTGCGCGAGGAGACCGTCTGGCTGCTGGAGAGCGCCGGCTCCGCCTGGAACTACGTGGGTATCCACCCATTTCGCGGCGAGGTGAGCGTGCTGACGTGGGTGCAGGAGATGAGCGAGCGCGACCTGGAGTGCATGTGGCGCATCCAGCACGCGCGCGATGTGTTCCGCCCACCGGGCGCCCCCAGCGTCGTCGGCGCGCCGGACGTCTAGCGCCCGGAACCTACCGGGCTACGCTCACCATGAGGGCGCGGCAAGGACTTCCTCGACGGCGCCCAGCAGCCCCTCCGGGGAGGCGACCGGCGCCGAGCAGGTGCGGCCGGAGCAGACGTACGCCACCTTGATCACGTCGCGCGGCAGCCCGAGTGAGTAGAAGAGCAGGTCGTCCTGCTCAGGGTTCAGACGCTGCACCGTCCTCGACGCGAGCGGCAGGCGCAGGGCGGCTCGGTGGAGCGGGTCGGCCAGGCGGTCCGGCTCGCCGCCGGGCCACTCCGCGATGATCTTGAACTCCGGCTCCGCGGACAGCAGCCGGTCCACCACCCGTGCGTAGTCGACCGCGGCCAGTCCCCGCGCCTCGATGCCGGGGGCGAAGAGCGCCAGCGTGCTGGACGCGGTGTCCAGGAACCGCTCGTCGTGCGTGAGGCGTCCCAGCCACAGGAAGCCCTCCGCCGCCGCCACGTTGGAGGCCAGCGCCACCGCGGGCTCGGCGAGCAGCGCGGTATCGTCGTGGTCGAACGCAACGTCGCGGAAGCCCATGCCCGGCTCCAGCCAGTGCTCGTCCATCGCGCGTGCCAGCCAGCGCGCGTGCTCCAGCCGCGACGGGATCCCGCTCACCTCGTACGCCTCGAGCAGCGCGAGCAGCATCTGCGCCTGATCGTCCAGGATGCCCATCAGGTACGGGCCGCCGTCGTAGGCGTGGTACATGCCCGCCTCGCCCGCGCGCGCGTGCATGAGCAGGAAGTCGACGGCCCGCAGGCCGCGCTCCGTCCAGTCGCGCCGGTCGAATGCGACGCCGGCCGCGATGAGCCCCCGCGCCGCGACCGCGCACGAGGCGGTGAACACGCGCTGGTCCACGACCGGCGGGATCATCAGTTCGCGTTCCGCCTCGGATGTGGCGTGGTAGACCTCGTCGGCGTCCTGCGCGTTCGCGATGCCGCCCTGCGCGTCGCCCAGCGTGCCGGCGACGTACGCCACGAGCCGCCCGACAACATCGCGTTGTGCATCCCGCCAGTCGAGGTCGGTCAGCGCCAGTTCGGCGGCCACCTGCAGCAGCGCACCCTGGTCGCGCGCCAGTTTCTCCACGTGGGGCTTCGACCAGTCGGGCTGGGTGGAGTAACGGAAGAAGCCGCCATCGATCGGGTCGAACAGCCCGCCCTCGGTCATCGCTGACCAGGTTGCCTCCGCCCGCCCAAGGGCGCCCGGCGTGCCGCGGCGGTGGTGGACGTAGCGCCAGAGGCGCAGGGCGTCCGGGTGCGGGAAGCGCAGGCGCGCCCGCTCGGAGCCAGGGGCAGCGCCCTCCTCGGTCAACCCGGCGACGGGCTCCGTGAAGCGCTGGTCGAGCAGGTCGACCACGGCATCCAGGATCCCGGGGGTCAGCAGGCCTGGGCCGCGCTGCGCACGGGCGGCGGCACGCTCGGCGGCGCGCATCGCGCGGGCCGCTTCCACCTGCTGCACCACGCCCTCGCGGTTCACCAGCCAGCCCTCCAGCACGGTGCGCGTGGACTCCAGCATCTGCTCCGGGTCGAGGTAAGTCGCGGAGGCGATGACATCGCCCTCGGGCGTGAGGAAGGCGGTCGTCGGCCAGCCGCCGGCGTTGTAGCGGCCGTTCACGTCCGGCCGCTCATCCGTGTCCACGCGGATCGGGATGAAGCGGCTCGTGAGCATCTCGATGATGCGCGGGTCGGAGTAGGTCGTCTCGTCCATGACGTGGCACCAGTGGCACCACGTCCCCGAGATCGAGAGCAGGATCGGGCGGTCTTCGCGATGCGCGCGGTCAAAGACCTCCGGGCCCCACTCCTGCCACGGGATCTCCGCGGCCCGGTTGGGGCGAGGCGAGAAGTGGAACGGTGCGTCGCTCACAGGGTCGCTCCGAACCGATTCGGTGGGATCACCACCACATCGAGCGTAACACCCGCCGAGGCGTGCCTCAGTCCCGCCGCGTCAGTCGGCCGCGCGGACCTCCGACTCCAGATCCTTCACGTACAGCGAGGAGCCGCCACCACGCTCCCACGGCTCGTCCACTCCGCCCAGCACGTAGCCGTGGCGTTCGTAGAAGCGACGCGCGCGCTGGTTTCCGTACGAGGCCCAGAGTTCCACCCGAGGCGACCCCATCGCGCGCGCCCAGGACTCCGCCGCCTGCATCAGCGCGTCCGCCATGCCGCCGCCGCGGAGGTCCTCGTCCAGGTACATCGAAGAGATGAAGGCGTCATGCGGCGGGTCGGCCAGCGCATTCGTATAGATCATCCCGCCGAGGAGCCCACCGCCCCGGTCGACCACGAACATCGCCTCGTAGGCGCCGCTCGCACCCCGCGCGGCGCGGTCGTGCCACTCCGCCTCGGGATGCAGGGATGCCTCATCGAGGGTGGTGTGGAAAGCCTCGGGCGCCAGGCGCAGCGCGCGGAGCCGGACCTCGCGGAGGGCAGCGCCTTCGTCAGCGCGGATCCGTCGGACCTCCATCACGCACCTCCTAGATCCCCAGGTCATCCTTCCCGAGCAGCGCGCGCGCCAGCGAGCAACGGCCCAGGTGTCCGTTGCCGTGCGCGACCACCACCTGCATGACGTGCTCTGCCCGCGGCTGTTCACCCCACGGCCGCACGGTGGTGGGCGTCGCGAGGGTGGCGTCCGTCATCGCGGCGAGCCGGGGCACCACCGCGTCGCGCACCGCCTCGATGTAGGGCACGAAGTCGGTGGGCGGCGGGAAGCGCAGCGCGCGCGCCTCCTCGTCCGTCATGCCGGTGCCCTGTGCCACCTTCGGGAGCCCGAAGCGGACGTCGAACCCATCGCGCACCCACACGGGCTGCTCGCGGTCGAAGACGAAGAGGATCACGTTGTCCACGGTGCGGACCACGTGCCAGATGTCCCAGCCGATCGAGTGCGCTCGATCGCTCGGCTGGTGGTTCAACTGCTCCGGCGTCAGGTCGACGACCGAGCGGACGCAGTTGTCGAGCAGTCGCTGGACATGGAGCGCGAGTTGCGCCGGGAGCGTTGCGTCCGCCACGACCGCCTCCTTCGAGGGCTTACCTGCGCCGCCTCGACGCGCCGAGGATCAGCGCCCCCACGACGATGAGCCCGAAGATCCACAGGAACTGGAAGCCGGACCATCCGAACATCGGCATGTGTCCCACGCCACCCCAGCCGCGGCCCATCAGCCACATGAAGCCGATCGCCAGCAGTACGATGCCGATCACCGTCCCGGCCTGCTGGCTGTCGGCGGTGGAGGCGGGCCGGGTCGCCGGCGGGCCGGAGGCCTCCGGCATCACGATCCACAGCACCGCGTAGCCCAGCAGCATCGGCCCGAAGGCCGTGAGGATCGCGAGCGCGACGAACCCGAGGCGCACCACCGTGGGGTCGGTGCCAAAGTACTCCGCCACGCCACCACAGACGCCAGCGACCTTCCGGTCCTGGCTGCGGGTCAGGCGAGGAGGAGAGTCGGAAGCCATCGGAAGCCTCGTTCCCCGGGCGTCACGCCCGCTGGCGCAGGATGCCCTCGATCACCTCGAGGTCGGCCTGCGAGATCCGGTGGAGGTTGCCGCGAAAGGCCATGCCCAGCTTCTTCGGGCCGAAGGCGCGGGTCTTGTCCAGCAGCTCGGTGATCTCGCGCACGTCCTGGTAGTTGTCGCGCTTCGCGATCACCACCGGCTTCGTCGCAATGCGGAACGGGTAGTCCTCGTCCGGCTTGCCCTCGGACTCAAACCCCAGGTCGGTATGGTCCTCGTACGCCTCGCCCGTCACCTCGACGACGCCGGCGAACTCCACGCGGCCGACCAGGTAGTAGACGATGCGGTCGCCGGGGCGCATGTCGCCGGACTGCTTGCGCCGGCTGGACTTGAACGGCGCCAGGTCGAACTTCCGCTTCCGCAGGATTTCGAAGTTGTCGTACGAGTTCACGGTGATCCACGCCTGCGGCATCAGTCCGGCCTTTCCAGCGGCACCAGCATACCCAGAACCCACGCCCCCCGGACAAACAACAGGGCCCCGCCGGAGCGGGGCCCTGTCGGTCGTTCGGCGAGGTGCCCCGCTAGGAGCAGGCGCGAGGCGTACCGGGGTTGCCGGCCGTCTGGAAGGACGAACCGCACGCGCACGAGGAGGTGGCGTTCGGGTTGTAGATCGTGAACCCGGACTTCATCAGGTCCTCGTGGTAGTCAATCTCGGCGCCCGAGATCATCGGCGCGGAGTCGCGGTCGATCACCACGCGGATGCCGGAGTCGGTCACGATGACCTGGTCTTCGGCCTCGGCGTTCGGGGCGATCGACATGCCGTACTGGTAGCCGGAACAGCCGCCACCGACCACGAACACGCGGAGCATCCCGTCCGGGTGCCCCTTCGCTTCCAAGATCGACTTCGCCTTCACGGCCGCCTTGTCGGTGACGGTCACCAGCGTGGTGATCACCGGTTCCGGCTTCTTGGAAATGGTGGAGCCCATGCCGGGCAGGAGTGACGTCATCAGTGTCCCCTTCGGGTGCCTCCTCATCTTACGTGAGCACGCCAGCCCCAGCAATAAACGCGGTCGCCGCTGTGCGAACGCGCTCGCCTACCCCGCACCCACGGCAGGCGCGACCAGGTAGCCACAGTGGAAATCGTGAGGGACGAGGGACGAGTCGAGCGGACGCACGGGCGCCCCGAGCAGACGCTCCAGCATCACGCGGTCGTGCTCGCACGGGTTCGCCGGGGTGGAATCGTCCAGCCGGCTGCACGGGCAGCCACGGCCCAGCACGTGGATGCCCTCGCTCGCCTCGACGACCTCGAAGTCGATGCCCTCGCGGGCGACGAGGTCCACGGCGGAGCGGGCGCGCTCGATCGGGCTGCGTCCCTGCACCTGCGGCGCGTACTCGGCGGCGATCCGCTCCGCCATCCGGGAGAAGATGAGCCGCGCGATCTCCGGCCCCGACCGTCCCGCAGTCTCCGTAGCGCCGAGGCCCACGATCTCGCCGAGGAGCCGTTGGGTCATGCGCACGTAGTGGTGGGGGAAGAGGTCGGCGCCCGCCTCGGTCAGGGCGAAGAGGTGCTTCGGCCGGCCCGTGCCACCTCGCACCTGCGTGACCTGCACGAAGTTGTCGCGCTGAAGGACGTCCAGGTGGCGTCGCACGGTCGCGCCGGCGAGGCCGAGTTCCTTCGACAGCTCCTCCACGCTCATCCGGTCACGGCGGCGCAGCAGCGCGAGGATCTCCTCGCGGGTTCCATCGATGCGGCGGGGGACACTGGTCATGACAGAAGCGTACCAGCGTTTGCGTCCTTATTGAGCAACGAACGTGCAAAACTCCGGCAATCCTCGATCCGTCGGGGCCCGGCGGTATCCTCCGCACATGCCTGACCCCACCGGACGCGTCTACCTGGACCACGCCGCCACCACCCCGCCCGACCCCGCGGTCGTCGAGGCGATGCTGCCGTTCCTGACGGAGGCGTGGCACAACCCCTCGTCGATCTACGTGGAGGCGCAGGCGGCCCGTGCCGCCATCGACCGCGCACGGGCGACGGTGGCGCGGCTCATCGGCGCGCACGAGGGCGAGATCATCTTCACCTCGGGCGGGTCGGAGTCGGACAACCTGGCGCTGCGCGGCGTGCTCGCCGCCTCCACCCGCCGAGGCCGGCACGTCATCACCAGCACCGTCGAGCACCACGCCGTCCTGGACACCGTTGAGCAACTCGAGCGCGAAGGACTGGCGGAGGTCACCCGCCTCGTCCCCGGCCCGGACGGCCGCGTCTCGCCGGAGGCCGTGGAGGAGGCGGTGCGGGACGACACCGTGCTGGTCAGCCTGATGCACGCGAACAACGAGGTGGGCGCAATCACCGACATCGCGGAGGTCTCCCGCCGGTTGAAGGCGCGGAACCCCCGGGCGATGGTGCACACGGACGCCGTGCAGAGCGCCGCTCACCTGGGCGTCCACGTCGACCGGCTGGGCGTGGACCTCCTCACGCTCACCGGCCACAAGCTGTACGGCCCGCGCGGCGCCGGGGTGCTCTACGCGCGCTCCGGCACCCCCCTCCAGCCGCAGATCCTCGGCGGCGGGCAGGAGGATCGCCGGCGCGCCGGCACAGAGGACACCGCCGCCATCGCCGGCCTCGCCCGCGCGATGACGCTGGCATGGGAGCGGCGCGAGGCGGACGTGGCGCACGAGCGCGCCCTCCAGCAACGGCTGATCGAGGAACTCCCCCGCCGCATCCCCATGCTGGCGATCACCGGCCCGCGCGACCTGTCACACCGCCTCCCGGGCAACGTCTCCTGCTGCGTGGGGTTCGTGGAAGGCGAGTCGATCCTGCTCGCGCTCGACCTCGCCGGCGTCGCCGCCTCCTCCGGCTCCGCCTGCACCACCGGCGCGGTCGAGCCCAGCCACGTGCTGGTGGGCATGGGCGTCCCGGAGGACCTCGCACGCGGGTCGCTGCGCTTCACCCTCGGGCGCGGAAACACGGAGGCGGATGTCGACCGGCTGCTGGAGGTGCTGCCGCCGATCGTCCAGCGGCTGCGCGCGCTCTCCCCGATCCCGGTCACCGAACCACCGGAGACGTGGCGGCCGTGGCTGGACGGCTGACCGGCGGGTTTGCCGCCTCGTCGCGCGGGCGATAGCATCGGCCCCACATTGGCCGTTTCTGCAGCGGGGGCTTCGCGTGACCGGACAGCCGCTTCCCATCTTCAACGCCGGGGCCGCGACCACTGCCGGTGGCCTGCACATCCCTCACCCCCTGCTGGGCGAGGGTGAACTGACGGGCGCCGACCTCGAAGAAGAGGTCCGCAAGAACGTCCTGGTCACCTCCGTGGACGGCCTGCTCAACTGGGCGCGCGCGCACTCGCTCTGGCCGGCCATGTTCGGCCTCGCCTGCTGCGCCATCGAGATGATCGCGTCCGCCTCCTCCCGCTACGACATCGCCCGCTTCGGGTCAGAGGTGTTCCGCGCGTCGCCGCGGCAGGCGGACCTGATGATCGTGGCCGGCACCGTGACCTGGAAGATGGCGCCGGTGGTGCGCCGCATCTACATGCAGATGGCGGAGCCCAGGTGGGTCATCTCCATGGGCGGCTGCGCGATCATGGGCGGCCCCTTCGCCTACGCCTACTCCGTCCTGCCGGGCGTGAACCTCATCGCCCCGGTCGACGTATACGTCCCGGGCTGCCCGCCGCGGCCGGAGTCGCTCCTGCAAGGGCTGATGATGCTGCAGGAGAAGATCAAGCATCAGGAGATCACCGGTCAGCGACAGCGCCCCGAGCCGGATGGCGACTTCTCCGCCTACCTGCCGGAGGGCGACCCGATCCGCCGCGAACTCGAATCGCTCTTCCCGCCCTACCCGGGCCTGGACGACCCGAACCGCCGCTCCGGTGGCGTGCCGCTGGCGCACGTGTAGGCCTCCGGCCGCATTGACCCACGCGCAGCCCGGCCCCCGTGGCCGGGTTTCGTGTTTCCGACCCGCGGTGCGCTTGCGGGAACGCACCGGTGGCTGAGAACGTTCGAGGGGTGACGCCCCACCCGGAAGGCAGCGCCATGCGTCTCCTCCGCCTGCTGGCACCCGCCGTCGCGCTCGGCGCCCTCCTGGTCGCCGCGTGCACGGACGGCACGGTCGAGGATCCCGCCACCGCGACCCCGTCCGCGTCCCCGACGACCACGCTCACCGGGCAGCCCGCAACCACGCCACCCGACGCCGCGACCGGGCCGTGGTTCCTCACCAGCACGGACGCATCGAGCGGCGCCGACGCCCGCCGTCTGCCGCTGGAGGTAGACACCTTCGGCGCGCTGTTCATGGACTGGAACGCCGAGCGGGACGCGCTCGCGTACATCTCACGCGGCGACCTCTGGGTCTGGCACGACGGCGCCTCCACGAACCTCACCAACACGGACGACCGGCTAGAGGGCCTGCCGCGCTGGTCGCCGGACGGGCGCTGGATCGCGTTCGCCTCGCGCGCGTTCGAGGAAGGCGAGATGCCCTTCGCGCTCGTCGCACCGCAGGGTGGCCCGTCCGTGATCGAGGTGGCTACGCCGGACGCCGGCTACCTCGTGCTGGCGGAAGGCCCCCTGCTCTCACCACCCTCATGGGCGCCCGACTCGGCGCGCCTCGCCTACGCCAGCGGCGGTGAGGTGTTCACGGTGGACCGCGCCGGGACGCCGCTGAGCCAGCACTCCGCCTCGAAGGCCGGTGTCGGTAGCGCCTTCGTCGGGGTTGAGTGGTCACCGACGACCGATGTCATGGCGGTGACGTTCGTCGACGCCGACGGCGATATCCCAGTTGAGGGTGAACCGGCACTGATGGGCTACGCGCTGATCGCGGAGAACGCGATCTCGGTGAGCGGTGACCGAGGGTTGTCGATCGTCATGGACTGGACGGCGGGCTACGCCCCGCCGCCTTCCCCGCAGTGGTCGCCGGACGGCGCATCGCTCCTGATCGCGATCCCGCCCCCGCCGGCGAGCCTCTCCGCGGACTATCCGAGCGGGGTCTGGATCGCCGAGCCCGGGCCGCTCACCGCGTTCACCGGGACCGCTCCGCGCGGCCCCGAACCCGTCCAGGTGGGCGGGCTCACGCCCTACCAGGCCATGTGGTCGCCGGATGGGCGCTGGATCGCGGTCATCGAGGACGGCGAGCGGCGCATCGTCATTCTCGATGCCGCAACGCTAACCGTGATCGCCCAGCCCGGCCCTGCCGCCGACGTGGAGGGCATCGCGTGGTAGCCGGGTGGTAGCCGGGTGGTAGCCGCGCCGCCCGGGGCCCCGCACGGCGATCTCGGCGATACTGCCGGGATGCGCCGCATGCCTGCTCCATCCCGTCGCCGCCCGTGGCTCCTCGTGCCACTCGCCGCGGCGTTCCTCCTGCTCTCCGCGTGCAGCCTGCTGGACAGCGTCCCGCTCCCGGGCGACGGCACCGCCACGCCCGAACCGGGGTTCACGCCGGTGGCGACCGGGGACGGCGGGGCGCCCCTGGACGACAGCCCGATCGTCGGCACGGTAGAAGTGTGGCTCGCCGAGTACGGCCTGCTCGTCTGGCAGCGGCGCCTCGTCACGCCGGGCCGGTACTACTTCTCGCTCCAGAACTACGGCAACGAGAGCCACGACCTCACGATCATCCGCGCCCCACGAGGCATCGCCAGCCTCCCGAGCCGCCAGGACCGCGTCCACCTGGGCGAGGTCGATATCGTCGCCCGCTCCGAGCCCGTCGACCCACGCGCCGACATCGGGCCGGGGGACGGTGAACTGGTCGCCAACCTGGCGGCAGGACGGTACGTGCTCATCTCCGGCGAATCGCGTGACTTCGGTCGCGGGATGGCCACCGAGATCGTCGTCGGCGGCGGGACTGCCGGCCCGGAGCCGGACGCACCGCCGGAGAGCACGGGCGACGTCATGGGCGTCTACGTCGTCGACAACGCGATCTTCACGAGCCGCGACATCATGGAGTCCGGCCCCGTCCGGCTGCTGGTGCAGAACCTCGGGCCAGACCCGCATGACCTCGTCGTGATCCGCTGGCGCGGCGACCGCACAGCCCTGCCGGTGGAGGGCGACCGTTTGCTGATCGACTCACTGATCGAGGTCGCCCGCACGCCCGTCCTCCAGCCCGGCGAACGCGCCAGCATCGAGTTCGAGGTCGACAGGAAGTACGCGTACGTCCTGCTGTCCTCCGTGGGGACGGACTACGTGGACGGCATCCGGACGCAGTTCTACGTGCGCTGATCAAACCTGCCGGTCGCCCCTCGAACAGCAGGGCCGCCCCTTTGGGCGGCCCTGCGCGATCACGGACAGCGGTGGGCGGGGTACACTCGCACCACAAAAGTGATGCCGCCGAGAGCAGCCCGAGCACGCCTCGCTGGTGACCTCAAACTCAACGGCGGTATGGTCTACGGGACAAGCACCACCAGCCAGTTAGTGAGGCGGCGGCGCGGCGATCACCGCGACCCTGCCTTACCCGACCCGAGGAGAGTCCGATGATCCGCGACGCCATCCAGCGTGTGATCCGCCCGAGCCAGCGCGCCTACGCGCACTGCGACGTGCCCTGTGGCATCTACGACCCGAAGGAGGCGCAGATCGCCGCCGAGACGGTCGAGAAGATGATGACCCTCATCGCCGCGCTGGGTGAGACCACCTCCCCGGAGCACCTCAACTCCTTCGTCCGCTACGTCCAGGTCAAGGAAGAGCACGCCGAGCGGGTGAAGCAGGCGGTTCGCGTGATCTGGGGCGACTACTTCAAGCCGCCGCACCTGGAGATGTTCCCCGACCTGCACACGAAGGTCTGGAACATCATGAAGACCGCCGGCGCCTGCAAGCAGGGCGTGAGCCTCGACGACGCGAAGCGGCTGCGCGCCGAGGTGGACGAGTTCGCCGACATGTTCTGGAAGACGAAGGCCTAGCCTTCACCGGTTCGCACGAACCATCGAGGGCCGGCGTCCACCCGACGCCGGCCCTTCTGCATGCAGACGGCCCGCTCATTGCCCGCGTGGGCGAGAATCACGCCGGAGGATCCTGATGACGTTCGCCCGGGCCCTGTTCGTCGTCCCGCCCCTGCTCGTCGGCATCGCCGGCGCCGTGGCCGCCGCGCGCCGCGGGTGGATGCGCGTGGAGGTGGCGGGCGAGTCCATGACCCCTGCCCTGCTTCCCGGAGACTTCCTGGTGCTGCGCCGCGGCGCGCCGGCGGAGGCGAACGCCTTCGGCCAGATCGTCGCCACCCGTGACCCGCGCGCCGAGGGTGATGGCAGGCTGCTCCTGAAGCGCATCGTGGGACTGCCCGGCGAGGCGCTCCGCGTGGGCGGCGGGGTGCAGGTGAACGGCCGGGTGCTGCTGGAAGCCTACGCCCACGGCGAGACCCCCATGGAACAGCACCGCGGCATCAACCGCCTCGGCTCAGGCGAGTACTTCCTCCTGGGCGACCACCGCGGGGCCAGCACGGATAGCCGGGACTTTGGCCCCGTGCCGGCCGCGCGGATCGAGGGCACCGCAGCCCTGCGCTACTGGCCACCGAGGCGGGCGGGCCGCCTGCAGCCACCGGAACGGCGCCTGCTCGGGATCGCCGACCGGCCGGCCTCGGACCCCGTCGCGGGCGGACCGGCGCCGGTCACCTGGCACGACCACGCGCCCGAATCGGGGAAGTCCTGATCCACGGCTGCTGCTGAACGCCCGGAGAATGTCCCCGGATCCCGCACGCGGATCCGGG
>PHBR01000066.1:0-16147 GCA_002840675.1 Chloroflexi bacterium HGW-Chloroflexi-9
CAGCGACGCGGACGAGGGCGCACGGCGCGAGTTGGCCGGCCGCCTGGATGGCTGGTTCACGGGCTGCTTCGGTGCCGGGGTCACGGGTCGTACTCCAGCAGCGCGCGGCGGCGCTCCGGGAGGCGGTGCCACGGCTCCACCTCCACCACCCGTGCGATCGGCGACTCGCCGAAGCGCACCTTCAGGTGGCGGACCATCTCGTCCAGTTGATCGCGACGGCGCATCTGCTCCGTGAACAGGCTGTGCTGCCGGCCGCTCTCCTGCGTCAGCCCGCCCAGTTCCAGCGTCACCAGCGACAGCGGCCCGGGGAACTCGCCGTACTCCACCAGCGAGTGGAGCACCGTCCACAACCGCGCGCGGTCACCGAGGGGTTCGCGCAGCACCTGCTCGCGCTCCCAGAGGCCGCCGCGCTCCGTCTCCGCCTGCACGCGCACCAGCCGCACGAAACGATTGCGCGCCTGCGGGTGCCGCAACGCGCGGCCGAGCATCTGCTCCAGCGCGTGGAGGATCGACTCGCGGCTGATCAGCGGCGGCTCCGCCTGCACGTGCTCCACGACCCGCTCGCGCTCCCACGGCCGCGGGCGCACCGGCCGAGGGTCCTCGCCGCGCGCCGCCAGCCACGCGATGCCGCCGGGGAAGCCGAACTGCGCCTCCACGGCGTGGCGTGGCAACGTGCCGAACTGGCCACAGGTGTCGATGCCCAGCAGCCGCAGCCGTTCGATGTCGTCGAGCGTGAGCGGCAGCAGGGAGACCGGCTCGCGCGCCAGGAAGGCCCCGGCCTCCGCCACCGGCACCTGCACCACCTCGGACGACGCGGCCCGCAGCGCAGCCACGAACGCTGTCAGCCGGTGGCCGGCGACGCCCAGCTGCGGGCGCAGCCGCGCCGGCAGCCCGCCGAGGATCGCGCGCCGCAGATCTTCGATGCGCGGGTAGAGGCCCTCCGTGCCGCACAGATCGGCGAAGACGACGCCCTGCGCCGCCTCCTCGATCAGCGGGCTGACCACGCCCATCGCCCCCACCAGGCTGTCCGCGTAGCGGGCGACCAGGGCGGGGCGCGGCTCCAGCACCTGCAGCGTGGGACAGAGCGCCACCGCCTCGCGGAGCGTCATGCCCGCCTGCACGCCGAACACCCGCGCCTCCCGCGTCAGGTCCACCACGCGCCCCCGGGCCTCGTCGCTCAGCGCGACGGGCGTGCCGGCGAGTCCCGGCCGCTCCAGCAACTCACACTGGAAGGCGAGCGACGGGATCGCCAGGCAGGCGATGGATCGCGACTGGCTGTCGGGCCGGACGGGTTGGACTGCGGACATGCTACGGAGGCTCCCCTGCCTGGCGGCAGGGTAACAGAACATTCGTTCTCTATCGGTGGGTCACGGCACAGCGCCCCGCAGAGTGCCAGTCAGGAGGTCGCGATCGAGCGCCCGGGACGTAGAACCCGCCACCGCCTCGGATCCCCGACTCCTGAGCCACATCGCGCATGTCTTATGTCGCTATAACTACGAACGCGAGCCGCTCCCAGATTCGGATTTCGTTTGGTGATGGGAGAGATCGATGCTCCCCCGTCTCCACCAGGCGCCTACCTCGAAGCCCGCCGCAAGGCGGGCATCTTCGTGGCAGCGACATGCATACTCGGAAAGTAGGGTGGACCTCCGCCGCGATGCTCGACGTGTACTCGCGTTGATCCGCTCCCCAGGCTTGGCACCTTGTTGGCCCGGACTAGACTCACCTCGATTCCCGGCGGCTACCGTCGACTCGGGATGTGGAGGCGGCGATGCGAGGACAGGGAGCAGCGCGCCGGTGGGCAGGGGGCGTCATCGCCATCCTCGTGGTGTGTGTCGCATCGAGCCCGGGCACGCCGTTCCAGACACCCTCCGCAGCAGCCCAGACGTCACCCCGCACGTTCGTCGGAACCTTCGACGGATCGGGGACCTTCAGCAACAGCCTGTGCGCGTGGCGCACGATCTACGACGGAATGGTCTACCTCACTCTCACGTTCGGGGCGACGGGCGTGACCGGGACGGCACGCCACCAGGGCTACTACACCGACGAGCTCACGAACGGGCCAATTGAGTGCGGCGGCGATCTGAACACGTTCGACGTCACTGCCCCGGTGAGCGGGAGTGCGCAGGCCTTGAGCTGGGGATTCGCCCACGGGACGGCCGGCCGAGTCGCCGTAACAGCGTCGCTCGTTGGGAACGCGATCGTGGGCCGGGGGATCACGACGGATCCCGAGTACGCGGGGTCCGCGACGATCCCGTTCACCGCGACGGAAGTCGGTGGCGCGCCGCCGGCGCCCACCGCGACCGCTTCGCCCACGGCAGTGGCGACTCCCGTGCCCACCGTGGCCCCGACGGCGGTTGCACCCACTGCGACGACGAGTCCGGCCGCCGGCGCCTCGCCCTCCGGGACACCGGACGCCAGCGCGCCGGGCGGGGTGGCCCCGCCGCTGCCGACGGTGCCGCCGGTACCTCCCCCGAGCGACGCGACGACGACCACGCCGACGATTGACCGCGACGACTGCCAGAACTTCAGCAGCGACCCCGCGATGTGGAAGGCGCTTGAGGAGCACCTCGACGAGCTGGACCAGGAGTCCGTCCCGGTCACGGCAGTCAGGACGTGCCTGGAGCTCTACCGCTCCCAGCCGTGGCCACAGGGTACCGACGGGTACACGCTGGCGACGCCGGAGGGGGAGAACGCGGAGGCCGCCCCGAAGGCGACGCTGCAGACGGAGACGGCGCTCGTCCTGAAAGCGACTGAGTTGGGCCGATCTGTCACGGTGCAGGGAGCGGTGCTCGGGAAGGGCGACACGCTGGTCACTCGAGACCAGGGCGCCACGGTGGAGTACAGCGAAGGTACGCGACTGGAGATGGGCCCGAAGTCCGCGATCGTGATGGGCGACCCGGCTGAGAAGACGGTCGTTCAACTACGCGGCCGGCTGTTCATGGATATCAAATCGCGCCAGTGGCATGTGCGGATCCCCCAGCCGCGCGGGCTCGTCGCCGTAGTGACACGCGGGACGGTGCTCACCACCGAGGCCCGCGACGACGGCATGGTGGGTCGTCGATCGTCGTCGATCCCGGGGCGGCACCACCTGCACCCGCACCATCCGCCACGGCCGAGACGTCGGGCGGCACGCAGGTGGCCGTATACGGCGTCGTTGCCGCCGTTGGGGTGATCGCGGTGGCGGGCGCGGTGTTTCTCATGCGCCGCCGCAGTACGAGCCGCACCTAGCGGGCCAAGCGGCCGGCTCGGTCGGTCACCATAACCCGCGGGGAAGCGGGTCAGACTCCCCCCGTCTCCACCAAGCGCCTACTCGTCGAAGCCCGCCTTGCGGCGGGCTTCTTCGTGTTCGGTCGCCGAGCGATCGGGCAACCCGCTCGGCCACGTCCGGCGTGGTGAGCCGCTGGCACGCGTCGCCATCCCGCAACTTCGGCTACTATCCGGCGCGCACCCGCGACCAAGGTGGGCGACCCCGCTGTGCGGCGCGGCCCCCGCTGATCGGAGGTTTGTATGCTTCCACGCACATTCCCATCCCCCCGCCGGTCGGTCTCCCGGTCCATGGCACCGGTCCTGGTTGCCCTGGCCATCGGGCTGACGCTCGTACTCGGCGGCAAGCAAGCGGAGGCCGCAGGACCGCTCGACCTCTGCCTTGGATCGGGCTGCTCGTTCACGTCGACCGTCTACTACGTGGACTGGACGACCATCAACGTGGGTGGAGGCACGGCGGCCGGCACGATCAACCTCCCCAGCGGGCCGCCCGTCAGCGTGACACTGACGGCCGTGAACCCGGACAACACGAACGGGTCGTTCTACGGAGGACAGACCGGCTGCGGCGTCAACTACTGGAACCCGAGCGCACCCTATATCAGCCCGGAGGTGCCGAACGCACCGCCGGCCTGTGAGTTGGTCCAGCTACAGGGCGGTCAGAACCAGACCTACCGCATGACCTTCTCCCAGGCCGTGCAGGACCCGCTGATGGCGATCGTCAGCCTGGGCTCCGGCGGTATCCCCACAACATACGACTTCGACCGCCCGTTCACGATCGTGAGCCAGGGCGCGGGCTACTGGGGCGGCGACGCGACGCGCCTGGTCCAGCTGCCGGGCGACATCCTCCGAGGGAACGAGGGCCACGGCACGATCCGTTTCATCGGCGCGTTCCCGACGTTCTCGTGGACCGTCCCGACGCCGGAGGTGTGGCACGGGTTCACCTTTGGCATCCGCACCACCACGGCGCTCTCGGGCCAGCAGATCGTGGTGAACGAGGGCACTACCGCCACCAACACCGGCCGCTGGGGCGGCACGGACCCGACGCTCACCGCCTCCATCGGCACGGTGGTGAAGAACGCGGACGGCACGTGGGACTGGTCGTTCCTCACGGATGACGGCCCTGCACAGGACCAGGCAGTCACCATTACCGCGACGGAGAATGGCTCCAGCGTCAGCCAGACGTTCAACCTGCTCGTGAAGAACGTCCTGCCCTGGGCGACGCTTGGGAACGATGGGCCGAAGCCGGTCGGCGTGCCGATCACGGCCTCCTTCACCGACGCGTCCGACCCGTCCGGTGCGGACACGTCGGCGGGGTTCCACTACGCCTTCGACTGCAACGGCGGCACGCTCGAGGGCATCACCTACGCCAGCACCGGCCCCTCGGCGTCGGTGCAGTGCACCTACGCCACTCCGGGCCCGGTGACGATCACGGGCCGCATCATCGACAAGGACAACGAGGACGGCAGTTACGACCACACGACGACGACGACCGTCATCACGGACGTCACGCCGCCGGAGATCACGCCCACCGTCACCGGCACGCTGGGCTCCAACGACTGGTACACCAGTGACATCGACGTCTCGTGGACGGTGATCGACGACGAATCCACCGTCACGTCCGAGACCGGGTGTGACGCCACGACCGTGACGGTCGACACCGCCGGCGTCACGTTCACCTGCACGGCCACCTCGGCTGGCGGGACGGCGAGCGAGTCCGTGACCGTGAAGCGCGATGCGACGGCGCCCGCCGTGTCGCTCCTGGGCGTGACGGACGGGGCGAGTTATGCGGTCGGGACGGTCCCGGCTGCCGGCTGTGACACCACGGACGCGCTCTCGGGCGTCGCCACTGCGGCAGCCGTCACGGTCACGGGTGGACCCGGCGTGGGCACGTACACCGCGACGTGCGACGGCGCGACGGACGAGGCTGGCAACGCCGGCGCGGCCGTCACCGCGACGTACCAGGTGACGTACGCGTTCTGCGGCTTCAAGCAGCCGCTGCTGGTCCCCGTGCAGCAGTTCAAGGCGGGCTCCACCATCCCGGTGAAGTTCTGCGTGCAGGACGGGAACGGCAACCACGTCGCGACGGCCACCGGCACGGTGGAGGCATACGTGAACGGCGTGCTGATGGCGACCACGTTCACCATCCGTTACGACGCGAGCGCGCAGCAGTATATCGCCAACGTCCAGACGAAGGACGGCAAGGTGAACTGGCCGACGGGCACGCTTGAGCTCCGTGTGAAGCTGAACGACGGCACCACGCACTCCACCAATGCACTGTCCACGGACGGTGTGAAGGGTGGCCTCAAGCTGAGGTAGACGCCGGTGCGCCGACGCTGAGAGTTCGGGAGGCCCACCGAGAGGTGGGCCTCCTGCACATCGATCCGACCCGGTGCATCCGTGGTCTTCGTGCAGCCCGCCTGCCGGCGGGCTTCTATGTGCGCGGGTCGAGCGAGGCGCTGGAGGAGCGAGGCGGCGAGGTCACACCGCACCCCCTACCCCGTGGGGGTCGTGCCGCCGTCGCCGGAGGAAGCAGCAGGGAGCGGGGAGGCCGCCAAAGCGCGTCCTCCCCCTGCGTCGAGCGTATTCCGGCGGGAGCGTGTCAAGGCCAAGCCGCCTGCGGCGGTCGCCTCCGGCGAGCCTTGACCCGCTCCCATTCGTCGGGAACGCTAGGATGAATGGGCGTTCTGAACTCAGCGGGGAGTATCAAGCCGTGCCCGATACGCCAGTCCTGCGAAGCTTCTACACCGTCCACGGGTGCTACTCGCCCGAGGAGTTCAGGACGGCACAGGCTGCGAACACGCTCGTCGGAATCAGTGGTGCGCAGGTTGCCGAGCGCGATATCGGGGACTTCAACTTTGAGTTCACCGTGGTCGCCTACTGGCAGGGTGCTAGAGGGCCCTGGGAATTCGCACTGCGCGCCACGGAGGAGCATCTTTTCGGGAAGCCTTCCCCGGAGTTCGCACTCGACTGGCGCTCAGTCCATACGTTCCCTCCCGGCAACCCCGATTTCGCAATGTTGAAAGCCGTATCAATGACTGTGACCACCTACGGTCGGATCTTCGCTGTCGCGTACTGCAACGGTACGGAGACCCAGCGGCAGGAGTTGCGGATCATCCCTCCGCAGACCGAGATCGATGCCCGACGTTGAACGCCGACCCGAAGCGCAACGTTGCCGCGTACTGATGGCGCGTCCATTGCTGTTCACGATATGTTTGGTGTGGCTACTCGCGGGCTGCACGAGGTCGTCCGTCGATCGCGATGTTGAGGAGCAAGCCCTCCGTATCGAGACTGCGGTTTCCCTCGCATGGGGCTTGAGCGCGTACTTCGCCCTTGTCGACCTCGGCGACGACTACCAGGCTCTCGGCGCCACGTTACGTTCCGAGTGCGAGAAGTTGCCCGTCATGATCGAGCAGCCGATCAAGGTCTTCTGGCCCAGTGTCCACGGCCTCACGGTTGATCAGCGCGCACTGTGGCCTCGCCCCTACCTCGACGTCGACGCATCAATTCCAGTTCTGTGCTCCTTCGTAGTAACCCCTGTCTCTTGGAATCCGGGACAAGCTGCAGCGGTCGTTCAGGATCTGAATGCGCAGCTAGCGGCTCTCCCCGATTACTCGCCAGCGCAGTTGCGACGAGCTCTCAAGGACCGCCAGTAACTCGTGCCACCCTCCGACGGGCAACGCGGGATGCTTGGTCACGCGGCTACCCGCCATACGACCGAATAGCCCGGCACCCACAGCCCACGGGTGCCGAGTAGAGTGTCCTCCCCCATCTCCACCAGGCGCCTACTCGAAGCCCGCCTTGCGGCGGGCTTCTTCGTGCCTGAGCGACCGAGGCGGCTGCCCGGGGGCTAGGAGGACCGGCGGGCCAGCACCGCGTCGACAAGTGGGCCCAGGCTCGGCTCGCCGGCATCGGCGAACTCGTAGCGGGCGCGCAGGATCGGCTGAGGCACGTCGATCAGCGCGGCGAGGTCGATCGGGGTCCCGGAGATCACGAAGTCGACCGGGGCGGCGGCGATGCTGCGCTGCAACGCCGCGAGTTGCTCCGCGCCGTAGCCGAGCGCGGGGAGCACGGAGCGGATGTGCGGGTACTGGCTGAGCGCCGCCGCGATCAGCGGGTCCGCGAACGGCAGCGGGTCGATGATCACCGCGCCCGCCGCCACCGCCGCCACGTAACCGGCGCCGTACGCCATGCCCCCGTGCGTCAGCGTGGGTCCATCGTCGACGACGAGCACGCGGCGGCCCGCGACCAACGACGGCTCATCGAGCGTCACCGGCGAGGCCGCGCGGACGATCGTTGCGCGGGGGTTGAGGGCGCGCGCGTGCGCCTCGGCCTCCGCGATCTGTTCGTGCGAGGCGGCGTTCACCTTCGCGAGCACCACCACGTCCGCCATGCGGAGCGTGGCCTCCCCGGGGTGGTAGCGGTCCGCGTCCGCGGGACGGAGGGTGTCCGTGAGCACGACGTGGAGGTCGGGCCGGTAGAACGGGAAGTCGTTGTTGCCGCCGTCCCACACGATCAGGTCGGCCTCGGCCTCCGCGCGCGCCAGGATCTCCGCGTAGTCGACCCCCGCGTACACCACGGAGCCGGCGGCGATGTACGGCTCGTACTCTTCGCGCTCCTCGATCGTGCACTCCGCCACATCGAGGTCCTCGCGCGAGGCGAAGCGCTGCACGCGCTGCCGCTCGAGGTCGCCGTACGGCATGGGGTGGCGGACGGCGGCGACGCGCAGGCCGCGTTCGCGCAGCCGCCGGACGATCCACCTCGAGGTCTGCGACTTGCCGGTGCCCGTGCGCGTCGCGGAGACGGCGATCACCGGGCGCGACGCCTGCAGCATGGTGGCGTCCGGTCCGAGGAGCGTGAAGTTCGCGCCGGCGGCCAGCGCGCGCGAGGCGGCGTGCATCACCACCTCGTGACGCACGTCGCTGTACGCGAAGACCACTTCGTCCACGCGCTCGCGCGCGCAGATCGCCTCCAGGTTGCCTTCTTCCTCGATGGCGATCCCGTCCGGATACTGCGCACCGGCGAGCGAGGCCGGGTAACGCCGCCCGGCGATGCCGGGGATCTGCGTCGCGGTGAACGCGACCACCCGAACGCCGGGATCGTCGCGGAAGACCACGTTGAAGTTGTGGAAGTCCCGCCCGGCGGCGCCCATGATCACGACCCGGCGCTGGCTGTCTGTGCGGTCTGTCATGCGACGTCCCTTCGACGGTGTTCGCGTCTGGTGATGAGGCGATCACACCCCATTCAACGCCGCGGCAAACCTCGCGGCACGTAGCCGCCTTCACCGCGTGCCACGTAACGCCGTCATCGTGCCCCACGACGAGCCGGGTGCAGAGGGCGGATCGTCAGGCCCACCGAGGGCCGTAGGTCCCGGAGCAAATCGCCCGGTGACCAGCAGGACCAACGTCACCGGGATCCAGTGACCCGCGCCCCCACTCAGGGCAGAAGCCCGCCCCCATCATCCCAGTACCATAACATTACGCATATCGGGGTTGGTGCGACGGAGCCCCACGCAGTCGTCCACGCTGGCGACGAAGGAGCGGTGATGACGATCGCACCCACGGTGGTCGTCGCGCTCGGCGGCAACGCCCTGCTTCGACGGGGGGAGCGGCTGGAGGCTGCGACCCAGGCACAGGCCGCGCGCGACGCAGCCCGGATCTTGGCGCGGGCGGCCAACTCGCATCGCCTGGTCATCACCCACGGCAACGGCCCGCAGGTCGGCCTGCTGGCGTTGATGAACGATGCGTACCCCGATGTCGAGCCTTACCCACTGGATGTGCTCGGCTCAGAGACCGTGGGGCAGATCGGCTACGTCCTGGAGATGCAGCTCGACAACTTCATCGACCACCAGGACACCGTCGCGGTCATCACCCGCGTCATCGTGGACGCGGACGACCCCGCGTTTGAGCGCCCCACCAAGTTCATCGGCCCCACGTACGGCGAGGCCGAGGCGCGGGCGATCGCAGCACAGCGCGGGTGGACCGTGAAACCAGACGGGCCAGCCTGGCGCCGGGTCGTGCCGTCACCGGAGCCACAGCGGATCGTGCAGATTAACGCCATCCGCACCCTGTTGGAGTCCGGCTTCCTGGTCGTCTGCGCGGGCGGCGGCGGCGTCCCCGTCGTTGAAGCGGCGGGCGAGCACCGCGGCGTGGAGGCAGTCATCGACAAGGACTACACCGCCGCCCTGCTCGCGATGGAGATCGATGCGGACCTCCTGGTCCTGGCGACGGACGTGGACGCCGTCTACTCGGACTTCGGGACGCCCGGGCAACGTGCCCTGGCGCGCGCGACCCCTCGCGGACTGCGGGCCGGGACGTACCCGGCCGGATCCATGGGGCCAAAGGTCGAGGCCGTGTGTCGGTTCGTTGAACGCACCGGACGGCGCGCCGTCATCGGAAGCCTCGAAGAACTGACGGGCATGCTGGACGGGAGCGCCGGAACGCAGGTGCATCCCGATGGGCCGGACGTTGAGTACGCCCCCGGCCATGACTCTGAGCATCGAAAGGCACAGTGATGAACGACTCGGTTACGACTCGGTCAGAGAACACCTCGGGGCTTCCCGAGGGTGAGGCAACACGCCGGTGGTTCCCTACGGCCTTCACTGTGCTAGCGGTGATCCTGATCGTCGTGTGGGTCGCCTCGTTCTTCATCCCATCCGGCATCTACGACACTGACCCGGATACTGGGCGGCCAATCCCCGGCAGCTACCACCAGCTAGCTTCATGTGACGCGGCCGCGGAAGGTGAACGCTGCGTCGACAAGTCGCTGCGCGTGCAGTTCTGGCGGCTCTGGAACGCCACCCCGAACGGGCTCTACGGCGTGCAGAACGCGGATGGCCAGGTCGGACAGTGGGAGGAGGGTTTCCTCTACGGTGCAGCCCAGATCTTCATGTTCGTCCTGGCGGTCGGTGCGTTCATCACGGTGGCGACGAAGTCGGGCGCGATCCAGACCGGCATCGGCCGGCTCGCGATGCGCTTCAAGGGCAGCGGGACCGCCCTGATCGTGGTGCTGATGCTCATCTTCGCCGTGGGCGGGACGACGTACGGCATGTGGGAGGAGACCCTGGGCTTCTTCCCACTCATGGTGCCACTGGCGCTGGCCCTCGGGTACGACCGCATCGTCGCCGTCGGGATCATCTTCCTGGGGGCCGGGACGGGCGTCCTGGCGTCCACGGTCAATCCATTCGCCACCGGCGTCGCCTCGGATGCGGCCCTGATCAGCGTCGGCGACGGGATTGTGCTGCGCCTGCTGCTGTGGATGGTGCTCGTCACGATCGCGATCGGGTACGTGCTCTGGTACGCACACCGGGTGAAGGCTGATCCGTCCCGGTCCATCGTGGGTATTTCGGCGGAGGACGCGCGGGACTCGCTGTCCCTCGTGACCGACGTGCCCGCGTTGACGGGACGCCACAAGGCGATCCTCGGCGTCTTCTTCCTCGCGTTCGCCATCCTCCTGTACGGCTTCATCCCGTGGGAGGACGTCACGCAGAACCTTCTCAGCCGCTCATGGCCGCTGCCGACGTTCGCGGACTTCTACTTCACCGAAGCGTCCATGCTCTTCATCGTCGCCGCGATCGCCATCGGATGGATCGCCGGGATGGGTGAGGCTGGCACGGTCAACACGATCGTGAGCGGGGCGGGCGACTTCATCGGTGCGGCCCTGATCATCGTGGTTGCGCGTGGTGTCACCGTGGTGATGCGCAACACCACCATCACCGACACGATCCTCAGCTGGGCGGAGGAGGCGGTCTCCGGCACGTCCGCCAGCGCGTTCGCGGTGCTCGCGTTCTTGGTCAACTTGCCGCTGGCATTCCTGGTCCCCTCGTCCTCCGGGCATGCGGCGCTGATCATGCCCATCCTGGCGCCGCTGTCGGACTTTGCGTCCGTGGACCGGTCGATTGCGGTGACGGCGTACCAGTCAGCGTCCGGGCTCATCAACTACATCACCCCAACGGCGGCGGTGGTCATGGGTGGCCTGACCCTGGCGAAGGTCCGCTACGACCACTACCTGCGCTTTGCCCTGCCGTTCGTGGGGATCGCGCTGGTGATCACCAGCGCCTTCCTTGCCATCGGGAGTGCAGCGACATAGCCCTGTCCGAGGGACAACCGCCGAGCCGAGTACACACGGGCTCGGCGGTCCGACCACTCGCCGATGTACGGAAGCGATGACCCATGCTGAACCTGCGCAATCGCCATTTCCTGAAGGAGATCGACTTCACCAGGCTAGAGCTGGAGTACCTCCTCACCCTCGCGGGCGCGCTCAAGATCGCGAAGCTCGCTGGCACCGAGGTGCCCCGCCTCCAGCGCAAGGAGATCGCCCTGATCTTCGAGAAGACCTCAACGCGGACACGCTCGGCGTTCGAGGTGGCCGCCTATGATGAAGGTGCGCACGTCACCTACCTTGACCCGTCCGGTTCCCAGATCGGGCATAAGGAGTCGACCGCCGACACGGCGCGCGTGCTGGGCCGGATGTACGACGCAATCGAATACCGAGGTGCGGCCCACAGCACCGTGGAAGAGCTCGCCGAGTACGCTGGCGTGCCCGTGTACAACGGGCTGACGGATGACTGGCACCCCACCCAGATGCTGGCGGACTTCCTCACGATGTACGAGGCAAGTCGCAAGCCGTATGACGACATCAGCTACTGCTACATGGGCGATGCGCGCAGCAATATGGGGCGGTCGCTCCTGGTCATGGGCGCGATCATGGGATCAGACGTTCGCATCTGCGCACCGCGGAGCCTCTGGCCACCGGAAGCGGTGCAGGAGATCGGTCACATCCGCGCGGCGGAGAGCGGCGCCCGACTTACGCTGACGGAGGACCCCGCAAAGGCGCTGCCGGGTGCGGACTTCGTCCATACCGACGTCTGGGTGTCGATGGGCGAGCCGAAGGACGTGTGGGACGAGCGCGTCCGCCTGCTCGCCCCGTACCAGGTGAACGCAGACGCCATGAAACGCACCGGGAACCCTCGGGCGAAGTTCATGCACCCCTTGCCGGCGTTCCACGACCGGAACACGGTGCTCGGTCAAGAGCTCATCGAACACACGGGCCTCGAGTCCGGACTGGAGGTGACCGATGAGGTCTTCGAGTCGCCCCGAAGCATCGTCTTCGACCAGGCAGAGAACCGCCTCCACACCATCAAGGCGGTCCTCGTCGCCACGCTCGGGTAACTGACCGCCGCCCGGCATCCACGAGGCGGACAGCGCCCCCGCCGTCGCAAGGCATCATCCCGGCCTTCGCTAGTGCCCGTTCGGCTCCGGGACGAACTCGCACAGTGCATCGCACTCCGAGCAGAACGTCTCGCGCGCCGTCCTGCCAGGAAGCTCCACGTCCCGGACGAGGTGCTGGTGGCCGGGGTGCCCGCAGTTCGCACAGGAGCGGTCCGGGGCGCCACCCTCGTCGTCAATCTCTGGCGGTTCGGTGGTCATCGTTATCGCTCCGTTCGCCGGCCACTGGTGGAGGGCGCCCGAGGGCGACCACCATCGGGCCGGGATGCACTTCCCATCGTAGGTGCCCCGGACGGCGTGGGTAGCCACCGTCAGACGCGTCACGAGGCATATGGACAGGGCCCCACCTGTCGGTGGGGCCCTGCTGAGATCGGGCCTCGGGGCATTCACCTTGGCGCACACTCGAGTCCTTCTGGGACTCATGTGCTGGGGCAAACCTCCCGCAGACGCTTAATGCGTGACGGTCTCTGCCCCGAGGGCCCTGGCATTGACTGCCCTGTCCACTCGCGGCCTCCTTTGGCCCGTCGGTAGCGGTCGCTACCGCCTCATTCCGAAGACTACCCCCCGCGCGACCGCCCGCCGATGACCGTACGCCCCTGGATCCGCGTGACGTTCGTCCCGCTTTCGACACGGTCGGCGCGTGCGGCACTCCGGAATCGATCCCCGCATCTCTACCCGGTCGCCTACGCAGAACGACCTCAGGGCGGGAATGCTGTATGTGCCACCCGACCTACCGATGGCACGGTCGTGGGTTGTCGCATCCACGAGGAGGGCAGCGGCGGCGCACCCTCGCGTCACGCGGGTGTAATGCCCCATTTTGCTATCCTGAGGTGGGTCAAGTCAGTCTTTTGTCGTTTGAGCGATCGACGCCGACCCGGCGCACTGAACCCACGAACTGGCTGGCCAGCGCGCTTGCCGCGTGAAGGAAGTTGCCCCATCCGGATGACCAACCGTGCCACCAGATTTGGGCCGCTCACGTTCCTCCGTGCCGCCGTCGTCCTTGCCGTGCTGGCGCTCGCGCTGGCCACCGTCGGACGCGCGGAGAGCGCGGCCTCCGACCCGCTCGTCCCGGTCAACAATGGAGGCCTGGCGGCGACGGGCTGGCTCAACACGGCCGGCGAGCAGTGCGTGGTAGACGGGACCAATTGCTTCGGCGATGTGGCCGACCCGAGCACGGCCACGTACATCCGGAAGGGTACGCAGACCAACCTCGACATCACGTTCGACCTCAACCTGTCGACCATCCCAGACACGTCGGTGATCACCGGGATCTCGGTCACGTTCACATGCAGCGGAGCCGTTGGTAACAACACCTCACAGGTTCAAAGCCTCCGGAGAGCCGGCGGCGTTGTCACAGCATCCGGGACAAACGTGACCTGCCCGAACACGGCGGGGGGCAGCCCCTTCACGCAGAACCACACCGGGCTCAGCATCACGAAGGCCGCCGACACCGACCTCGAGATCGGAATCAGAGGCACTCAGAACCGAGCAGTCTCCATCACCGCGCTCTCCGCTGTCATCACCTACACGCTTCCCCCGTCGGGCACCGGCGCCCTGGTCCCGGTCAACAATGGAGGCCTGGCGACGACGGGCTGGCTCAACACGGCCGGCGAGCAGTGCGTGGTGAACGGGACCAACTGCTTCGGCGATGTGGCCGACCCGAGCACGGCGACGTACATCCGGAAGGGCCTCGAGGCCTCGGGCCTCGACATCACATTCGACCTCGACCTCTCGGGCATCCCCAATACGTCGGTGATCACCGGGATCTCGGTCACGTTCACATGCAGCGGAGCCGTTGGTAACAACACCTCAACGGTCCAGAGCCTCCGGAGGGTCGGGGGCGTCGCCACCGCATCCGGGACAAACGTGACCTGCCCGAACACGGCGGGGGGCAGCCCCTTCACGCAGAACCACACCGGGCTCAGCATCACGAAGGGCGCCGACACCGATCTCGAGATCGGGATCAGGAGCACCCAGAACCGAGCAGTCAGGATCACCGCGCTCTCCGCGACGATCACCTACACGCCGCCAGCGCCGACGAACACGGCCCCGCCTGCGATCAGTGGCAACGCGCTGCTGGACGAGACGCTCACATCCTCGACCGGGACATGGACGAACTCCCCCGTCTGGTACACATACCAATGGCTCCGATGTGACAGCGCGGGCGCCGCCTGTACGAACATCGGGGCGAATCAGAACACGTATCTCCTCACCGTCGCCGACGTGGGCAGCACGATCCGTACGGACGTCATCGCCATCAACGCCGGAGGCAGCTCTACCCCTGCACGTTCGGCAGCCACCCAGGTAGTGAAACGGGCACAGACCACCGTGGTGGTGGTGTCCGCCCCCGTGAGCGTGCACTTCGGCGAGACCGCCACCGCCACCGCCACCGGCGGCGACGGGACCGGGGCCTACGTCTTCAGCCACGGCGCCTCCACGGGATGCACCATCAGCGGCACGACCGTCACCGTCACCAACGCCTCCGGCACGTGCGTGCTCACCGCCATCCGCCTCGGCGACGCCACCTACGAGCAGTCGGCGGCGAGCGCCGACTTCACGGTCGAACTCGGCAAGGCGAACCAAACTGCCCCGACCGTGACCGCACCGGCCAGCGTCACGTTCGGCACCACGAGGACCGCGGCTGCCTCGGGCGGCAGCGGCACCGGCGCCTACGTCTTCGGCGTCGGCGCCTCGCTCGGCTGCACCGTCAGCGGGACCACCGTCACCGTGACGAACGCGAGCCGTACGTGCGCACTGACCGCGGTCCGCCTCGGCGACAACAACTACAACTCATCGCCCGCCAGCGCTCCGTTCACGGTGACGCTCGTGAAGGCGAACCAGGCGACGGTCACCGTCACCGGCCCGAGCACCGTCTCGACAGCCACTCCCGGCACCGCCACCGCCTCGGGCGGCAGCGGCACCGGCGCCTACGTCTTCAGCCACGTGTGCCCTGACCGCGACCCGCGCCGCCGACGACAACTACCTGGTCTCGGCCTCCAGCGCCGCATTCACGGTCACCCTGCTGCGCGGGCCACAGACCACGGCGGTGGTGGTGACCGGCCCCGTGGAGGTGGTCTTCGGCACGCCGGGCACCGCCACGGCCACCGGCGGCAACGGCACCGGCGCTTACGTGTTCAGCCACGGCGCCTCCACCGGCTGCACGGTCGCTGGCACCACCGTCACCTTGACGGACGCCGAGGGCACCTGCGTGCTCACCGCCCTCCGCCTCGGCGACGCCACCTACGAGCAGTCGGCGGCGAGCGCCGACTTCACGGTGGGCGGCATCAAGGCGAACCAACTGGCGCCGGAAGTGACCGGGCCGGTGAGCCTTACCTACGGCACGACCGGGACCGCCGCTGCCTCGGGCGGCAGCGGCACCGGCGCCTACGTATTTAGCCACGGCACCTCGCTCGGCTGCACCGTCAGCGGGACCACCGTCACCGTGACGAACGCGAGCCGTACGTGTGCACTGACCGCCGTGCGCCTGGGCGACAACAACTACAACTCCTCGCCCGCCAGCGGCGCCTTCACCGTGACGCTCGTGAAGGCGAGCCAGGCGGCGGTCACCGTCACCGGCCCGAGCACCGTCTCGACAGCCACTCCCGGCACCGCCACCGCCTCGGGCGGCAGCGGCACCGGCGCCTACGTCTTCAGCCACG
>PHBR01000066.1:16254-25580 GCA_002840675.1 Chloroflexi bacterium HGW-Chloroflexi-9
CCGGATGCGCCGTCAGCGGCACGACGGTGACAGTGACCGCCGCCGCCGGCACGTGCGTGCTCACCGCCGTCCGCCTCAGCGACGCCATCTACGAGCAGTCAGCGTCGAGTGCCGACTTCACGGTCAACCTCCATAGAGCGAACCAACTCACACCGACCGTGACCGGGCCCACCAGCGTGACCTTCGGCACCACCGGCGTGGCGACCGCCTCAGGCGGCAGCGGGACCGGCGCCTACATCTTCAGCACCGGCGCCTCCACCGGCTGCTCCGTGGCCGGCACCACCGTCACCGTGACCAACGCCAGCGGCACCTGTGCACTGACCGCGGTCCGCCTTGGCGACACCAACTACAACTCATCACCCGCCAGCCCCGCCTTCACCGTGACGCTCGTGAAGGCGAACCAGGCGGCGGTCACCGTCATCGCTCCGAGTACCGTCTCCACCGCCACCCCTCGCACCGCCGTGGCCTCCGGCGGCAGCGGCACCGGCGCCTACGTCTTCAGCGCCGGCGCCTCCACCGGCTGCTCGGTCAGCGTCACGACCGTGATCGTGACCGATGCCAACGGCACCTGTACCATCACCGCAACGCGCGCCGCCGATGGCAACTACCTGGTCTCGGCGGCGAGCGCGCCGTTCGCGGTGACCCTGCTGCGCGAGTCGCAGACCACTGCGGTCGTCGTGACCGGCCCGGTGGACCTGACCTTCGGCGCCACCGGCACCGCCACCGCCACCGGTGGCAACGGCACGGGCGCCTACCTCTTTGGCCACGGCACTTCCACCGGCTGCACCATCACCGGCACGACCGTCACCGTCACCAACGCCTCAGGCACCTGCGTGCTCATCGCCATCCGCCTCGGCGACGCCACCTACAACGTGTCAGCCTCCAGCCCCGACTTCACGGTGAGCCTGGCTAAAGCGAACCAGACGGCCCCCATCGTGACCGGGCCCGCGAGCGTGACCGTCGGCACGACGGGGACCGCCTCGGCCTCGGGCGGACAGGGCACAGGGGGCTACGTCTTCAGCGCCGGCGCCTCCACCGGCTGTTCGGTCAGCGGCACGACCGTCACGGTGATCAGCGCCAGCGGCACCTGCGCACTCACCGCTGGCCGCGCCGGCGATGACAACTACAACCCCTCACCGCTCAGCACCGCCTTTGTCGTGACGCTGAGCGGGGCCGCCGGTGGAGGCGTTCCGGGGACGGGCGGTGGCGGCACTCCAACTCCAGCGCCGGCACCGGCGCCCGAGTTCGTCCTGGAACAGGGCATCATCGGGCTGGTCGCGCTGATCGACGTTGAATCAAAGCTGACCTCGCTGACCGGGACGACGAGTGTCTCGTCGACATCGACGCAGGGAACGGTGACGGTCAACGTCCCGGCAGGAGCGTTCCCTGCGGGGACGACCATCCGGGTGGGCGCCGCGGCCAACCTCGCAGCGTTGTCTGAGGGCGCACCCCCACCGGACGGCGTAGACCTGCTGGCCGCGTTCCATGTGGAAGCGCTCTCCGCGTCGGGCACCGAGATCACGGCCGAGTTCGCGCCGCCGGCGACCCTGAGCTTGCGACTCGAGGCGTCGTCTGTGCCCGCTGGCGCGACGCCATCCACGCTGTCGCTGGCTCTCTGGGACGGGTCAGAGTGGGCAACTACGCCCTCGACGATCATGGTCGGCGTCGACGGGTCGCTCACGATCACCACACTGGTCACCCACTTCGGCCTCGTCAGCGTCCTGTATCAACCGCCGCTCGGGCAGTTCAGCCCGATTCCGAACCCGACCGCCGGCGCAGTGACACTGACGATCTGGGGCGGTGGTGACTACGCCATGCTGGACGCGGCGCTCACCGTCGGTGATTCGATCTGGATCACCTTCGGCGGGCGCTGGGTGGTCTACATCGTCGGCGCACCGCCGTTCGTGAACGCCTCGTTCATCGCGCTCTACCCGGACGGACTGCCGGACGGAACGCCGGTGATCATCTCCCGATAGCCCACCCTCGCGTCACGCGGGTGTAACGCCGGTTCTGCTCCGGTTGGCTGGAACGAGGCCCGTCGAGTCCGCGAACCGGGGCCTGTCAGCCTCTGGCTGGCGCGCGAGAGAAGATCCGAATGCCCCACCTTGCCAGCCGACGCGGGACGCTCGCGTTCCTCCGCGTCACCGTCGTGCTCTCCGTGCTGGCGCTCGCGCTGGCCATCGTCGGGCGCGCGGACAGCGCGGCCACCGGCACGCTGGTCCCGGTCAAGAACGGCGGGCTCGCAGGTATCGGATGGCACAACGATTCCCTAACCCAGTGCAGCCCCAACGGCACCAATTGCTTCGACCGGGTCGAGGACCCTTCCCTCCCCCCGACCTTCACCACCTACATCCGGAAGGCCAGTGAGATTGGCATCGACATTACGTTCGACCTCGACCTCTCGGGCGTCCCGGACGGGTCGCTGATCACCGCGGTCGCCATCTCCTTCAGGTGCTCCGGCTTCGCCGAGCCCGCCTTCCGGTCGCTGGTGAGGGTGGACGGCGTCACAACCGAGTACACCGGCGCCCCGGCGGATTGCGTCACCACTGACCATCAGACGCAGACCCATCTCGGGTTCAGTATCACCAAGGGCGCAGCCACCGACCTGGAGATCGGCGCCCGAAGCACCTCGACCGATGAACTCCGAATCTTTGCTCTGGGGGCGGTCATCACCTACAGCCCGCCAGCCCCTACGGTGACGGGCCTGACTCCCGCCACCGGCCCAACCGCTGGTGGGACCTCGGTGGTGCTGACCGGGACGAACTTCACCGGCGCGACGGCGGTGAATTTCGGCGCTGGGGCGGCGACCTTCGTGGTTGACTCCCCTACTCAGATCACCGCGACGGCACCGGCTGGAGCTGCCGGCACGGTGAACGTACGCGTGACCACCCCTGGCGGCCAGAGCGCGACCGGCGCCGGGAACCAGTACACCTATGTGGCGCCGCCGGTGAACAGCGTGCTGCCGAGCATCAGCGGCACCGCCGCCCTGCTCCAGACCCTCAGCGCGACGACGGGGACCTGGAGCGGCAGTCCGAGTTCGTACGCCTACCAGTGGCTCCGCTGCGACGCGGCGGGCGCCAACTGCGCCAGCATCGCCGGCGCGACCGCCAGCACCTACCTGGTCGTCGCGGATGACCTCGGCGCCACGCTCCGCGTGCGCGTGATCGCGAGCAACGCCAACGGCGCATCCGCTCCGGCGGACTCCGCCCAGACCGCGGTCGTCGCGAAGGCGGCACAGACGACGCCCGTCGTGGTGACGGCACCCGCGAGCGTGACCTTCGGCGCGACCGGTACTGCCACGGCGAGCGGCGGCGACAGCACCGGCGCGTACGTCTTCAGCCACGGCGCCTCGACCGGCTGCACGGTCAGCGGCACGACCGTCACAGTCACCGACGCCAGTGGCACCTGTTCTCTGACGGCGACCCGCGCTGCCGATGCCACCTACAACGCCTCAGCCGCGAGCGCCCCGTTCACGGTCACCCTCGTGAAGGCGGACCAGTCCGCGCCGGCTGTGACCGGCCCCGCGAGCGTCACGTTCGGCTCGACGGGTACCGCCACGGCCTCGGGCGGCCAGGGCACCGGTGCCTACGTCTTCAGCGCCGGCGCCTCCACCGGCTGCTCGGTCAGCGGCACGACCGTCACGGTCACCGACGCCACCGGCACATGTGCACTCACCGTGACCCGCGCGGCCGACGACAACTACAACGCCTCGGCTGCGAGCGTCCCCTTCACCGTCACCCTCACGAAGGCGAACCAGGCGGCGGTCACCGTCACCGCCCCGAGCAGCGTCACGACCGGCACCCCCGGCACCGCGGCAGCCTCGGGCGGCAGCGGCACAGGCGCCTACTCGTTCAGCGCCGGCGCATCCACTGGCTGCTCAGTGGTCGGCACCACCGTGACCGTCACCGATGCCGACGGCATGTGTGCCCTCACGGCGACGCGGGCCGCCGACACCAACTACCTGGCGTCCGCCTCGAGCGCGCCGTTCACGGTCACCCTCCTCCGCCAGGCGCAGACGACGCCCGTCGTGGTGACCGGCCCGGCGAGCGTCACCTTCGGCGCAACCGGCACTGCCACCGTCACCGGCGGCGACGGCAGCGGCGCATACGTCTTCAGCCACGGCGCCTCCACCGGCTGCACGGTCAGCGGCACGACCGTCACCGTCACCGACGCCAGCGGCACCTGCGCCCTTACTGCGACCCGCGCTGGCGATGCCAACTACAACGCCTCGCCTGCCAGCGCCGGCTTCACCGTCACCCTCGTGAAGGCGAACCAGGCGGCGCCGACGGTGACCGGCCCGGTGAGCGTCACGTTCGGCTCGACGGGCACCGCCTCGGCCTCGGGCGGCGAGGGCACGGGCGAGTTCACCTTCAGCCACGGTGCCTCGACCGGATGCACCGTCATCGGCGACACCGTGACCGTCACCAACGCCAGCGGCACCTGCACGCTGACCGTGACGCGAGCCACGGACACCAACTACAACGCCTCGGCGGCGAGCGCGCCGTTCACGGTCACCCTCGCGAAGGCGAACCAGGCGGCCGTCACCGTTACCGCCCCGAGCAGCGTCACGACCGGCACCCCCGGCACCGCCAACGCCTCGGGCGGCAGCGGCACGGGGGCCTACGTCTTCAGCGCCGGTGCCTCCACCGGTTGCACAGTCAGCGGCACGACCGTCACCGTCACCGACGCCGACGGCACGTGTTCGCTCACGGCGACGCGCGCCGCCGACACCAACTACCTGGTCTCCGCCTCGAGCGCCGCGTTCACGGTCACCCTCCTCCGCCAGGCGCAGACCACGGTCGTCGTGGTGACGGGCCCGGCGAGCGTGAGCTTCGGCACCACCGGCACAGCCACCGCCACCGGTGGTGACGGCACGGGCGGCTACCTCTTCAGCCACGGGGCCTCCACCGGCTGCACGGTCGCCAGCACCAGCGTGACCGTCACCGATGCTGACGGCACCTGCGTGCTGACCGCCGTCCGCCTGGGCGACGCCACCTACGCCGTCTCCACGTCGAGCACTCCCTTCACGGTGGACCTCCGCAGGAGTGAGCAGGCGGTAGTGACGGTCACCGCCCCGGTGAACATTCCGTACGGCGGGACGGGCACCGCGGTCGCCTCGGGCGGCAGCGGGACGGGGGCCTACGTCTTCAGCCACGGCGCTTCGACGGGGTGCACCATCACCGGCACGACCATCACCGTGAACAACGGCAGCGGCACCTGCGTGCTGACCGCACTGCGCCTCGGTGACGCGGACTACGAGGAGTCCGCGTCCAGCGCCGCCTTCGCCGTCCGCCTCGACAAGGCCGTCCAGGCCCCGCCGGCTGGCGGCGCGGGCGACCAGTCCGTCGCGACCGTGACCGGGCCCGGCGACATCTCCGTCGGCAACCCAGGCACCGCCACCGCCTCCGGCGGCACCGGCACCGGCGCGTTCATCTTCGACGCAGGCGCGTCCACGGGCTGCTTGGTCAGCGGCACCACGGTCACCGTCACCGACCCCGACGGCACCTGCGCGATCACCGTCATCCGCGACGCCGACCAGAACTACCTGGCCTCAGCCTCGAGCGCCCTGTTTACCGTGACGCTCCACCGTGCCGAGCAGCCAACGCCGGTGGTGGTCACCGGCCCGGTGATCCTGGCGGTCGACGAAACGGGCACGGCGACGGGCATCGTGACTGCGACCGGCGGCAACGGCACCGGGGCCTACGTCTTCAGTGACGGGGGCTCGACAGGCTGCACGGTTCAGGGCGCGACGGTGACCGTGACCGACGTGGGCGGCACCTGCCTCCTGACGGCCGTGCGGCTGGGCGACAGCAACTTCGCCGACTCGCCGTCCAGCACGCCGCTCTCCACGTTGCTGTACCAGGCAGACCACGGAGAGTTCAGCGGCCCCCCGATCACCTCGGGTGTGACGCTGACGGTCTGGGGCGGCGGTGACTACACGACGCTGGAGGCGGCGCTGCAGACCGGCGATTCGCTCTGGACCACGGTGGGCGGGCGCTGGGTGGTCTACATCGTCGGTGCACCGCCGTTCGTGAACGCCTCGTTCATCGCGCTCTACCCGGACGGACTGCCGGACGGAACGCCGGTGGTCATCTCGCGGTAGGGCTCCACCCGGACGGGTACAGTGCGCGCGAGCGCATACCCCCAGCGGAGGAGCCCCCGAATGGTCGACGAGCCGCGCGTCCGATACGAGACCCGCCTGGACGGGCGTGTGGCCGTCATCAGCATGGCGCGCGAACGATACCGAAACGCCCTCAGCCGCCAGATGATCGAGGCGCTCGATAGCGCCTTCATCGAAGCCGAGGCAGACCCAGAGGTGCGCGTCATTGTCCTCCGCGGCGACGGGCCCTCGTTCTCATCCGGCCACGACCTCGGGTCCCCGGACGCGGCCGAGATGCGGGCGCAACGCCAGGGCGAGAGCATGGGCCAGCGGTACCCGCGCACGCGGGCGATGGACGTGGACCCGCACCTCCGCTGGCGTGCGATCCCAAAGCCGACAATCGCCATGGTTCAGGGGCACTGCATCTACGCCGGCTGGATGCTCGCCTCCGCGATGGACGTCATCCTGGCCGCTGAGGACGCGCAGTTCCTCCCCACCAACTTCGCCTACTTCTCCGTACCGTGGGACATCGGCGCGCGGCGTGCCTCGTACCTGATGTACGACAACCGCTTCATCGGCGCGCGCGAGGCGATGGAGTGGGGCTTCGTCTCCGACGTGTTCCCGGCCGACCACCTCGAGGCGGAGACAATGGCCTACGCGGAACGGGTGGCGCGCCAGGACCCGTTCCAGTTGCGGATGATGAAGCACTCCATCCACCAGATGCAGGAGATCCAGGGCTTCACGCCCCACATCCTCTCCTCGTACTCCGACCGCATGGTGCGTGCCGCGAACGACACGCCGCTGACCGAGCAGCCGGAAGACGGCGGGCGGCGGCGATACCTGAGCGTGGAACGCGCACGCGACCACCGCGCGACCGACGCGCCCGAGGAGAGCGAAGACGCCTGAGGCCGTACGCCTCAGGCGAGCAGCAGCGTCGCGCTCACGCCGGCCGCGATCGCGGGGCCGTACGGGATCGTGAGGTGACGCCGGCGCAGCAGCGCGAGCGCGCCGAGCGCCAGCAGCCCGCCGGCCAGGCTCATCCAGAACAGGAACGCCGGCACCCCGGCGATTCCGGTGGCGGCGCCGCCGTACGCCATCAACTTCACGTCGCCGCCGCCGAAGGCGCCCCGCGCGAACGAGGCGAGCACGAGGCCGATCGCTAGGCAGACACCGGCACCGATCGCCGCCGAGCCGAGTGTGCCCGCCATCGCGGCCACCACGAGCGCCAGCAACAGCCCCGTCCCCGTCACCCAGTTCGGGATGCGCCGCGTGCGGAGGTCGATCCCCGCCGCCAGCCACGCCGGGAGCAGCAGGAGTGCCGTCACGAGCGCGTCCCGACCGCATCGATCGCCACGACATCGCCGACCTCGACCTCCGACGCCACCAGCGTGCCGGCGGGAAGTTCGAGCACGCGCGAAGCACGCCGCACGAACGGGATGAAGCGCCACGGTGGCACCTCGTGCGCCATGCGCACGACGCGTCCGGCACGATCCAGGAACAGCAGGTCGATCGCGAACCGCATCCCGGCGGTGTGCACGCCGTTGCACGGGTCGATGAGGAGCGCCGAGCCCAACGGCAGGCCGTCCCGGCCGAGCAGCCCGCGCAGGCGGCCGATCGGGCCTCGTGCGGCCTGCACCCGGCTGGCGACCGGCTCGCCGGTGCGCGCAACCACGGCCGTGAGCGTCGCGTTCCTCGCGTAGCGCGCCCCGCCCATCAGTTCCCTCCCATCGTGCGCATCAGGTTCAGAACGGGGGGGCCCAGGACCACGATGAAGAGCGAGGGGAAGATGAAGAACATCAGCGGGAACAGCATCTTCAGGGGCGCCTTCATCGCCGCTTCCTCGGCGCGCTGACGGCGCAGGGTGCGCACGTGTGTCGCCTGTGAGCGCAGCACGCCTCCGATGCTCATGCCGGTGCGCTCCGCCTGCAGGATCGCCGTCACCAGCGAGGAGACACCGGATGCCCTCGCCCGCAGCGCCATCGCCTGGAGCGCGTCACGGCGCGACATGCCGAGGCTCATGTCCGCCAGCACGCGCCGCAGTTCCTCCGCCAGCGGGCCGTCCGACTGATCGGTGATGCGCGCCACCGCCGCGTCGAAGCCCAGGCCCGCCTCGACCGACACGACGATCAGGTCCAGCGTGTCCGGGAGCGCACGCTGCATCTCCGCCTGGCGGCGCGCCACCCGGCCTCGAAGCCACACGACCGGCCCGACCAGCCCGAGGCCGACCGAAGCGAGCGCCAGCAGCGAGCCGAGCCCCGGTGGGACGCGGGGCGAGGACAGCACCATCAACGCGATCGAGCCTCCCATGAGCAGCGTGGAGCCCGCGGTGACCATGACGAAGGTGCCCGGGCGGAAGTCCATGCCCCCCGCGGCGATCTCCTCCTCCAGCCAGCGCCCCGTGTGTTCCGGGAGGAGCGCGCTGGCGGCACGGCCGATGCCGCGCGCCAGCGGCTGGACCACACGCTGCTGCACGTCCGGCAGCACCTCGCGTGTGCCGTCCCCCTGCGCGATGCGGTCGAGGCGAGCGCGCGTCGCGGACGGCGCGTGCACCAGGACGGCGCGAGCGCCCACGAACAGCGCGGCGGCGAAGCAGATCGCGGCGATCAGTTCCATCGCGGTCTCTCCTCGCTAGTACTCGATCGCGGCGACGCGCTGGACGGCCATGAAGCCGACGATCTGCAGCCCACCCCCGACCAGCACGACGACGCGGCCAAGGGGATCATCGGTCAGGACGCGCATCTGGTCCGGCTGCATCAGCGTGAGCACCGCCGCGAGGGCGATCGGGAGCAGGCCGATAATCCACGCAGACATCCGCGCTTGCGCGGTGAGCGTCTTGATCTCCCCGCGGATGCGGATGCGTTCACGGATCATGTGCGCGATGTTGCCGAGCACCTCCGACAGGTCGCCGCCGACGCGGCGCTGGATCACCACCGCGTTGACGGCCAGCGCCAGGTCGGCGTCGCCGGTGCGGTCGACGAGGCGCTGGAGAGCCTCATCCGTGGAGGCGCCCAGGTTCACCTCGTGGATCGCCTGCAGCAGTTCCCCGCTGATCGGCTCCGGCTGCTCGCGCGCGGCCAGGTCCAGGCTCTGCGTGAAGCCGAAGCCGGAACGGAGCGAGGAGGCGACCACCTCCAGCGTCTCCACGACCTGCGCGTTCAGCGCGGCGGAACGCCGGGACACGCGGCGATGGATCACGAACAGCGGGAGCAACGCACCGAGGAGGGCG
>PHBR01000067.1 GCA_002840675.1 Chloroflexi bacterium HGW-Chloroflexi-9
CCGCCGCGGTCGCCGGGCTGGCGCTGGGCCGCGCCGCGGGCTGAGTCGCTAGCGGGCGACCGGCAGCCGCACCTCGACCTCGAAGCCCCCGCCGACGCGGTTCCGCGCGATGATCGTGCCGCCGTTGGCACGGACGTGGCCGGCAACGATCGCCAGCCCGAGGCCGGAGTGGCCGCCGCTGGGCGTCCGTGCCGTGTCGACGCGGGTGAAGCGGTCGAAGACCGTCTCCAGCGCCTCCGAGGGCACGCCCGGGCCGCGGTCGAGCACCCGGAGCACGGCGTTGCCCGCATCCTCGGCCGTCTCGACCTCGATCGAGGTGCCCGCAGGAGTATGCACGATGGCGTTCTCGACGAGCGCGCGGAGCACCCGCCGCGCATCCGCGTCCGTGGTGCGGGCGAGGACCGAGGGGCCGCGTCGTGTCGCCTCGGAGGCGTGCGCCTCCAGCAGCGGGCGCATCTGCGCCAGCACTCCGTCGGCGACGGCAGCCATGTCGGTGCGAGCATCGTGAGGGGCACCCGGCGCCCGCTCCAGGCGCGCGAGTTCCAGCAGGTCGTCGACGAGCGCGGACGCCTCCACGGCGGTGTCGCGGAGGTCTTCGACGGCGCTCCGTTGATCGTCGGAGAGGGGGTCGCGCAGCAGCACGTCCGTGCCGGCGCGGATGACGGCGAGCGGCGAGCGCAGTTCGTGGGAAGCGTCGCTGACGAAGGCGCGCTGGCGGTCGTAGGCGATGGCGATGGGCTGGAGCGCGCGCCCGGCAAGGACGTAACCACCGACCAGCGCCAGCACCGCCCCCCCGAGGCCGACCGAGCCGAGCACCACGAGCAGCGACTGCAACTGGCGGTCGTACGACTCGAGCCCGCGTCCCCCGACCACGACGCCCTCGATCTCCCCGCCCTCGATGCCGCGATGCCAGACGGGCGCCACAAGGACGCGGAAGCGGTCGCCGTGCTCCTTCACCGTGAACCAGGCCGACTCGCCGCGCAGCGCGCGCTCCAGCAGGTCGTCCTCCGCGAAGTCCTCCGCCTCCACCTCGTTCGGATTGGCCAGGAGCGCGCCGTCGGCGCGGAACACCAGCAGGAACACACCCGCGGTCTCGCTGTCGTACTCCCGGTCGAGGTCGAGCGGGTCGAGCCGCTCCAGCGGCGGCGCCGTCGACTGCCAGGCCGCGACCACGGTGCTGACGCCACGGTCGATCTCATCGCCCAGGCTGCGGCGCATGGAGACGTACGCGACGCTCCCGAGCAGCACCAGCATCGCCACGAAGATCGCGGCATAGGTCAGGGTGAGGCGCAGCCGCGCACGGCGGATCACGGCGCCGGGCCGTCCGCCTCAAGCCGGTAGCCCACACCTCGGACGGTCGTGATGACGGCGGCGTCGCCCAGTTTGCGTCGGAGGTAGTGGACGTACAGGTCGACGGCGTTCGCCTCCGGCTCGTCGTCGTACCCCCAGACGCGGGACAGGAGGCTCTGGCGGGTGAGCACCCGGCCCGCGTTCCGCATCAGCGTCTCCAGCAGGCGGAATTCCGTGGGCGAAAGGTCGACGGCGACGTTGCGCGCGCGTACCTCGTGCTTCACGAGGTCCATCTCGACCTCCCCTGCGGTCAGCACCGGGTGGCGCGCGGTGCTGCGCCGGCCGAGCGCGCGCAGGCGCGCGGACAACTCCTCGAAAGCGAACGGCTTCACCAGGTAGTCGTCTGCGCCGCTGTCCAGGCCGCGCACGCGGTCTTCCGTTTCGCCCCGGGCGGTGAGCATCAGCACGGGGGTGCTCACATGCTGGTCGCGGAGGCGCCGCACGACCTCGAACCCGTCGAGGCGGGGCATCATCACGTCCAGTACCAGCACGTCGTAGTCGGGGTCGGCGCCGCCGGCGACCGCCGCCTCGCCGTCCTCGACGACGTCAACGACGTGGCCTTCGCCCTCCAGCCCGCGCTTGATGATGCGCGCCAGGCGCTGGTCGTCTTCCGCAACGAGAAGCCTCATGCCCGGAGCGTACCCCCGCATTCTGTGAGTCGCCTGTGCGACTTCCTGTGAGAACTCACATCTGGCTCACAGAGACGCCGAAGCCCGCGGCGGGAGGATGGCTTCGAAGCAAAGGAGGCCCTGATGGCCAGATCAATCGCACTCGCATACAGCCTCGCTGGAGCCGCCGTGGCCGCGGCCGTCATCGTCATCGCTGGCTCCACGGTGGGCCTCGGTGGGGGCAACGAGCAGGACGCCACCCTGTTCACGGCCGCCGAGGCGGCCAGCGTCGACCCCGCCGCGGTGGACGCGGCAATCGCATCCGGGGCCGCGCGCTCAGAGGTCGTCCAGACCGCGACCGGCGAGCAGGTGGAGTACGTCTATGTGGACGCGCCCGCTTCCGCCCGCGGCCACGATGACGACCACGATGACGACCACGATGACGACGACGAATACCACGAAGACGATGACCACGAGGAGCGCGAGCACCGCGACGGTCGGGAGCACGACGATGACGACTAACGCCCGCCCGGCGAAGGAACGACGGCTGCTGGTGAACCTGTCGGTGGTGGCCGGCTCCGCCGCCATGCTGGCCGCGTCATGGCTGGGCATTGCCTCGCCCGGACCGGCCGAGGATGACGGGACGACCTTCGCCGCCGTCCCGGCAGCGCCGGTGGCGCCAGTTACCCCGGCGGTCAGCCCGGCCGTGGCCTCCGCCGACGCGGTCGGCGCCGCCAACCTCATCCCGACCCCCGCACCGGTTCCGCGCCGGGTGATCGTCACGAGGCAATCGAGGGCGTCATGACCACGCACGAGTTCCGCGCGATGAACACGGACTGGTGGATCACCTCCGACCGGGGTGACCTGGCCGCTGCCGAAGCGCTGGTCCGCGACGCGGAACGGCGGCTGTCACGCTTCCTCCCAGACTCCGCCCTGAGCTGGCTCAACCGCGATCGGACCGCCACCGACCCGTGGCTGGCAGAGGTCACGCGACGCGCGCTGTCCGCACACGAGCAGACGGGCGGGGCCTTCGACATCTGTGTGGCCGATGCCCTGGTGGCAGCCGGGTACGACCGGACGTTCGAGCTGATCGAGGCGCACCCGGCGTCGCAGGCCCTCGCCTCCCGCCCGGAAGCACCGCGCCTGGAGATCAGCGTCGACGGAGATACGGTGACCCTGCGCGGGACCGGCACGATCGACCTCGGCGGCATTGCCAAGGGATGGACGGTGGACCGGGTGGGCGCCTGGCTGACCGGCGCCGGGGCAACCTCCTGGCTGGTCGATGGCGGCGGCGACATCCGCGCCGCGGGACAGATGGCGGACGGCGCGCCCTGGATCGTGGGCGTGGGCGATGGCCTGGCCGTCCGGCTGCAGGACGCCGCGGTCTGCACCTCTTCCACCGGCAAGCGTCGGTGGACACGCGACGCCGGCGAGGCGCACCACATCATCAACCCCGCGTCGGGCCGCCCCGCCACCGGGGAGGTCACGACGGCCGTGGTGCTCGCGACGGACACGATGACCGCGGACATCCTCGCCACCGCGGTGATCGCGCAGCCGGCGCGTGGGCTCGCGGCGGTCAATGCGTCCGGCGGCAAAGCAATGGTGGAGATTCATGGACGCTGGGAGATGACCCCAGGAATGGATCGGTGGATCGCATGAACACGATGTCGCTACCGGCGCCGCTGCGGGCGCTGCTGTTCGCCTCCATGGGTGCGCTCGCGACGACGATGATGCTGTCGCTGTGGGATGCCGCGGCGCACGCGGAGCAGCCAGTCCTCTGGTGGGCGAGCCGGGCCTCCGGCTTCGTCGCCTATGGCGCGCTGGCGCTGTCCGTCCTCTTCGGCGTGCTGATCTCCTCGAAGGGTGCCGGCGGGCTGCTCTCGAAGAAGGCCGTGATGGACCTGCACCAGCAGTGGACGCTCTCGGCGGTCGTCGCCTCCGTGGTGCATGTGGTGACCGTCGTCGGGCACGCGGAGTCCGGCGTCAGCGCCTGGGCCGCCGTCGTCCCGTTCGCGTCGGCGACGCTGACCGGCCCGGTCGCCCTCGGCACGGTCGCGTTCGTCGGGCTCGTCGTCATCGCCGCCTCGTCCTGGCTGCGGAAGCACGTCCCCTACGGCGCCTGGCGCGCCATCCACGCGCTGGCGTTCGGGGTGATGGTGCTGGGGATGCTGCACGGCATCACGTCCGGCACCAGTACCGCGAGCGTCGCCGCCCAGTGGCTGTACATCCTGACCGGCGCCACGCTCGCCGGCGCCATCACGATGCGCGTGCTCGTGGCGCTCGCCGACGGCCGCCACGCCGAGGCACACCGGGCGCGCTGAGCGCCGGCAGCCCTTCCGGGTCGCCCTGCTACTCTCGATGCGCGCGCCCAGCAGCAAGCAGGGCAGCGCACGCGGATGGGGGAGCGACCGATGGAGCACGTGCGACTGGGCAAGACGGGGCTGTGGGTCTCGCGGCTCTGCCTGGGGACGATGACCTTCGGCCTCCAGAGCGACGAGAGCACCTCCGTCGCGATCCTCAACCGCGCCGCGGAGGGTGGCATCACCTTCCTGGACACGGCGGATGTCTACCCCCTCGGTGGGGGCGTGGAGTACGCCGGGCGGACCGAGGAGATCATCGGACGCTGGATGCGCGGCAAGCGCGACCAGTTCATCGTCGCGACCAAGTGTTTCGGCGCGACCGGCAATCAGCGCTGGCAGCAGGGCGCGTCGCGCAAGCACATCATCGAGGCGGTCGACGCCTCGCTGGAGCGGCTCCAGACCGACTACATCGACCTGTACCAGTTGCACGGGTTCGACCCGCACACGCCGATCGACGAGACGCTCCGGGCGCTCGAAGACGTGATCCGCTCCGGCAAGGTGCGCTACATCGGCGTCTCCAACTGGCTCGCGTTCCGCCTCGCGCGGGCGATCGGGCGCTCCGAGGTCCTGGGGGTGGCGCGCTTCGACAGCGTGCAGCCGCGCTACAACCTGCTCTTCCGGGAGTTCGAGCGCGAACTCCTGCCGCTGTGCCAGGAAGAGGGCATCGGCGTGATCCCGTACAACCCGCTGGCGGGCGGCCTGCTGACGGGCAAGCACTCGCCAGAAGACGGCCCCATGGAGGGCTCCCGCTTCACCATCCAGAACGCCGGCGCCCTGTACCGCCAGCGCTACTGGCACGACCGCGAGTTCGAGACGGTGGAGGACATCCGTCTGGTCGCGGACGAGGCCGGCCTGCCGATGACGCAGATGGCGATCGCCTGGGTGCTCGCGAACCCCGCGATCACCGCCCCGATCATCGGCGCGAGCCGCCCGGAGCAACTCCACGACTCGCTGTCGGCCGTCAACCAGCCGCTCTCCGTAGACGTGAAGCAGCGCCTGGACGACATCACCGAGGAGTACCGCCGGGGCGACGCGACCCGCTAGCGCGGCTCCGTCGCGTCCAGGTCCACCGAGGACGGCTGGTAGCATCGAAGGTGCTCCTGCACCGGAAGGCTGACCATGCGCGCTCGATCCCTGCTCACCTTCGCCGCGGCCCTCGGGGTTGGCCTGGTCGCCCTCGCCTGTAACGGCGGCAGTGACGGCGGCAGTGACGGCGACGCCACGGCATCCGCGACCGCAGTAGCGACGGCAGCGCCGACCGGCTCTCCCGAGACATCCCCTACCGCCACAGAGACGGCCAGCGCGACCCCAACGGCCACGGGGACCCCGGGTGGCCCGCCCTCCGCCGACCCGCGCCCAGTCGCCCTCGAAGCCGTGGAACCGGAAGTCGTGCTGGAGCGCCCGGTGGACGTGTTCGTCCTTGCGGACGACCCCGCGTATCACGTCGTCGACCAGGGCGGCATCATCTACCGCATCGCGGACGGCGAGGCGACGCCAGCCCTCGACCTCAGCGACCGCGTCAGCACCCGCGGGAACGAGGAGGGGCTCCTCTCCGCGCAGCCCGACCCGGACTCCAGCACCGATCACCTGTGGGCCTACTACTCCGCCGCCGACCCCCGGCGGACGGTGCTCTCCCGATTCACCCGGGACGAGCAGGGCGTCTTCGACCCGCTGAGTGAACTCGTGATCCTGGACATCCCCCAGCCGTTCGCAAACCACAACGGCGGGGCGATCCGCTTCGGGCCGGACGGGATGCTGTACCTCGGCCTGGGCGACGGCGGCAGCGGCGGCGACCCGCAGGGCAATGGCCAGAACCCCGGCACGCTCCTGGGCTCCATCCTCCGCCTGGACGTCCGCAACGCCTCGAAGCAGGAGCACTACCGCATCCCGACCGACAACCCGCTGGTCGGCGGCACC
Organism: Chloroflexi bacterium HGW-Chloroflexi-9; assembly: GCA_002840675.1. GTDB lineage: Bacteria > Chloroflexota > Dehalococcoidia > UBA2979 > UBA2979 > W-Chloroflexi-9. The sequence goes on from PHBR01000067.1 coordinate 6,236, forward strand.
GGCGTCCGCGCCGAGGTGTGGGCGTACGGCCTCCGCAACCCGTGGCGCATGGAATTTGACCGTGCCACGGGCCTGCTCTGGGCCGGCGACGTGGGGCAGAACGCGGTCGAAGAGATCTCGATCGTGACCTCCGGCGCGAACCTCGGCTGGAACGTGATGGAGGGCGACACCTGTTACAACGCGACCTCCTGCAACCAGACCGGCCTGACCGCCCCGGTCGCCGTGTACGACCACGCCGGCGGGCGCTGCTCCGTCACCGGCGGCCCCGTCGTCCGGGACGGCGAGACGCCCGAGGTCGAAGGCTCGTACCTCTACGCGGACTTCTGTAGCGGCGAGATCTGGGCGCTCCGGGCCGACCTCCAGGGCGAGCCGCTGCGGGTGCTGAACGACGCCGGCAGCGTCGCCGCGATCCGGCAGGTGGGCCGGTACATCCTCGTGCTGGCGTTCGGCGAGCCGCTGCGGCGCATCGTCAGCCCGTAGCCCACGGAGGGCCCGGTGGCGGCTGGTGCGCGCGTGCGCTCCAATGAGGCGTGCCCGAGGGGAGGCGCCCGGTGCTGATCAACGCGCTCATCGTCCTGTTCGTCCTCTACATCGTCGCCACCGCTTGGCAGGGACGACGGGCGCTGGCCGCCCAGGAACCAACCGCGAAGCTGGACGAGGCGAAGCGGCTGCTGTTCATCTCCGCCCTGGGCGTCCCGCTGGTGGGCGCGCTGATCGTCGCCGCCCTGTAGGACGACGCCCCGTTGTTGACGGCCCCTGACCGGCGTCGGGATACTCCGGGTATGACGCAGGCGACGACCACCCGCCCCACCGAGGTGCATCGGGCCCTCCTCCTCGTCCTTAGGTAGGCGACGCCGCCACACGCGACGTCGCCGGGCCCACCACCGGGCCGCCGCCCGCACGCCGACACAGGTTGAAGGACGACCCTCAATGACCGCCGAACCGCAGACCGCCGAGTCCGCGCGCTACCAGCCGGGCGAGATTGAGCCGCGCTGGCGCGAGCGCTGGGCCCAGGACGGGCTCTACCGCACCCCTGACCACGTGGAGGGCCGGCCCAACCGGTACCACCTCACGATGTTCCCGTACCCCTCCGGTGACCTGCACGTGGGCCACTGGTTCGCGATGGCGCCCTCCGACACCCTCGCCCGGTTCTACCGGATGAACGGGTGGAACGTGCTCTTCCCGATGGGGTTCGACGCCTTCGGGCTGCCCGCCGAGAACGCCGCCATCAAGGGCGGCGTCCACCCGGCCGACTGGACCGCCGCCAACATCGAGCGGATGCGTCGCCAGTTGCAGGTGATGGGCACGACCTTCGACTGGGACCGCGAGATCAACACCAGCACGCCGGAGTACTACCGGTGGACGCAGTGGTGGTTCGTGCAGATGTTCAACCGCGGCCTGGCCTACCGGAAGGACGCGCTGGCGAACTGGTGCCCCTCCTGCAACACGACGCTGGCGAACGAGCAGGTCGTGGATGGCCGCTGCGAGCGCTGCGACACGGAGGTCATCCAGCGCCAGATGGAGCAGTGGTTCTTCCGCACCACGAACTACGCGGAGGAGTTGCTGGACCACTCCGGCCTGGACTGGCCCGAGCATGTGAAGCTGATGCAGCGGAACTGGATCGGCCGGTCGGAAGGCGCCGAGTTCGAAATGGCGATCCAGGGCCAGGACGGGCTGTCGTTCCGCGTCTTCACCACCCGCCCGGACACCGCCTTCGGCATGACCTTCGCCGTCCTCGCCCCGGAGCACCCACTGGTCGAGGCGATCACGACCGCTGACCAGCGTGCCGCCGTGGAGGAGTTCGTGGAGCGCGTCCGGCGCGAGACGGAGATCGAGCGCCTCTCCACAGAGGGGACGCTGGAGAAGCGCGGCGTCTTCACCGGCTCGTACGCCATCAATCCGTTCAACAACCAGCCCGTCCCCGTCTACCTGGCGGACTACGTCCTGACCTCCTACGGCACCGGCGCGATCATGGCCGTGCCCGGGCAGGACCAGCGCGACTGGGACTTCGCGAAGGCGTACGGCCTGCCGATCGTGCGCACCGTGCAGCCCCCCGCGGACTTCGAGGGCGACGCTTACACGGGCGACGGCCCCGCCTTCAACAGCCAGTGGCTGGACGGCCTCTATAAGGCGGAGGCAGTCCAGAAGGCGATCGCCTGGCTGGAGGAGCGCGGCCTCGGCGAGCGGAAGGTGAACTACCGCCTGCGCGACTGGCTGATCTCCCGCCAGCGCTACTGGGGCGCGCCGATCCCGATCGTCTACTGCGACCAGTGCGGCGCGCAGGCCGTGCCCGAGGACCAGCTGCCCGTCGAACTGCCGTACGACGTGGAGTTCCGCCCGACCGGGCAGTCGCCGCTGGCGACCTCCGAGGCGTTCGTGAACACCTCCTGCCCCACCTGTGGCGGCGCGGCGAGGCGCGAGACGGACACCATGGACACGTTCATGTGCTCCTCGTGGTACTTCATGCGCTACCCCGACCCGAAGAACGCGGAGGCCCCGTTCTCGCCCGCCGCGGCAGAGGCGTGGCTGCCGGTCGACCAGTACACGGGCGGCTCCGAGCACGCCACGATGCACCTGCTCTACGCACGCTTCTTCTACAAGGTCGCGCGTGACATGGGCCTCGTGGCGGGCGGTGAGCCGTTCATCCGCTACTACTCGCAGGGCCAGATCCTGGGCCCGGACGGCCGGCGGATGTCCAAGTCGCGCGGGAACGTGGTGGCGCCAGACGCGCAGGTGCAGCAGTGGGGGGCGGACACCTTCCGCGCCTACCTCATGTTCCTCGGGCCGTGGGACCAGGGCGGCCCGTACGACGTGGACGGCATCGTCGGCGTCGCGCGATGGCTGCACCGCGTCTGGGCCGTGGTCACCGACCCACCGGCGCTGGAGGACGGCGTGGACGGCGCGCGCGACCTCCGGCACGAGGTGCACGCGACGCTGAAGAAGATCGGCGAGGCGTACGACGCCAAGCGCTTCAACACGGCGATCGCGTCCCTGATGGAACTGACGAACGCGATGCAGCGCCTCCGCGATGCCGGCCGCGCCGACCGCGCGGCCTGGGACGAGGCGGTCGAGACGCTGCTCCTGATGATCGCGCCGGCGTGCCCGCACGTCGCAGAGGAGCTCTGGGCGAAGACCGGACACGGCTATTCGATCCACCAGCAGTCCTGGCCGGCGTTCGACCCGGCGCTGGCGGAACGCGACACGATCGAGTTGCCGGTGCAGGTCAACGGCAAGTTGCGGGCGCGCGTGAGCGTGGCCGCGGCCGCCGACGAGGCCGCGGCGCGCGCCATCGCGGAGGCAGACCCGCGCGTCGCCAGCCACCTGGACGGCCAGGAACTGGTGCGCGTGGTGTATGTCCCGGGCCGCCTGCTCAACCTTGTCGTGAAGCCGGCCGGATGACAGCCCGCCGGTCACTAGCGGCGGTGATCGCCCTCATGGCGATCACCCTCGCCGGATGCTCGTCGGCACCGCCGCCCCCCACACCCACACCCACGCCCACGGCGGCGGACGGCAGCAGCACGCACGTGATCCAGGCGGCGGATGGCTATGCCTTCTCGGCGCGCGTCTGGCGCGTCGACCCGAAGCGCGTGGCGATCTACCTCCACGAGTACCGCGACGACCAGACGGGCTGGTGGCCAATAGCCACCACCGTCCGGCGGCTTCCCGTGTCCTCGATCACCTTCGATTTCCGCGGCCACGGCACGGACGAGGACAACCCTGACGACGTGCCCGGGATGGTCGAGGACGCTCGCGCCGCGGTCGCCTTCGCGCGGGCGCAGGGGTTTGACCAGATCATGCTCATCGGCGCCGGGATGGGCGCAGCGATCGCCGTGCAGGTCGCGGCGGAGCAGGACGATCTGCGCGTGATCGGGCTCTCCACCCCGAGCGCGTTCGACCTCCTGGACACGCTCGCGGCCATGCCGCGCGTCGCCGGGCGGATCGCGCTCGTCGCCACGGAGGACGACCTGTCCGCGGCACACTCGCTCGGTGCACTGCAGGCCGCGGGCGAGGTCCCGGAGGCCTACGTGCGCCTGTACCCCGGGCGCGCGCACGGCGTGGACATGCTGCGCCCCACCGGCGACGAGCCGGGCGTCGCACTCGCCTTCGTCAACGAATTGATGGAGGAGTTCTCGGGCCAGACCACCGGCGTGATCCGGTAGGCCGGCATCTACCGCTGGCGGTCGTCCAGGCGACGCCCTCGGTAGAGCGGGTCATCGTCCAGTGGCTGGTGCTCGAAGTCGTCGATCACGCCCGGCTCAGCTGGCGCCACGCCGCTCGTGGGCGCGCTCGTGCGGGCGGGCCGGAGCAGGTTCTCCAGCTCCCCCGTCGATGCTGCCTCGCGCTCGTCGTCGCGGTCGTAGGCGTCCGCGGCGTACTCCGCGGCCGGAGCCTGGTACCTCCCGCTGGAGGGCAACTCGCGGTAGGAGGGCTCGTCGGCGGCGGGCATGCTCACCGCCGGCACGAAGCCGTCGTCATCCAGGGGTGAGAACCCCTGCGGCGCCTGCGGCACGGGCTCCAGCTGCTCGATCCCGGCGCGGATGGAGCGCGTAAACGCCGACAGCTGCCGGTCCAGGCGCTCCAGCAACTCTCGGGCGTAGTCGTCCGCGGCGCGCATCTGCTCGCTGGCGATCCGGCGCGACTCCATGATCCGCTGCTGGATATCGGCGTTCGCCTCCTGGATGCGTGCCTCCAGGCGCCGGTCCGCCTCCGCCGCGATCTCTTCCGCCCGTCGCTTCGCGGCCTGCGTGATCTCGCTCGCCTCCACCAGCCGCGACGCGTGCTCCTCCGCCTGCGCGACGATGAGGCGCCCCTCCTCCTCCGCGTCACGGCGGACGGCGTCCTGGCGGGCGACGATGTCCTGCGCCTCCCGCACCTCATGCGGGACGGCGACGCGCATCTGGTCGATCAGGTCGAGCATGCGGCGGCGGTCGAGGATTGACCGGTTACCGATCGGCATCTTCTGCGCGCCCGCAAGCATCTCCTCGAGTCGGTCGACCAGGTGCAAGAGATCCATACGGGCAGCCTCCTCAGGAGGGCAAACGTCAGGCGGGCTTCTGGAACTTCTTCAGGATCGCGTCGTTCACCGCCGGCGACACGAACTCGCTCACATCCCGCCCGAAGGAGGCAAGCTCGCGGACGCGGGTACCGCTGACATAAGAGTGCTCGAGGGCAGTCATCAGGTAGACCGAGTCGATGTCCGGCGCCATGTGGCGGTTCATCAGGGTCATGTCGAACTCGTAGCCAAAGTCACCGGCGCGGAGGCCGCGGACCAGCACCTGCGCGCCCTGCGCACGCGCCTCGTCCACCGTCAGGCCGGCGATGGAGGTCACCCGGACGTTCGTCAGGTGGGCGCGCTTCACGCCCTCCTCGAAGAGCGCGATCCGCTCCTCCAGCGAGAACAGCGCGGAGCGACTGGCCGCCACGCCGATGACCAACTGGTCGAACATCCCGGCGGCTCGCGCAGCGATATCCAGGTGCCCGTTGGTCACCGGATCGAAGCGTCCCGCGTACAGCGCAACCGTCATTCGTCCCCGTCCTCATCATCCACACTGGTCCGGTAGATCGCGACCGCGCCCGCCCCCTGCCGGCGATCCCGCCAGAGCATTCGTCCCGCCAGGGTGTCCGGCGGTGCGGTCCGCGCGTCGTGCTCGACGACGATCACGGCGTGCTCGGCGAGGGCGCCCTCAACAGCGGACTCGATGGCACCCCACGGGGCGGGGTCATCATACGGGGGATCGGCCAGTACCAGCGTGTAGCGCGCATCCGCGCTCGGACGCCACTTACCCACGCGCCCGACGATGACCTCGCCGCGGCCGGCACACTTCACGTGCACCACGTTCTCGCGGATCACGGCCGCCGCGCGGGCATCCGCCTCTACGAACGTGGCCGACCCCGCGCCACGGGACAGCGCCTCGATGCCGAGCGCGCCACTCCCGGCGTACAGATCCAGCACCCGCTCGAAGTCCACGCCCGCCGATTCCAGCATCGCGAACAGCGCCTCGCGCAGACGCCCGGAGGTGGGCCGGGTGACCCCGGAACGGGGGCGCTTCAGCATTAGCCCGCGGGCCGACCCGGCAATCACGCGCAACCCTCCCCCGGCGGCGTG
>PHBR01000068.1 GCA_002840675.1 Chloroflexi bacterium HGW-Chloroflexi-9
GACCTCGACGGCGCGGTCGCGGAGGCGCGGCGCGTGCTCCGGGCCGGTGGCGAGATCCGGCTCTTCGAGCACGTGCGGTCGAACCGCGGGTGGCTGGCGCGCCTCCAGCGGTGGGCGAGCCCGGCCTGGGGCGCCGTGGCGGATGGCTGCCACCTGGACCGCGACCCGGTCACGGCCCTGCGGTCGGGCGGGTTCACAGACGTGCGCGTGGAGGCCCGGATGGGCCGGGGGATGCTGCCGCTGGTGCTCGTGCGGGCGCGAGCGCCCGGGGCCGCCGCCGACTAACGCTCGGAGCGCACCACGAGCACCTCGCCGATGACCGTCGAGAGGCGCAGGCGCAGTCGGTGGGTTGCCTGCTCATAGCCCTCGGTGCGGACGTTGATGTCGCGGATCAGACCCTCCTCACGCACGCCGAGGACGTCCACGGTGCCGATGAAGGTCTGCGCCTCGATGTCCAGGCCCACGTGGGCGGGCGCCTGGATCTGGATCGTCCCCACCCAGCAGAGCAGGGTCGCCTCGGTCTCTCCTTCGGGCAGCGTCGCCCGGCGGAGATCGAGGTGGATGTCGCCGATGGCGGTGCGGATCACACCCTCCTCCAGCCGCCAGGTCTCCGCGGAGTGGACGTGACCGAAGGCGCGGCTCAACTGGCGGGCGAACCGCCTCGCACGCCACGCCGCGAGCATGGCGAGGACGCCGAGGGCGATGAGGAAGAGGCCGCCGGCACCCTCCACCAACCCGGGGACGCCAATGTGCCGGGCGCCGGTCGTGTGCAGCGAGATCAGCGCGCCCACCGCGACCAGGTAGAGGCCGACCGTGACCGCCAGGACATCACGCAGGCGTGAACTCACCGGCGGCGCCAGGAGCGCCGCAGACGGTCGTAGATGATGGCCACGCCGACCGCGATCAGGATGACCGGCCAGAGTTCCCCGAACCCGACGCCCTCGATCAGGTCGAGCGAGTCGAGCAGAAACAGCCCGCCGATGAGGACCAGCAATACGCCCAGGGCCACCATGGCCTCCTTGCAGCCCTCCGATTGTACGCATCCCCGCCGGTGAGGTCGGGAGCGGCTGAAATACCTCGGAGGGGAGACGTCATCCACGAGCCCGCGTGCCACCCTCGAGGCCGGGTACATCGTTCACGGTCACAGAATCACCGACTTGACCGAGGGCCGAGACAGGTATGCACTGGATCGCTGCACGAACAATATCTGCGTAAAACTGGCGCGCATCGAGAGGCTGAGCAGCCCCTATGGCTGACGTAATGATCGAGGTCCGCGACCTCGTAAAGACCTATGAGACCGGCACCGTACAGGTCCCGGCTCTGCGTGGCGTGAACCTCACCGTCCCGAAGGGCGAGATGCTCGCCGTGATGGGCCCGTCCGGCTGTGGCAAGACGACCCTTCTGAACTGCATGTCCGGAATCGACGAACCCACCAGCGGCGCCATCATCATCGAGGGCGTCGACCTGGCGGACATGAACGACAACCGGAAGACCGAATACCGGGCCCGGCGCATGGGCTTCATCTTCCAGTTTTACAACCTGCTCCCGGTCCTCTCCGCGGTCGAGAACGTCGAGCTCCCGCTGCTCGTCTCGGGCACCCGTCCCGCAGAGGCGCGGACGAAGGCGACCGCGGCGCTGGAGCGCGTGGGCCTCGGCCCGTGGGCAACGCACAAGCCGGCGCAACTGTCGGGCGGCCAGCGCCAGCGCGTCACCATCGCGCGTGCGCTCGTGAACGACCCGGCGATCGTGTGGGCCGACGAGCCGACCGGCGACCTGGACTCGCACACGGCAGACGAGATCATGGAACTGATGCAGACGCTCAACCGCGAGCACCAGCAGACCTTCGTCATCGTGACCCACGACCCCGGCATCGCCGCGCGCTGCCACCGCATCGTGCACATGCGCGACGGCGAGATCGAGCGCGAGGAACGGAACGGGAACCGTGGATAACCTCTTTGGCGTCCCGCTGACGACGATCCTCGCCGTCCTCGCCACCATCGTCGTCATCGCCTTCGGGACGCTGGGCTTCATCGCGTGGCGAAACCCTCTGCTCGTGCGGATGGGCCTGCGCAACGTCGTCCGACGGCGTGCGCAGACCGTCCTGATCGTGCTCGGGCTCATGCTCTCGACGTTGATCATCAGTGCCGCGTTCGCCACCGGTGACACCGTGGGCTACTCAATCACCAACGCCATCTATAACGACCTGAGCGACGCGGACGTGGTCCTGTTCTTCGACCAGCGCACCGCGGACGAGGGCGTCGAGGCGCTCAGCGACGCCGACCTGGCGCGCATCCGCGACGCGTTCATCGGGCGCGACGATGTCGATGGCGTCACCGGCCTGGTGCAGGAGTCCGTGCCCGCGATCAACGACGCGGAACGGCTCTCCGAGCCGCGCGCGCTCCTCGTCGGCGTCGACCCGGCCACGGCCGATGAGTTCGCGGCGTTGCTCACCCCGGATGGGGATGTGCTGCGAAGCGCGGACCTTGGCCCCAACGATGCCTACGTGACCGTGCGGCTGGCCCGCGACATCAACGTCGCCGTCGGCGGTGAGGTCGCGCTGGTGTTCGAGAACGAACGCCACACGCTGCGCGTGGCGGGCATTGTCCGGGACAACGCCCTGACGGCGCAGACCGCCTCCACCGGCGGCGGCGCCCTGCCGGCCGGCGGGCTCGTCGCGCAGCTGGACCGCGTGCGGGAGATCACCGGCGCGCCCACCGACCTGTCCTTGATCGTGCTGTCCGCCACCGGCGGCGTGCGCGATTCGCTCCCCCTCGTACCCGCGCTCACTGAGGACGTCGAGGCGTTCATCAAGGACCAGGGGCTCCCGGCGGGGGTGGCAGCAGACAAGGCCACCGCGGTCGGCTTTGCGGAACTCCTCGGGTCGTTCTTCGTGACGTTCTTCCTGATCTTCGGCCTGTTCTCGATCGCGGCCGGCGTGATGCTGATCTTCCTGACCTTCATCATGCTGGCAGCGGAGCGACGCGCTGAGATGGGGATGGCTCGCGCCATCGGCATGAAGCGGCTCCACCTGACGCAGTCGTTCATCGCGGAGGGCATGGCCTACAACGTCGGCTCCGCGCTCGTCGGCGCGCTGCTCGGCCTCGGCGTCGCCTACCTGCTCATTTTCGTGATGAGCCGGGTGTTCGAGGACTTCGGCCTGAACATCGCGTTCCACGTAAACCCGGTCGGGTTCGCGATCGCGTACTGCCTGGGCGTGGTGATCACGTTCCTGACCGTGACCATCTCCTCCTGGCGTGCGGCGAACCTGAACATCGTCCGCGCGATCCGCGACATCGATGAGCCTCAGCCGCTCCGAGGCGAGAACCGCAGCATCGGCGGCCTCGTCACGGCGACGCTCGCCGTGTTCTGGTTCCTGCTCTGGTTCACACCGCTGCTTCCGGTCCGCCTCGTCGTGGCGTTGCTGCGGTCCGTGGTGCGACGGATCCGGCGCCGACCCGCGACCACCTCGCCCGGCCGGTTCCGGCGCAACGCCGGTGGCTGGGCCGTGGCCATGCTGGTCATCGGCCTCGTGGCCACGTGGTGGGGTGGCTGGATCTCGCAGCAGGCCTTCGCCTACACCGCCGGCACGACGGTGGCGGTGCTGGCGATCGCGATGCTCTGGGTCTACTTCGGCGGGCGCGCCCGCCCGGCGTTCACGCTCGCGAGCGGCCTGGTCATCTGGTACTGGCTGATGCCGCTGCCATTCTCCCTGATGTTCGAGGCGGGCAAGGGCTGGACCGATCCGGTCAACGGGTTCTTCTCGCTCCTCGGGCTGGAGCATCCGCCTGTCATCGGCAACCTGGAGATGTTCTTCGTCTCCGGAATCTGCATCACCGCCTCGGCGACCCTGTTCGTGCTCTTCAACGCCGAGCTGCTGCTGAAGGGGCTGGGCGCGTTGCGGTTCCTCTTCGGTGGCCTGATGCCGGCGATCCGGACTGCCATCGCCTACCCGCTCGCGGCGAAGTTCCGCACGGGGATGGCGATCGCCATGTTCGGCCTCGTCGTCTTCTCCCTGGTGGTGATGGCGACGCTGAACTCGAACTTCACCCAGTTGTTCCTGGGCGAGGAAGCCACCGGGGGCTTCCAGGTGGCGGTGGAGGGCAGCCCCAACAACCGCATCGACGACCTGCGCACCGCCCTCCGCGAGGGCGGCTACGACGTCGACGCGAACATCACCGGCCTCGGCACGATGGTCGGAGCAATGGCGCGGATCACCAGCCCGGTGAAGCCGCCGGCGCCGGGCGAGGAGCTCGATGAGCCCTTCTACCGGGTCCGGAGCATCGACGCGGAGTTCGCGGAGGTTGCGCGCTTCCCGATGCTCTCGCGAGCCGTCGGATACGAGAGCGACGCCGCCATCATGCAGGCCCTGCTCACCGACCCGACGGTTGCAGTGGTGGACGAGACGCGCCTGACCGTGCCCGGCGCGTTCGGTGAGCCGGGTACGCAGTTCCGTCTAACGCAGACGGCAAAGGAGCTGCAGGACGCCCCGTGGCAGCCGATCGAGATCACCGTGCAGGATCCCGTAAGCGGTGCCGAGGTGAACCTGAAGGTGATCGGTATCCTCAAGGGTTCCGTCAGCGGCGCCATCATCGACTGGGCCGCCATTCTCGTCGGCCCGCAGGTGATGGCGGACACGTTCCGCGGCGGCGAGTTCGAGCGCTTCTACGTCCAGACCGCCGACCAGACGAAGGCCGGCGCGACAGAGGTGGCACGCGGCATCGAGTCCACGCTCATCGAGCGCGGCGCCCAGGCCACCTCGATCCAGCAGATCATTGATGACTCGGCGGCGGCCTCCACCGCCTTTCAGTTGCTGTTCGAGGCGTTCATGGGCCTCGGCCTGATCGTCGGCATCGCGGCGCTCGGGGTGATCGCGTTCCGGTCGGTGGCGGAACGCCGCCAGCAGATCGGCATGCTGCGCGCGATCGGCTACTCGCGGCGGCTCATCGGGTGGTCGTTCTTCCTGGAGTCCTCCTTCATCGCGATCGCCGGGATCGGGATGGGGGTCGTCCTGGGTGGAGCGCTCGCGTACAACCTGATGACCTCGCCGGAGTTCACCAACGGGAACGAGATCGACTTCGCGTTCCCGTGGGTGCGGCTGATCGTGATGGTGAGCATCGCCTACGGGGCCAGCGCCCTCATGACGCTGATCCCCGCCCGCTCCGCCTCGCGCGTGAGCGTCGCGGAGGCGCTGCGCTACAACGGCTAAGTCCGAGGCCCGCGTGGGCCACGGCACACACGGAACGGGCCGCCCTCTCGGGCGGCCCGTTCTGGTTCAGTCGGACTGCTGCCTACAGCGGCGAGGGCAGGACGCTCTCACCCATCAGGTAGGTGTCGATGCCCCGGGCGGCTGCGCGCCCCTCCGCGATCGCCCACACGATGAGGGACTGGCCGCGGGTCATGTCGCCGGCGGTGAAGACGCCCGGGACGCTGGTCATCTTGTTCTCGTCCGCCTTCACGTTGCCGCGCTCGGTCAGTTCGACGCCGAGCTGCTCAAGCAGGCCACCGCGCTCCGGGCCCAGGAAGCCCATCGCCAGCAGCAGCAGGTCCACGTCCTCCTCGAACTCGGAGCCGGGGACCTCCTGCATGACCTGGCGGCCATCCGCGCCACGGACGAACTCCACACGGACGCCGTGCAGCTTCTTCAGCACGCCGTTCTCACCGGAGAGGCTCTTGGTGGAGATGCTGTAGTCGCGCACGCCGCCCTCTTCGTGGGCGGAGGAGACACGGTAGATGTTCGGCCACGTGGGCCACGGGTTCTCGGGGGGCCGGGAGTCGGCGGGGCGCGGCAGCAACTCGTACTGCCGCACCTCGGTCGCGCCCTGGCGGATGGCGGTGCCCAGGCAGTCCGCGCCGGTGTCGCCACCGCCGAGGATGATGACGCGCTTGCCCTCCGCGGAGATGAACTGGTCGTCGCCGATCTCGTCGCCCGCGTTCCGCTTGTTCTGCAGCGGCAGGTACTTCATCGCCGGGTAGACACCGGTCAACTCGCGGCCGGGGACATCCAGGTCGCGTGCGTGGGTGGAGCCGCCGGCGAGGCAGATCGCGTCGAACTCGGAGCGCAGCGCGTTCGCGTCGATGTCCTTGCCCACGTTCACCGACGCGCGGAAGGTCACGCCCTCCGCCTCCATCTGCGCGAGGCGGCGGTCGATGAACTCCTTCTGCATCTTGAAGTCCGGGATGCCGTACCGGAGCAGGCCACCGATGCGGTCGTCACGCTCGAAGACCGTCACGTCGTGGCCGGCGCGCGCCAGTTGTTGCGCGGCGGCGAGGCCCGCGGGCCCGGAGCCGATGACGGCGATCTTCTTGCCGGTGCGGACCTCGGGGGGCTCGGGCGCGATCCAGCCCTCGCGGTAGGCGTGCTCGATGATCGTGAGTTCGACCTGCTTGATGGTGACCGGGTCCTGGTTGATGCCCAGGACGCAGGCCGCCTCGCACGGCGCCGGGCAGAGCCGGCCGGTGAACTCCGGGAAGTTGTTGGTGGCATGCAGCCGCTCGATCGCCTCATGCCACTTGCCGCGGTACACGAGGTCGTTCCAGTCCGGGATGATGTTGCCCAGCGGACAACCCTGGTGGCAGAACGGGATGCCGCAGTCCATGCAGCGGGCGGCCTGGTTACGGAGCGCCTGACTCGGGAAGTCCTCGTAGACCTCCAGCCAGTCGCGCACGCGCTCCCCGACGGGGCGACGGGTGGGCGTCTCTCGGCCGAACTCGAGGAATCCGGTCGGCTTAGCCATTCGACACCACCTGCGCCTCAGCCACCTGCGCCGCCTGCTGCTGGTTCAACACGCGGCGGTACTCCTTTGGCATCACCTTCACGAAGCGGGCGGCCGCCTTCGGCCAGTCCGCCAGCAGCCCGTCCGCGACGGTGCTGGAGGTGTACTCGCGGTGGCGCATCAGCAACCCGCGCACGAGTTCCATGTCCTCGGCGTCGAGTTCCTCGAAGCCGATCATCTCCATGTTGCAGCGCATCTCGAAGTCGCCCTGCGTATCGAGCACGTAGGCGATGCCGCCGCTCATGCCGGCGCCGAAGTTGCGGCCGGTGCGCCCGATGACCACGACGCGGCCACCGGTCATGTACTCGCAGCCGTGGTCGCCCACGCCCTCCACCACCGCCATCGCACCGCTGTTGCGGACGGCGAAGCGCTCGCCGGCGATGCCGCGGAAGAAGGCCGAGCCACCCGTCGCGCCATACAGCGCGACGTTGCCGATGACGATGTTCTCTTCCGGTACGAAGGTCGCACGCCGCGAGGGCGCCACGACGATCTTGCCGCCCGAGAGCCCCTTGCCGACGTAGTCGTTGGTGTCGCCCTCCAGGCGGAGCGTCAGCCCCGGCGGGATGAAGGCGCCAAAACTCTGACCGGCGGAGCCGGTGAAGTTGATCGTGATCGTGTCATCCGGCAGCCCCGCACCGCCATACCGCCGCGTGACCTCCGAGCCGAGGATCGTGCCGACGGTGCGGTTCACGTTCCGGATCGGGAGGTCCAGGCGGACCGCCTCGCCGCGGTCCAGCGCCGGTGCGGCGAGCAGCAGCAACTGCTGGTCGAGCGCCTGGTCGATGCCGTGGTCCTGCGTGGTGATGCAGCGCGTCGCGACCTCCGGCCCAACCTCGGGGTGGTAGAGGATGGCGGAGAGGTCCAGGCCTTGCGCCTTCCAGTGGCCCACGGCCTTGCGCATGTCGAGCAAGTCGCTGCGGCCGATCATCTCGTCCATGGAGCGGAAGCCGAGTTCAGCCATGTAGCGGCGGATGTCCTCTGCGATGAAGCGGAAGAAGTTGACGACGTGCTCCGCCTTGCCCTCGAACCGCTCGCGCAGCACCGGGTTCTGCGTCGCGATGCCGACCGGGCAGGTGTCCAGGTGACAGACGCGCATCATCACGCAGCCCATGACCACCAGCGGAGCGGTGGCGAAGCCGAACTCCTCGGCCCCGAGCAGCGCGCCGACGACGACATCGCGTGCGGTCTTCAGCTGCCCGTCCACCTCCACGCGGATGCGGTCGCGCAGGCCGTTGAGGACCAGCGTCTGCTGCGTCTCGGCCAGTCCCAGTTCCCACGGCGCGCCGGCGTGCTTCAGTGAGGTGAGCGGGCTCGCGCCCGTGCCGCCGTCGTAGCCGCTGATGAGCACCACGTCCGACTTCGCCTTCGCGACACCCGCCGCCACCGTGCCCACGCCGACCTCGGCGACCAGCTTCACGCTGATGCGGGCCCGGGTGTTCGCGTTCTTCAGGTCGTGGATCAGCTGCGCGAGATCCTCGATGGAGTAGATGTCGTGGTGCGGCGGCGGGCTGATCAGGGGCACGCCGGGGGTGGAGTGGCGCGTCTCAGCGATCCACGGGTACACCTTATGGCCGGGCAGCTGGCCGCCCTCGCCGGGCTTCGCACCCTGCGCCATCTTGATCTGGATCTCGTCCGAGTTGACCAGGTACTCGCTGGTCACGCCGAAGCGGCCCGAGGCCACCTGCTTGATGGCGCTCCGGCGCGAGTCGCCGTTCGCGTCCGGCGTGAACCGTCGCTTGTCCTCGCCGCCCTCGCCGGTGTTGCTCTTCCCGCCGATGCGGTTCATCGCGATCGCCAGGGTCTCGTGCGCCTCCGCGCTGATCGAGCCGTAGGACATGGCGCCGGTCTTGAAACGCTTGAACAGCGACTCCGCCGACTCCACCTCGTCGATCGGGACCGCGGGGCCCACGGGCTTGATCTCGAAGAGGCCGCGCAGGGTCGCCAGCTGGCGGCTCTGGTCGTCCACCAACTGCGAGTACTCGCGGAAGATCTCCTCGCGGCCGGTGCGGGTCGCGTGCTGCAGGCGGAACACCGTGTCCGGGTTGAACAGGTGGTATTCACCATCGCGGCGCCACTGGTACTGGCCGCCCCAGTTCAAGTCGTCCAGACCGCCCTCGCGGGTCGGGAACGCGCGGCGGTGGTGCGCGAGCGACTCCTCCTCCACTTCCTCGATGCCGATGCCGCCGATGCGGGAGACGGTCTTCGTGAAGTAGTGGTCGATGAAGTCCGGCGAGAGGCCGATCGCCTCGAAGATCTGCGCGCCGCGGTAGGACTGGACGGTGGAGATGCCCATCTTGGACATCACCTTTACGACGCCCTTCTTGAGCGCCTTCAGGTAGTGCTTGTGCGCCTCGTGCTCCTCGAGGCCGGCGTCGACGTAACCGTCCTCCTGCAGCCGGGACAGGCCGTCCAGCGCCAGGTACGGGTTCACCGCGCCAGCGCCGTAGCCGATGAGGAGCGCGAAGTGATGCACCTCGCGCGCGTCGCCGCACTCCACCACCAGCCCGACCTGCGTGCGCTTCCGCACCCGCACGAGGTGGTTGTGGAGGCCCGCCACCGCGAGGAGCGACGGGATCGGCGCGTGCTCGCGGTCCACGCCGCGGTCGGAGATCACGATGATGCGCGCACCGTCGTGGAGCGCCGCGTCAGCGGCCTCGAAGAGCGCGTCCATCGCACGCTCCAACGCCTTCGGGCCGTCCGCGGGCCGGAAGAGCATCGGCAGCACGGTCGTGCGGAAGTCCGGGTGATCCTGCAGCGCCTTGATCCGCGCCAGCTCCTGGTTGTCAATGAACGGGTTGTCCAGTTTCACCAACTGGATGTCGGACAGCCCCTGGTCCAGCAGGTTGCCCTCCGGCCCGATGACCGTGTTCACGGACGTCACGAGTTCTTCGCGGATCGCGTCCAACGGCGGGTTGGTCACCTGCGCGAACAACTGCTGGAAGTAGTTGTAGATCGGCTGGGCCTGGCTGGAGAGGACGGCGATGGGCGTGTCCGAGCCCATAGAGCCCGTGCTCTCCTCCGAGTTGGTGACCATGGGGCCGAGGATGTACTTGAGGTCCTCCAGGCTGTACCCGAAGGCCTGCTGCTGGGTGAGGAGGTCCTCCCCCTCCAGGCGCGGCGCGGGGGTGCCCTCCGCCAGCGTCTCCAGCGGGTGGACGTGCTCCTGCAGCCACTCGGCGTACGGGCGGGAGCGTGACAGCCCGAGCTTCAACTCGGCGTCGTCGATGATCCGCCCCTCTTCGAGGTCTACGAGGAACATCTTGCCCGGCTCCAGGCGGCCGGTGCTGAGGATGCGGTCCGGGTCGATCGGCAGCACGCCCACCTCGGACGCCATCAGCACGATGTCGTCCTTGGTGACGATGTAGCGGGAGGGGCGGAGGCCGTTGCGGTCCAGCACGGCGCCGATGGCGCGGCCGTCCGTGAAGGCGACCGAGGCCGGGCCGTCCCACGGCTCCATCACGGTGCTGTAGTACTCGTAGAAGGCCATCTTCTCGGCCGGCATGGTGGTGTGACCGCTCCACGCCTCCGGGATGAGCATCATCATCGCGTGCGGCAGAGACCAGCCGGCCTGCACCAGCAGTTCCACGGCGTTGTCCAGGATGGCGGTGTCGCTGCCGTGCTCGTCCACGACCGGGACGATCTTGTTCACGTCCGGGAACAACGGGGACTCGAAGAGCGCCTCGCGAGCGGTCATCCAGTTGATGTTGCCGCGCAGCGTGTTGATCTCGCCATTGTGGGAGATCATCCGGTAGGGGTGGGCCAGCTTCCAGCTCGGGAAGGTGTTGGTGCTGAACCGCGAGTGGAACATCGCGAGGGCGCTCACCACCCGCGTGTCGGAGAGGTCCGGGAAGTACTGCCGGAGCTGGTTGGTCGTGAGCATGCCCTTATAGACGAGCGTGCGGGAGGACAGGCTCGGGAAGTAGATGAGCTCGCTCTCCCGGATGCCGGAGCGCTCGATCGCCTTCTCGAACCGCTTTCGTACCACGTACAGACGGCGCTCGAATGCGTCCTGGTCCGGCTGGCTGGCGCCGCGCTGGACGAACACGTGCAGCATGTGGGGCTCGGCGGCGAGCGCGCTCGCGCCCACGTCAGCCTTCGCGGAATCGGTCGGCACATCGCGCCAGCCGAGGACGTGCAGATCCTCTTCCTCGGCGAGGCCCGTGAAGAGCGTCATCACCTGCTGGCGGGTCGCCTCATCCTTCGGGGTGAAGAGCAGGCCCACGCCGTACTCGCCGGCGTCCGGGAGGTTGATCCCGAGGTTCGCGCACTCGTGTCGAAAGAAGGCGTCCGGCACCTGGATCAGCAGGCCGGCGCCGTCGCCGGTGTTCGGCTCCGCACCCGACGCGCCTCGGTGGTTCAGGTTCTCCAGCGCCAGGATGCCGTCCTGGACGATCTGGTGGGAGTGCTTCCCCTTGAGGTTCACAATGAAGCCGACACCACAGGCGTCATGCTCAAACGCCGGGTTGTAGAGTCCCTGTGCTGCGGGAAGGCCCGACGCGCTCATGAGATGACCCTCCGGGCGAAACCATCGGTCGACACGGCGGCGATGCGGCTGTGAGCGATCGACTTCATCTGCAGTCTCGTTTCGGGGCGCGCCGCTTCACCTTTCCGCAGGGGGATTGCGAATAATACCGCAACCGAACCCCCCGGAGGGAGAAAACGCAGCCCCGACTCCTATCTCGTAGGAACACCTTTGCGCCTTTTGTCACAAGGTGAGCGGACTATAACCGATCGGAAACATCTTGCCCATATGCCCGGCCCGCGCCGTGATACGCCGGTGCCGAGCGGTGGAGGGGGTTCTGGATGCATGTGATCTGGCCCACCGATGGCTCCCCCGCCGCGCGACGCGCCCTCCCGTTCATTAGCCTCGTCTGCCGGTCCGCGTTCGACCGCGTCACGGTGACCACGGTGGACGAGCCGCGGTACGTGGACGTCGCCCACTCGCTGATGGGGGCACCGCCGGCGCCAGACAATCGGACGGAGAACGCGCTCCGGCTCGCGGAGCAGATGCAGGCCGTCGCAGGCCTCCCGGGGCGGGTGGAGGGTGTCCCGCTCGCGGGCCTCGCCGGGGCCGAGATCGTCGGGCTCGGCGAGCGCGTGCGCCCTGACCTGATCGTCATGGGGAATGGGCAGCACACCGCCCGGCGCCTGCTGATGGGCAGTACCTCGGGCTTCGTCGCGCGGCACGCACCGTCCTCCGTACTGGTGGTCCGGCACGAGCACGCGCCGCGTTCGATCCTGGTCGCGGACGACGGCTCGGCGGACGTCCGCGCGGCGCTGCCGCTCCTCCACCGCCTGGGCCCGCCCGGCGCCACGCGC
>PHBR01000069.1 GCA_002840675.1 Chloroflexi bacterium HGW-Chloroflexi-9
CCTCCGCCGCCATGAGCGGCACCGGGGCGCGCGCCTCCGGGCGTCGGGCCGCCCTCGCCCGCCGCGCGCCAGTCCGGGCCAGTGCGGCGGCTGAAGGTGTAGCGCGGGTTCAGCAACGCCACGCCCACCATGACGGCCACCAGCACCACGCCCATCAGGGTGAACAGTTCGTATGCGCCGATCACGTCCGCGAGCATACCCAGCGGCGCGGCCATGAGCGGCATCGCGCTGAAGGTGAGCATGTTGATGCTCATCACGCGCCCGTAGTACTCCGGTCGCGCCTCGTCCATGACCATCGTGTTGTTCAGCGTCTGGTACGCCGTCAGCGTCACCCCGAGCACGATCGTCGCGACGATCGCGCCGGGGAATCCGGCCATGCTCGAACCCACCGCCAGCAGGACTAGCCCGACGCCGCTGAGGATGCCTGCGATCCACTGCACCAGCGGCTTGCGGTCGTACTCGGTCAGCGTCGCGACGGCGAGCGAGGCGACCAGCGCCCCGATGCCAGAAATCGCCTGCAGGTACCCGAACGCCTCCGCGCCCTGCCCCAGGTCGCGCTGGACGAAGCCGGCGAGCAGCAGGATGTACGGCATGCCGAAGAGGGTGGAGGCGAACATCATGATGATGAGCAGGCGCAGGGTCGGGTCGGTCGCGACGTAGCGCAGCCCGCGACCGATCTCCACGAACATGTTGCCCTGCGCCGGCCGCGCGAAGCCGCCGTTCTCCACCTTGCCCAGCCCGGTCGGGATGAATAGCAGGATCGCGGACGAGAAGACGTAGAGGACCCCCTGTACCAGGTAGGCGGACTCCACGCCCCACCAACCCACCAGGAGGCCGGCGATCGCCGGCCCGAACAGGCGCGTCGCGTTCATGGCCGCGTTCGAGAGCGCGATGGCGCTCATCACCTGCTCGCGTCCCACGACCTCCGCCATCAACGGCATCCGCGCCGGCATGCCGAACGCGAAGAACGTGCCCTGCACCAGGCCGATACCGAACAGCAGCTGGATCGTCATCTGGTCGACCATGATCAGCGCGCCGGTCAGCAACGCCAGGACCGCGGTAGCCGTCTGCGTCATCAACGTGAGGTTGCGCTTCTCCATGCGGTCGGCGATCGCGCCGCCGATGAGCGCAAACATCAGCATCGGCAACCCGAAGGACAGCGCGATCCAGCCCAGCCATGCGAACGACTCGGTCAGTTCCCATGCGAGGAGGGCGCGCGCCACCTGCTGCATCTGCATGCCGGTGAACGAGAACGTGGATGAGATCCAGAGGAGCCGGTAGTTCCGGTGCTCAAAGACCGCCATGGCCTTCCGCAGGGAGGGCTTCTGTCCACCTCGGCCGGGAGGCCCGCCGCCAAGTGCAGCCATCTATGACGCCCTCCGGGGCGACGCCCACCGAGATTCGGCGGGGCGGTCGAGGATCGAGAGTAAAGACGGCACAACCCTGCCGTCAACGTGAAGGTGCCGTGCCACGCCCGGTCAGACCTCGCGACGGTCCAGGAGGCGGATCGCCGCCACCAGCGCAAGCGCGATGACCACGAGGGTGAGCACGGTGGAGCGGACGAAGTCGCCCGCCTCGGCGGTGCCCTGCGATAGCGGTGCGAGCGCGGAGGAGAGGTGCCCGGGGAGCCACGGCTTCGCCGCCGACACCAGGCCGACCGTCACCTGCGGCACGACCACGAAGGCGAACGCCAGCACCATCGTGCCGAGCGAGCCTCGGACCAGCCCCGCGGCGAGCGCCACCATCGCAACGACGAAGACGTAGTAGAGCGCGCCGAACAACGTCCCGAACAGGAAGCGGTCGGCGGGCACGAGACCGATCAGCGCCCACGTCTCGTACCAGGCGACCGCCGCCCCCGCGACAAAGGCGACGACCGCCGCGGCGGCGTAGACCGCCGTCCGCGTTAGCACCAGCCGCGCCGTGGAGGAGACCCGCGTCCGCAGGAAGATCGCGATGTCCGCGGTCGCGTCGAAGGAGAGCGCGCCCGCCGCCACGCCAATCACCGCCAGCAGGCCGATCTGCTGCGCGTTCGACAGGTACTGGATCATCCCGTCCGCGGGCACGGGCGGCGGGAAGGTCACCTGCACGCCCTCCGTGCCGCCAAACCGCTCGATGATCTCCTGGATGTAGCGGGCGGTGAGCGGGCCCAGGAGCCCGAAGAACACGAACACCGCCAGCAGCCCCACCCCGCGCCAGGTACGGCGCAGGCGCAGCCACTCCAGGCGCCACAGGCTCATCTGGTCATCTCCAGGAACACCTGCTCCAGGGACGCCTCTTCCGGCCGCACGCTCACCAGCCGCGCGCCCGCGCGGGCGAGCGCACCCGGGAGTTCGCGCTCCGCCTCGTCCGTGGAGCGCACCCCCACGCGCACCTCGCCCGCGGCGATCGCGGCGGCGGAGGTCACCCACGGCTCCGTTGCGAGCGAGCGCGCCACGCCCTCGGCGTCGTCGCGGACGCGCACCAGCACCCCGGGGGTGCGGTTGCCGGTGAGCAGGTCCTGGAGCGGCCCCTGGAACCGCATCGCCCCGCGCTGGAGGATGCCGACGGTGTCGCACACCTCCTGCACGTCCGACAGGATGTGGCTGGAGAAGATCACCGTCCGCCGGCCGCGCTGGGACGCCACCAGGTCCAGCACCTCGCGCCGGCCCATCGGGTCCAGGGCGGAGCACGGCTCGTCCATGAGCATGAGCGCGGGATCACCGACGAGCGTGGAGGCCACGCCCAGCCGCTGGAGCATGCCGCGCGAGAAGCCGCCGGCACGGCGGTCGATCGCGTCGCGGAGCCCGGCTTCCACGAGCACGTCCGTGACCCGCTCCCGCGGGATCGACGGGTTCACGAGCGCGCGCGCCAGGTCCACGACCTCGAACGCGGTCAGCCACGGCTCGAACTCCGGTGTGTCCGGGAGCAGCGCCATCGCCCCGCGCGCGACCCCCAGCCGCATCGTGCCGGAGGTCGGACGGCGCAGCCCGGCGAGGATCGACAGCAGCGTGGTCTTGCCGGAGCCGTTGGGGCCAACCAGGCCGTAGACGCTGCCCTCTGCGACCCGCAGGTCGACCGCGTCCAGCGCCGCGTGGCCGCCGTACGACTTCGTGAGGCCGTGCGTCTCGGCGAGCAGGGCGCGCCCGCCCTCAGTGGTCACGACGTCCCAGCGCCAGGTAGGCGATCCCGCCGAGGGGCACCGACACCACGATCACCACCGCCCACGCCCACTTCGGGAGGTGCTGCGCCTCCGCCGTGCGCAGGTCGTTCAGGCAGTAGCCGACGAACAGCACGACGAACAGCACCAGGGGGGCGACGGCCTGCACGGACATCCGGCACTCCTGACGGTGGGCAGCGCGTGCCTTACGGTGGGTAAGCACAGCACCCCGGCAACTCGCACCTTGCCGCCGCACACGGACGGAGTCAACCGACATGACCATCACGCTCCCACAGGCCGCGCTCGACCTGCTGGCGAAGAAGGTGCACGGGCACATCATCACCCTGAACCGGGACGGCACGCCGCACGTCACCCTGGTCTGGATGGAGGCTCGCGACGGCACCGTCTCCTTCAACACCGCCCGAGGGCGCCAGAAGGCCCGTAACCTGGAGCGCGACCCGCGCATCGTGGTCTCCGTGCAGGACACGGAGAATCCGCGGCAGTACGCCGTGTTCACCGGCACCGCGCGACTCATCGATGACGGCGCGATCGAGCAGATCGACCGGCTGGCGAAGAAGTACCTAGGCGTCGACCTCTACCCCGCCCACCGCGCGGACGAGGCGCGCGTGCGCGTGGACATGGACGTCACGAAGATCAGCGGCACGGGGCCGTGGGTGGGGTAGGCTGCGCTCGCGCTTCGGCGCGCGTGTCTACTACCCTCGGGCACGATCTCTCGCAGTACTGGCAGCAGGAGGATTCCCGCGCATGACGAACGAGCGGTCGCTCGACGAAAAGCTCCTCGAAGAGGGCGCCGACTGGATCGCGGAGATGGTGTCGGAGGAGCTGGGGGGCTTCATCCCCTCCGAACTCTGCGACCTGGTGATGCAGGCGGAGTTGAAGATCCGGACCGAGACCGGCGACCTGCTGATGGACCACGACTCCATGGCCGAACGGATCATGGAGATCTTCATCGCTGACCCGGAGGTCCCGACCCAGGACGGCGCCGTCTCCGCCTTCATCGTGCGGGAGATCCTCCACTGGGAGGACGAGTTCCGCTCGATGGCCGGACACCCCCGCCGCGTCCGCGGTTAGTCCCGAGCGCACTCCGCATACGCAACGGCCCGGCTTCCGCCGGGCCGTGCTGCGTCCTGCACCCCACGCCCCACGCCCGTGATGCCTACCGGCGTGCCTTGGCCGGCTTCGCGGCCGGGACGGCCGCGTCGCGGATCGTCTTGAGGCGGCGGATGTTCTCCAGGTCGGGGCCGTCGCCCTTCGGGAACGCCTCGGTCGGGATGCCGGGCACCTCCAGCAGGAACGCCCTGTCCTGGAACGCCGGGTGCGCGCACATCGCCTCGAACGCGGCCCGCCCGAGGTGGCCGTCACCGATGTTCTCGTGGCGGTCGCGCAGGCTCCCCAGCGGCATCTTGGAGTCGTTCGCGTGCACGACTGCGAGTCGGTCGAGGCCGATCTCTCGGTCGAAGTCCGCCATCGCCTCAGCCAGCCCCTCGGGGGTGTGGATGGAGTAGCCCGCCGCGAACGTGTGACAGGTGTCCAGGCAGACCTGCACGCGCGGTGACCCCACGGCGCGGATGATCCCACCGAGGTCCTCGAACGCCCGTCCGATGGCGCCGCCCTGGCCGGCCATGGTCTCCAGCGCCAGCACGGCCTCGCCCGGCGCCTGCTCCAGGATCAGTTTCACGGCGCCGATCACCTGGTCGCGCACGGCGTCCATCCCGAGTCCACGGTGGGAGCCGGTGTGCAGGACGACCCCGCGAGCGCCGATCGCCTCGGCGATGCGCATCGCGTTCACCACGGAACCCACGGACTTCTCGAGTTGCTCCGGCAGTTCGGCCGCGAGGTTGGCGAGGTAGATGTTGTGCACCCACACCTCCCCCAGGCCGGAGGCGGCGTGGGCGGCGCGGAACTGCGCAATCGCTTCCGGGGTGTGGTTGGTCGGCCGCCAGGTCTGCGGCGCGGCGACGAAGACCTGGAGCGCCTCCGCCTCGATGGCCTGCGCCCGCTCGATCGCTTTCCAGAGCCCGCCCGAGGACGAGACGTGTCCGCCTACCTGGATCCCGGTCATCGCTGTCCCCCTCCTGCGGCCCGTTCGAGCCAGCGTCGTGCGGACATCCCCACGACCACCTGCTCTACCGCACGCTGCATCGCCTCCGCGTCCGCTACCACGCCCGGCGCGAGGCGGACGTGCGCCTGCCCTGCCGCGAGGTCGACCCGGACCTCCTCCACCCCTGGCACGCGCCGGAGCGCGGAGGCCGTGCGGGCGGCGCAGACGGAGCAGACCAGCCCGTCCACGCGCAGCGCCACCTCGGACCGGCCGGGCACCGCAGCGGCCGGATCGAGGGGCTCGACCACGCTCACGCGTGGGGCGCGAAGGAGCCGGTTGGGGTGCAGCACACTCATGAGCCCATGCTACCAGCGCCTACCGGAAGTGCCCCGGCCTGCCGATAACTATGGCTGAAGGAGCGCGCCCATGAGTCCGTTCGAGTGGTCGGAGTCCGCGGTTGGCGGACAGGGCATGTCGCGGCGTGGCAGCGCCCTGGTGATCTCCGGGGAGCCGAGGACGGCGGTCGCCGTCACCCTCGTGCTCCAGGAGATGGATCTGGCCGTCGACCTGGGCCACGAGGCTACCTTCGCGGCGCGCTGGATGAGGCACGCCCGGTACGACGTGGTGGTGCTGGGTGCACTGGACGCCGCCACCCCACTCGACCCGGAGTTCGTCGCGGACCTCCGCCGGGTCGCGCCGGAGGCCCGCCTGCTGATCCTCGGTGACCACGCGTGGACCGAGGGCGAGGCGGACCGCCTGGGCGTGGAACTCGTGGCACTCCCCCTGCAGGTGAACGACCTCGTGGACCGGCTGCTGCCTGCGGCCTGAGGCCGCCGGCCGCGTCGCGCGGAATGGCGAGGGCGGCTACACGGATCGTTGCCCGCTCCGCAGGCCGATGCTACTGTTCCCGCGACCCGGAAGCCGCACTGCTCCGAGAGGCGCTCGCTCTTGGCTTACAAGATTATTGAGACCTGCATCGGCTGCACGGCCTGCGTGAAGAAGTGCCCCGTTGAGGCGATCACCGGTCGTCGCAACGAGCTCCACATCATCGACGCGGAGCTCTGCATCGACTGCGGCGCCTGCGGCGCCGTCTGCCCGCCCGAGGCCATCCTCGACGAGATCGGCGACCTCTGCCGGACCTTCCCGCGGCGCGAACTGCCGCTGGCGAAGATCATCGAAGAGAACTGCATCGGCTCCGGCTGCGAACTGTGCATCAACGTCTGCCCGTTCGACGCGCTGTCCCTCCAGGACGCCCCGAACCACCACGATTACTACGGCATGGCGACGGTCGACCCGAAGAAGTGCGTCGGCTGCCGCCTCTGTGAGCAGTCCTGCGGCTGGAGCGCGATCTACATCGACCCGCCGCGCGAGATGCTGAAGAAGAAGGTCTACCCGCTGGAGATCCTGACCCCGAAGAAGGGCAAGGGCCTCAAGAAGGCCGCCGCCGCCGAGTAGCAACGGCCACGCAAGCACCGAACAGAAGCCCCGCCTCGCGCGGGGCTTCTGCTTGTCCGCCACCAGTAGCGGACGCCCTGTGCACAACCGCGTGGACGAGGCGGCCCGCCTCGCACCGTCTCCCACCTACGCTGGCCTCCTACCTCCATGCCCACCTCGACCGCCGACAGGACCGCCCGATGACGCTCGCCGCCGACCGCCAGACGGGAGCCGAGGCCCTGGAGGCGCGCTTCCTGCGGCTGCGCCCCGGCGCGCGCATTCCCGCGCTCCAGACGCCGCTCGCCAGCGGCCACGACCTCCACGCCTCGCTGGACGCGCCGGTGCAGGTGGGGACGATGCCGGTGCGCATCCCCTGTGGCTTCGCGATGGCGGTGCCGGAAGGCACGGACGTCCAGATCCGCCCGCGCTCCGGGCTCTCCGCGAAGGGCGTGATGGCCGTCCTGGGCACGCTGGACGCCGACTACCGCGGCGAACTCATGGTGACGCTGTACTGCCTGCCGGAGGCGGCACCGTTCGAGGTGCGCGACGGCGACCGGATCGCCCAGCTCGTCGTGAGCCGCCTCGTACCTGTCGCCTGGCGCGAGGTGGAGACGCTGGACGAGACGGAGCGCGGCGCCGGGGGCCACGGCTCAACGGGCCTGCGGTAGGCCTCCAGCGACCGGGCGTCATAAATGGAACGCCGGACAAAGCGAGAGCGGACCTCGCGGTCCGCTCTCTCACCTACATCTGCCGTGCGGCGGGGGTAATTGTTGTCGGCAGATGTGGCTTCTGAAACGCTCACGCGGCGCACGCCGCGCGTGGAATGGACTTACTTCGCCTCCTCGGAGAACACGTAGTGGTAGAGGAGTCCCGCCACCACGCCTCCGATAATTGGGCCGATCCACCAGACCAGGTGATCGTCCCAGGACCCTGACAGCAGCGCGGGACCGAAGGCCCGGGCTGGGTTCATCGCCGCGCCCGTCAACGGGCCGCCGGCGAGGATGTCCGCCGTAATCGTCAGGCCGATCGCCAGACCGCCGATCTTCGGCGCCCGTGCATCAATCGCCGTCCCGAAGAACACGATCACCAGGAAGAACGTGAGGACTGCTTCGATCCCGATGCCCGGGAGCAGGTCCACCGTTGGCCCCAGCGAAGGCGTCCCGAGGTTCGCGGCTACCCGCAACCCCTCCGGGTAGAGCAACGTCAGCACCAGTGCTGCCGTCACCGCACCCGCCAGCTGTGCCACGACGTAGCCGAGCGCGCCCAGCGAATCCATCCGGCGCGTCACCCACATCGCAGCGGTCACGGCGGGATTGAAGTGGCCCCCCGACACCGCTGCCAGCGCCGAGAACATCACCGCCACCGCGAGACCCTGCGCAAGCGCTGTCTCAAGGAGACCGATGTTCGCGTTACCGGCGGCGAGGACGATGGCCCCAACACCCGCGAAGGTGAGGGTGAATGTGCCGACGGCCTCGGCGATCAGCTTGCGCGGATCGAGTGCGTCAGACATTCCCCACCCCCCGAGTCAGGCCCGCCACAGGGACGAACCCGACCGCGATTCAGGAAGTAGACCATGTAACGGCGAACACGTCAAGACACTTGAACAATTGTTTTGTCCACAGTGGCGGACGCCGCTCCGGGGCCTCGGTGCTACGCTCGACGCTGCATGGAGAAGCGCCACACGCCTCGGCCTCGCGCCGGGCTCCCCCTGCCCCGCGCCGTCGTCGCGCTGACCGCCGGGCTTACCCTGCTCCTAGGTGCGTGCGCCACCGACAGCGGCATCCGCGTCACCACCGGCACGCCGTCACCCGCCGCCGAGGGCGCCCCGCTGGCGACTGGCACGCCCCGTCCCGTCCCACTCCCACCGCTGCCCGAGAACCCGTTTGGCGGCGGCATCCCCGTCGCCGCGTACCTGGCCGGTGGCCCCGCGAACATGGCGGATTGCCTCCCCGAACTCGTGGAGGAGTGGGGGCTGGAGGTGGAGACGCAGGGCATCCGCTGCACCGCCGTGGACATCGATGGCGACACGCGCGACGAGTGGGTCTTCGTCCTGAACTTCCCCGGCACCGGCGGCACGGTCGGCCTGGGCGATGTCTGGTTCTTCGAGGACAAAGAGTCCGACTACCGCTACTTCAACTCCGCCCGGGGGCTGGCGAACGCCGCCACGGCGGGGGTGCAGGTCCACGAGGTGCGCGACTTCACCCGCGACGGCATCCCGGACATCCTCATGACCTGGCAGGAGTGCGCGCGGGAGGTCTGCCGCACGCACGCGCTGGTCGCCAGCCACCACAACGGCACCCTCCAGAACCTGGCACCGGCCGAGGCGGTCGTGGAATCGCTCCAGGACTTCACCGTGGCCGAAGGCGGCGAGGTCCGGATGGAGGGCGGCATCCCGGCGGACGCCGAGTCCGGTCCCACCCGCCCGCAGGTCGTGACGATGGCGTGGGCCGGCCTCCAGTTCCGGGCGACCGTCCAGGACGGCGAGCCCATCTTCCTCATCCATCTCGTCAACGACGCGGATGCCCTCTTCGCCCGCGCTGAGTACACGGCGGCGCGAGAGAAGTACCTGGAGGCGGCCACGGACGCCTCGCTGCGCGACTGGAAACTCGAAAGCGGCCTGCCGTCCGAGCGCGCGGAACTGGTCCCGTACGCCTATTTCCGCGCCGCGATCGCGACGCTCCGTGACGGCGACCCGATCGGCATGGGCACCTACCTCGACCGCGCCGCAGACGGGCACGAGGGCTCCATGCACGGGGCGGCGGCGAACATCTATCGGGAGGCGCTGCGCCAGGCGAACACTCCGGAGATCGCCTGCGCGGCGACGGAGTCCTACCTCGGCACGATCCAGCCGCTCTACAACGCGTTCTGGGACTACGGCCCGTCGGTGCCGCAGCGCACGGTGTTCACGCTCTGCCGGTAGGCGTCGAGTGGTCGGCAACCACAGCCGGGCGGAGCGGCCGGGCCGGGTAGCGGGCGAACGCCATGCTCAGGCTCGCGAGCGCGAACATCACGCTGAACGACCCGAACGCCGCCGCGTACGACCCGGTCTGGTCGTACCAGACCCCGACGAGGAACGGCCCGGCGGCGTTGACCGCCAGCAGCACCGGCTGGAACGACCCACGGATCTTCCCGAGCGACAGCCGGCCGAAGAAGTCCGCGTACACCACCTGCTCCATCGCGATCTGCGCGCCGAAGAACAGGCCGTACGACACGCCGTAGAGGATGCCCGCGCCCAGGCTCGCGGCGTTCAGCAGCAGCACGATCCCCAGCGACATCCCGGCGAGCGACACCACCATCGTCCAGCGCACGGAGATCCTCGAAGCGAGCATCCCGCCGAGGATCGCGCCGACCGCGCCCGTGCCGGAGAATACGGTGACGACGAGGGCGGCCTGGGTGCGCGGCAGGCCCTGGTCCACCAGGTGCGGGATCTGGTGGAAGTTCACTGCACCGCCGCAGAACATCACGAACGACAGGCCCAGCCCCACCAGCCAGTACGCGCGCGTCCGCACCGCCTCATGCAGCGTGAAGTCGAGTTCGAGCGCCCGCGGGAGGCCGTCCATGTCGTCCGGCGCCGCGTCGCCGTCCGGGAGCAGGCCCATGTCCTCCGGCCGCCGGCGCATGAACAGCAGCGACGGGAGCGAGATGCAGACCGCGATGATCGCGAGCGCGATCCACCCCGCACGCCAGGTGCCGGTCGCATCGATCACCAGCGCCACGACTACCGGGAACGTCGCCATGCCGATGCGCGGCCCCACGGCGACCAGGCCACTGACCATCGCCCGACGACGGATGAACCAGTTGGAGATCGCGACCACGCCAGCCGGGCTCATCGCGCCGACCGCCAGCGCCCGGCCGATGCCGTAGAACAGGAGCAGGTGCCAGAGCGCGCTCATCTGGCTCAACACCAGCGCGCACGCCGCCATCCCCAGCGAAGCGCCCACGATCACCCATCGGCCGCCCCAGCGGTCCAGCACCGCCCCGGTCGCCGGCGCCGCCATCGCCGCCCCGAGCCCGCCGAGGGAGATCGCCGCCGCGATCTCAGAGCGCTGCCAGCCGAACTCATCCTCGAGCAACTGGGCGAAGACGCCCAGGACGGGGTTGAAGAAGACGACCGACCCGAACGTGGCGGAGACCGCCGCCGCGGCGACCCACCAGCCGTGGAAGATGCGCCCTCGTGGCGGGGAAGCAGCCAGGGTGGGGCTCGCTCTCTGATCGGATACGGAACGCCAGTCTATGGCGCACCCGGGGGAGGCGGGAGAACGCCGGGACGAACAGGGGGCGTATGAGCGCACCGTCAGTTGACCCGCCTCAAGCGCGCCTCCTACCGTCGAGGCATGATCCGAAAGCTCCGCAACCTCATCATCATCGTGATCGCAGCCGCCCTCGGTGCGGTGCTTGGCCGCGTGGTGCTGGAGGTCCGCCACCGCATCGACGCGGGCGAGCCGCCCGAGTCGGTCGACCTCCGCCGGGTCACCGTCCGCATCCAGGATCTGGTGCCGGGCTTCGTCGCCGCCATGCGCGTCCGCGACGTCCCGTGGTCGTGGCTGCACATTCCGCCGTGGCTCGCAGCCTTCGTCGTGAACGTGGGCACCGCCGCCGTGGGCGGCGACCTCTCGCGGCTACGAGAGATGGTGGAGCGCAGCGCGCTGAACCTGGCGGGCATGGCCCCGCGGGACTCCGAGCCGATCGAGGCATGGGAGTCCGACCCGTGGTCGGAACCGACCGGCGGCAACGCCCCGGACAGCGCCCCGCGCTGGGACACCAGCGCACCGCCCACCTCGAACCCGGGCGACCCCTCCGGCTTCAGCAGCTTCAACCGCTAGGCCACAGTGCCCCTCTCCCGCGAGTTCACGCTGGAGGAGGCCCGCGCCGCGCTGCGCCTCGTGCGGGACGCGGTGGTGGAACTCCAGGCGACGCAGCGCGACCTCCGCGCGGTGAAGGCGCAGATCAACACGATCGGTCGCATCCACCTCAACAACGGCGTCGTCCGCGAGCGGGAGATGCGCGACCTGCGCGCCGAACAACGGCGGCTGGGTGAGGACGCACAACGGCTGATCCGCGCGATCACCTCGGGCGGGGCGGAGATCAAGGGCATCGACGACGGGCTGATCGACTTCCCCACGACGATTGGCGGCGTCCCCGCCTACTGGTGCTGGCGCGCCGGCGAGGATGAGATCGACTGGTGGCACCCGCGGAGCACCGGCTTCAGCGGCCGGCGGCCGGTCACAGAAGTCTGACGGCCAGCACCGGCGTCACGCGCATCCGCGCGCGGCCCGCGCGCGTATTCCATCTGTCATACTCCGCCCACCACCGCGGACGCCCATCTCGGGCAGAAGGTCCACCCTGATGCGCACTCGTGCCCTG
>PHBR01000070.1 GCA_002840675.1 Chloroflexi bacterium HGW-Chloroflexi-9
GGCGCGACCTCCGGACCCGACAACAAGCTGACGAGTCAGGGCCTGCTG
This sequence comes from Chloroflexi bacterium HGW-Chloroflexi-9, assembly GCA_002840675.1. Taxonomy (GTDB): domain Bacteria; phylum Chloroflexota; class Dehalococcoidia; order UBA2979; family UBA2979; genus W-Chloroflexi-9. The sequence continues at coordinate 49 of PHBR01000070.1, forward strand.
GACACCGGCGCGACGGGCCTGACCGGTGGCGTCGGCGGTCTGGTCGGCTCCGGCCTCAAACTGGGCAAAGCCGGCGAACTGGACGCGCAGGCGGCTGCGCTCCGCGGCGGCAACGCCGCCCAGACGGCCACGGCCGACATGCTGGAGGGGCAGGCCTCCTCCGCGCGCGTCGATGCCGGACTCGGCATGGTCGGTGGGCTCTCCTCCGCCGTGGAGGGCGGATCGCGGCTGGCGGCAGCTGCCGGGTCGGCGGGCGGCGCGGCCGCGACCGACGTCATGAGCAAGGTCACACCGGGCCTGGGCGTGGTCACCGGCCTCGCCTCCACCGCCCGCAACCTCGCCGACTGGTCGGACCAGTCCGACCGCCGCGACGACGGTGAGATCGCGATCGGGAACCACCTGAAGCGGACCGGGGGCAAGGGCACGGCGGCACTGGGCATGGCCAGCCAGCTGGTGGACGCCAAGGACCGCCAGGCCACGCGTTCCGCCGCCAGCGGCGTCGGCAACGCGCTGAGCACCGGCGCGAACATGGCCGCCGTCATCCCGGGCGGCCAGGCCGTCGGTGGCGTGCTCGCGGGCGGCGCGGCTGTCTGGAAGGCCGGCCAGGCGATCGGCGAGACCGTCGTCGACGAACGCCAGGCGCGCGACGTGCAGGCGACACGCCAGAAGGCGGCCGCCGGCGACATCGAGGCGATCGAACGCCTCGCGCAGATCGACCCGGCGATCGCGCAGTACGCGCCGAGCGCGGCGATGCGCGACCAGCAGGATTACGCACACGAGTCCGCGCTCCTGAGCGGCACGGTGAAGGCGACAACCGGCCTGAGCGACGCCGCCGTGCGGTCGGGCGCTTCCAACCCCGGCGCGCTGGCGCAGGCGATCTCCACGGACACCGGCCAGAGCACGGAACAGGCCACCCTCGGGCAGAAGATGTCGTCAGGCTGGGCCGGCTTCAAGAAGAAGATCGGCATGGGCCCGACCGCCGCGGCGCCGAAGGGCCCGGATGCTGGCATCTCCGGCCCGATCCAGGACGAGGCAATGGCCGCCATGCAGGCGAAGGTCGCCGCGCGCTACGGTGCCACGACCCCCGCCGGCCCCAGGCCGCCGGTCGCCCGCCCCTAGTCATACCCGGTTCGAGGACACACGATCGAGGGCGCCTCGCGGCGCCCTCGATGCGTTCTTGCCTGGCCGTGGGGGCTAGTGCTGGTGGCCGTCGCCCGCGCTGTGCGCGTCCTCATCCAGGCTGCGCGCGGCGCCCTGCTGCACGACGTGCGTCAGTTCATGCGCCAGCAATTCCTGGCCGGAGGACGAGGCGGGGTTGAAGCCGCTCTTCCCGAAGAAGATGTCAGGGCCGGTGGTGAACGCCTTGGCGCCGACCTTCTTGTTCAGCGACTGCGACTCGCCATCGCTGTGCACGCGGACGTTGCTGAAGTCCGCGCCGAATGACGATTCCATCTTGCCGCGGACGTTCTCCGGGATGCCGCGACCGCCGCCCTTCGCGCGGTTGATCGCATCACCGGTGGCGTGCGAGGCAGCACCACCCTCGTGGCCAACCTCGGGCCCGGCTGCCTCACGCTGGACGGAGCCGTCCTCCTTCATCTGGAGTTCGTCTTCCTCCTCGCGCTGCACCGAATCGTCATGCTTCGCCTGGAGTTCTTCCTCCTCGGCGGCACGCTGCACCGAGTCGTCGCGCTTCATCTGGAGTTCGTCTTCCTCGGCACGCTGGGCGGTGTCGGCCTGGCCCATGTCAGACATCACATCGCGCGCGACGCGATCGGCTTCGGCCTCGGACGGGTGGTCGGCTGCGCCCACCTGCACCGAACGCTGGAGGGCGTCGAGCGCGGCGCGCCGTGCGACACGGTTGCCCGCCGTCTGCTGGAGTGACCGAACATCAACGGAGCGCATCACTCGACCGGATGAAGCGGGAGCGGGGGTGGGAACTGGCGTGGGGCCGGTGTCACCGGCCCGCTGCGGACGCCGTGCACGTTGCTGCATGTTGACCTCCCCGGAGCCCGCCCAATGTACCTTAGGAGGCGGCAGCGGGTGGGGACCGGAAGGGCTATGATCCGGCGGATCGACCGTCCCCCCGATGGACACACGAGCACGGATCGGCACCGAACAGAGCCCGTGACCACCGCCACCATCCAGGTTCACCTCGACCCCGATCACCTCGCACTGACGCTCGGCGAACGGGCGACGGTGGAGGTGGAAGTCTTCAACGCCTCCTCGATCGTCGATGAGTTTCGCGTCGAACTGATCGGCCCTGAGGTCGACCCGATTCGACCGGAATGGGTCACGGCTCAGCCGGCCCGCCTCCCACTCTTCCCGAACGCCTCCGGCGTGGTCACGCTCACGCTGGACGTGCCCGCGGCCAGCCAGTTGCTCGCCGGCCGCCACATCATCGGCGTGCGCGTCTCCTCTACCTCGGACCCGAGCACGGCCTACGTGGAGGAGCTCCCGGTTGTCGTCAACTCGCAGCCGGCCATCAGCGTCCACCTGGAGCCCCAGATGGCCTCCGGCCACCGCTGGGTGGAAGTGGACGCGGTCGTCCGCAACCTGGGCAACGTCCCCCTGCTCGTGCGCCTGAGCGCCAGCGACCCGGCCAGCCTCATCCGCTACGAGCTGAGCCGCACCGAGGTCGACCTGCCCGCCGATGCGGAGGAGCGCGTGCCGATCATCCTCCGCGCGCGTCGCCCGCTCATCGGCACCGGCACGATCCGGCCCTACGTGGTCGCCGCCACCGTGGAGGACCGGGCGGACGAAGTGGGCGCGGAGCAGCAACCCTACGTGGAGGGTGCCCGTGCCGAAGGCCAGTGGCACCAGTTGCCGGTCATCAGCGGGCGCATCCTGACGATTGCCGGTGCGATCCTCCCGATGATCGCGATCGTCGTCGCGGCGCTCATCCTCCGCCCGCAGCCCGCACCGGTGGACCTGACCGGGCCGATCGGCTTCGGTGTGGCCGGGACCGTCGAGTCTGTCGATGTCCGCGTCGGCCAGACCGTGCTTGCGGGCGAACGCCTGGCGAGCCTCCACCGCACCGACGCGCTGGTGGCTCTGGACACCGCGCAACTGGATCTGCGGCGCGCGATCGTGGACCTGGAGGGCATCAAAACCGCGAAGGTCGTCGGCGATGCGGAGTCGCTGCTGACGGGGTCGGAGAACCTCCCGCCCACCGAGTTCCTTGAAGCGCTCGGGGAGCAACTGCTGGACACCGCCAACAACGCCCTCTCCGTCAGCAGCACCGCGCTCACGGGGCTGTCAGAGGCGCTATCCATCTACTGCGCCGGCGCCGCCAACCCCGGGGCCGCGTGCGCGAACCCCTCCTACCCGCTGGGGCCGGACATCACGGCGGCCCTGGCGACCGAGGCGGCGACGAACCCGGCCGCGAAAGCCGTCATCGACGCCAACGGCAACTACCGCGCCGCGAATACCACGCTCCAGTCCGTCACCACCCTGCTGGACCAGGTCCGGCAACTGGTGGAGGCGAACGGCGGGACGGTGACTGAGGGGCCGGACGATGCGAGCGCCGCGGAACTGGCCGCTGCACTGTCCGAGCAGGATCAGCAGGCGCAGGCGGAGTACGAACTGGCGTTGCTGGAGGCACAGACGCAGATCGCCGCCGCGCAACTCGCATGCCGCGCGGCCGTGCAGAACGTCGGTCGCACCGTCCTCCGGGCACCCGTGGATTCCATCATCCGCTCGATCGACATTGCTGCCGGCGTCGAACTGGAGGGTGACGCACCCGCGATCACCCTCGAACGCGTGGACGGACGGGCGTTCCATGCGCCGCCGGGCCAGCGGCCGCCCTCGCTCCAGGACCTGCCGGAGGGCGTGTCATGCCCCGGCTCGATCGAGGAACTCCAGCAGATGGATTCGGGTGGCACGGGTACTACCGCAGGGGGGACCACAGGTGGTGCCGCCGGCGGTGGCGGGTCCGGCGGGGCGATCCCGAAGTAGGCCAGCGAACAAGGACGCCGAGCTACGGCGCCTTGAATGCGAACTTCAGGACACCACCGGTCGCGTCGCCGTAGGCGATCGTGACCTCCCCGTTCGGGAGCCACTGCACCGTCGAGACGTACCCGACCCGCCCGTTGTCATCCACGATCGCCGGAGCGCTCGCCTTCGCGCACGCAATGTCCTCGCACTCCACGATCTTGAGGATGCGGCTCGCGCGCTCGTCGCCCGGCAGTTTCTGGCGGAAGGCGATGAGCGGACGCCCGTGCCCGTCCAGGGCGATCGACGGGTCGGCGGAGGTGCCGTCCTCGGCACGGTCGAGGCGGCGCTTCGAGACCTCCGAGCAGGCCGCGCTCGTGCAGGTGGCGATCCAGATGCCGTTGTCCGACCAGTCGTTGTGGACAATCACGGGGATGTCCCCCGGCGCGAGCACAAACGCGATGCCGTGACCGGGATCGCGTCCCGCCTCGCTCACCAGCACGGAGACCACCGCACGCGTGCACACCCGGTCCGAGCACCGCGCGAGTTTCACCGTTTTCTGGTCGTCGTCGCGGAACACCACCAGCGGCAGCCCGTCGCGACCGATGCGAATCACCGGATCGAGGCCAACCCCGCCGGGGGTGCTCGCGTTGGCCGTCCGATCGAGGATCGCGATCGTCGCCTGCGTGCAGGCGGTGTCCTCGCAGTGCGCGATCTTGAGCGCGCCGCGCTCGCGGTCGTGGTAGGCGATGATCGGCAGGTTGTCGGTGCCAATGACCATCGAGGCCTGGATGCCGGTATCAACGTCCGCATCCTCCGTGCCGTCCGGCGGATCCACCTGGACCACGCGGACCAGCCCACGGTCGCGGCAGAGCGGGTCGCCGCAGTGCGCCACCATCAAAGCGCCTCGGTCGCCGTCACGGAACGCAACGATCGGATAGCCGTCACTGCCCACGGCGACCGTGGTGCCGTTCCCCTGCCCGCGCGTGCCGAGGGAGGCGAGCGTGGTGTAGGTGGACGCGCTCACGTTCGGGTCGCACGCCGGGTTCCCGCACACGACGATCCGCACCGTGAGGTCGGACGCGTTCACATACGAGATCACCGGGACGCCCCGCACCTGGGTCGCGGCGACGTCCCACGATGCTTCGCCGGAGTCCAGGTCCACGAACACCCAGTCGTGACGGGGCCAGAGGAAGTAGAAGACGAGCGCCGCGAAGACCGACAGGAACAGAATCCCGGCGAGCCCCAGGACCGCCGCGCGGATGATGCGCTGCCGGCGCGTCAGCGGCTCCGGCGCCGGCGTTGGCTCCGACCACTGCCGGCGCATCCGCACCTGCAGCGGCGCCAGCGACCGGGCGCAGCGCACGCACAGCGTCCGGGTGACCGGGTTGATCGCCAGGCAGGAGGCGCACTGCACCGTGCCCGTGGGCTCCGGCTCCAGGTCCTCCACCGGCTGCGAGGGCCGCGCGCGAGGGATCACCCAGAACAGCGGATAGTCGCAGCCGCGGCAGAACGGCTGCTCGCCCGGCTCCACCTCGGCGCGACGGCCACACTGCGGACAGAAGACGACCGAGGCCATCGTCATGACTGTGCCTCATCGGTGCCGGGGTCGCTTGGCGGCGGTGCGGGAAGCGGCGGCTCAGGGAACGGCGCGGCGGGCGAGCGCGGGTCGAGCGGCCCCAGCTCCGGCGGCACCTGGTCTTCGAACGGGGCGGTCGAGGTCGCGGACGGCGCAGGCAGCGCGACCGTGCGGTCGCCGATGCGGAGTTCCACGGACGTCCCCACCGGCAACTCTGACGCGATCAGCCGGTACAGGTGCACCTCGTCCAGGCCACCGGTATCCGTCAGCCGGACCAGGATGCGGCGCGGGTTCGGGGGCGCCTCGCCGGCCGGCCAGACGCCGCCACCGTCCACCACCCGCACCTCGCCACCGGTCACCGCCTCCAGCAGCGCCGTCAGCCCCTGGGCGGTGCCGCGCACGGTGAACAGGTGGCCGGCGACGCGCACGATCGCGCGCTGGCGCTCCTCCGCAAGGGTCGCCTCCACGTCCAGCCCGATCCAGCTCCCGAGCCAGCGGACGAAGCCCGGCGGTGCCGTGTCCACGTCCGCGTAGTACTCCAGCGCATCGATCTGCGACCGGATGCCGTCCGCAATCTCCTCGAAGATCCCGACGAAGCCGCGGGTGAAGCGGTCGTGCGCAAGTGCGCGCGGCAGTTGGTCGACGAGCCAGCCGGGCATCAGACCGCCTTCGTCACAGGACCATGTGGCGCACCGGGAACCAGAGCGCGTCCGACTCCAGCGGCAGGTACTGCAGCCCCTGCGGGGCGCGTTCGCCCGTCGTCTCGTCCGCCTCGAACAGCAGGACGTCGAGGACGCGGGCGACGCCGTCCACAGCGGTCAGCAGCGCGTACACATGGGGCACCGTCAGCGGGCGGTCCCACGGCCAGCCGCGGCCATCCGGGCCGCCGGTCACCGGGTCCAGGTCGCGGTACAGCACCTCCAGCGCGCGCTGACGCGTCAGTTCCGCGTCGCGCCCCGGCTGCACCTCCACCCGCGCGACCACGCTGACGCCGAGGTAGCGCGGCGGCCCGACCTCCACCGACACGCCCAGCAGGCGGTGCCGTTCGATGTTGCTGGCCACCTGGTTGAAGAGATCGTCACCAATGCGCAGGTCGGCAAGTTCGGTACGCCGGTCCTGCACGGTGGCGCCGGGGACCAGCAGCAGCCGCACCGGGTCACCCGGCTGTTCGGGCGCAAGCGCGCGCGCCCGGCCTACCTGGCGAGACGCCTGGTAGGCCAGCAGCTCGAAGTCCGCAGCGGTGACGGCGCGCTGCCCCGAGCGGATCGAGGCCGGCCCGCGCTGCTTCACCTGCTCCACGGTCTCACCATCCACGCCGCCGATCGCCGGGCGGCGGTTCGTCACCGTGTCCACGAACGGGATCGCGGAACGGAGCACCGTCAGTTGCCCGGCCGCCACGTTGCCCTCGCGGCCACCACCGAAGACGTAGGCCGTGACGCTCACCTCGGCGCGCTCGGGCGGCACCATGCCGTGCTGGCGCTCCGTGCCATCTGGCTGCCGAATGCGCGGCCCGAAACTGATCTCGCCGGTCGTGCTGTCCCAGATGAAGTGACGGTCGTCCGGGCCGGAGCGCCCGAAATCCTCGATCTCGATCCACTGCTCCTCGACGCCTTCGACCGTGCGGACGGCCACGGTCTGCCCGGGTTCACGAGGCAGGACGGGCGCGTACTGCACCGCGAACACCTGGCCGGGCCGCCCGTCCGAGATGCCAAGCACCTCGTGCCGGATGCGCTCGCCGTGGGTCGCCGGCACCGCCCCGCCGACGGTGGTGGGGACGAAGGTACGGAGCTCGGGCGAGCGGCGGTAGGTCGGCTGTCCCTCCACCGGCGCGAGCAGGCGCAGGCGCACCCAGAACGCGCGCCGGTTGCTCAGGGTGATGGCGTCGTGGTCGTCGCCGATTTGCAGCTCCACCACGCCGCTGCGGTTCAGGCCGCCCGTGCTGTCCAGCAGGACCTCCGCCGGGACCCAGGAGTCGTTGGAGGAGACCTCCCATGTCACCGGCGGATCCTCGGGCCGGACGCCCACGCCGTCCGCGGTCGCCCCGATCTCGAACCGGACGATCGCGTCCTGCAGGGTGCGCTCGAAGCCGAAGTAGGTCGCGTCGCCGGGCTGGAGTGTCGGGAAGACGGTGAGGCCGGTGCGCTCGAACCGGAGGTCGTCCAGCCGGTCGGAGTAAGCATGCACGGCGCCACCGGTGCCCGTCAGCGCGGACACGAGCCGCGGCGGCCCCATCTCCAGCGCGCGCATCGTGTGGAAGACCAGCGCAGAGGAGTTCGCCGTCTGCAGCGTCGCCACCTCCGTGCCGGCCGGCACCAGGATGACCTCCTCCTGCGGAGCGGAGAGGCGGAAGGTGAGGTTCGTGCGCGCCGCCGTCGGCGGGTACAGCGTGATGCCCATCAGTTCCAGGAACTTCAGGTACAGCCGGTCCGGCACCTGGTTCAGCCGGTAGAGGAGCGACTCCGTCATCCACGCGAACAGTTCGATCATCGCGACGCCGGGATCGGAGACGTTGTGGTCCGTCCACTCGGGCGCCAGTTCGGGGATCCGCCGCTTCGCCTCGTCGACGAGCTGCTGGAAGGTGCGGTCGTCCAGCGACGGGCTCGGAAGGCTCACGCTTCGTCCCCGATCTCGTAGAACGGCACCACCAGGTTGCGGCGGTCGTTGGTGTCCCGCGTCACGTACGTCACGTCCGCGATGATCCCGCCCATGCGGTCGGGGTCCTCGGACGCCTTCACCGCCTCAATGCGCACACGCGGCTCCCAGCGCTCCAGCGCGTCGCGCACGGAGGACTCCACCAGGCCCAGCGTCGTCGGGTTGATCGGCTCGAAGAGGTAGTCCCAGACGCGGCAGCCAAACTCAGGGCGCATCACCCGCTCGCCCAGGGCGGTGAGCAGGATCATGCGCATGGCGCCCTCGATCTCCTCGAAGCCGGAGGCCAGCGCGATCCGGCCCCGCGCGTCCACGCGCGGGGGGAAGGCCCATCCGGTCCCGACGAAGTCCGCGGCGTCACTCATCCGATCAGCACCGTCGGTTCACCCTTGACGATGCTGGAACTCGGCATCGGCGCCGGGTCGTTGCACGTCTCCACCATGTCGCCGAGCCGCGCGGCGTTCTTGCCGTTGATCTTCACGGTGAACGACCCGAGTTTGATCTTCCCCTTGTTGTCGGGGTTCTTCTGGAACCGCGGCCCGAAGGGGATGTGGTTCATGTCCGCCTTCACCTCGGCACCGACGACCGCCGCAGGCTTGCCCTTGATCTTCACATCCGTGGAGCAACCGCTGGTGATCTTCCCCGCGAACGGGTGCGGTATCGGCGTCGGCGTTTCTCCGCTCGGGTTCGGGATCATGACGATGTGGATGTCCACACCGACGACGTTGTCGTTCTGGGAGGCGGCTGGCTGTCCCACGTGTCTGCTCCCGCTAGTTCAGCTTGATCATGCCACCCTTGATGGTGACGTCCTGGCTACCGTTGACCTCGACCTGGCGACCCTTCAGGGTCAGTTTGCCGGTCGCCGCCACTTCGATCTCGTCGCTCTCCACCTTGACCTTCGTCTTGCCCTTCAGCGTGACGAGGTCCTTGGTGATCGTGAGCGACGAGTCGCCACTCTTCAACTTCATGACGAGCTCACCGTCGCCAGTATCGGTGATCGAGAACTCGTGCCCTTTGCCGGAGCGCCACATCTGCTTCTCCACCACGCCGCTGTTGTGGAAGGTGCCCTCCGGGGGCTTGTCCTTCTTGCTCCAGAGCGAGCCCAGCACGAACGGCCGCGACGCGTCACCATACTCGAAGCCGACGAGGACCTCGTCGTTGACGGCGGGGAGCATCTGGAACCCGCGCTGGTTGCCCGCCCCCGGGCTGGCGACACGTACCCAGCCGGTCTCGGAAGCGGCGTCCAGCGCGGGCATCTTCACCTTCACCCGGCCGGCGCCATCCGGGTCGTTGTTGTTCGTGACCTTGCCCACGGCGATGTGCACGCCCGACCGGATCTGGCCGGTCGCGTCCACCGCGCTGGCGATCAGGTCGGACAGGCCGGCGGGCTCCGGCCCGGAGGAGACCCAGCGCGTCACATACGGCTGGCCGGCGCCCAGGATGTGCTCCGTGGCGGTGACCAGGTACTGGCCGGACAGTTTCGTCCCCAGCCCTGCCACCTGCAGCGTGGAGCCCGCGCCGAGCGCGGGGTCGCCGTCCACTTCGCCACGGACGAGCAGCCCCTGCGAGGAGAGTCGTTGTCGGATCCCCTTCGCCACGTTGGTGGCGTCGCTCTGGTCACCCACCGGGACGCCGCTCGCGGTGAGCGTCTTCGCCCCGCCGAACTTCGAGTTCGCGGCGGTGAGGGCGCCCGTGTAGAAGGTGGCGTCGCTCGGGTCGTTCGGGTTCGCGGTGCCGTTCCCGACCACCGCCTGCTGCGTCGCGTCGTCCCAGCCGCGCACGTTCACCGTACCGGCGTGCCCCGCCGCGGACATGCGTGCCTTGAACCGGTACAGGTCCTGGCCCCAGGTCACCGTCGTGGGGGCGGCCTTCGCCGCGCGCTTGAAGTGCAACTTGCCGTCGCTGACCCAGAAGTCGAAGCCGATCCGGCGTGCGCGCTTCCGCAGGAACTGGTGGTCGGTCTCGTTCACCTGGAACAGGAAGGGGTGCGGCCCGCCGGTGGACTCCACGTCCGCCGTGAGTCCCGCCTCCTGCGCGATCTTGGTCGCCACGTCCGAGTCAGACTGGTTCTGGAACGTGCGGGACTTGGTGCCGCGCATCGTGCGGTGCATTTTGTCGAGGCCGAACACCTCCAGCTGGTAGCCCGCGAACTCGCTCGCCTCCACGCTGAGCCCGGTGACCTCGCCACGCATCACCGTGGTGAGCGATGTCCCCCAGCCGAAGGAGATCTCCACCTCCGTCCCCACGTCAAAGGTGGTGGCGTCCAGGAGCGAGAAGTCCGGATCGGTGAAGCGGAGCGTGAACGAGGACGGCAGCGACAGCGACTCTTCCACGCGGATGAAGGCGAGCTTGCCCTCGACCGCCTCGGAGATCGCAGAACCGCCGGCCTTCACCTGGTAGGCGGCGATCGATTCAGTGACCACGCGCGGCCGCCTCTCGCTCCGGGAGCACCAGGCGCATGCCGGACGGCAGGCGCATGGGGTCCTGGATGCCGTTCCTCACGGCGATCACACGCCACCTCGTAGAGTCGCCGTAGGCCTGGTAGGCGATGCGGTCCAGCGTTTCGCCGGGGCGCACCACGTGCAGGCGCTCGCGCCGGCGCGTGCCGGAGGTCGGGTTCTGCAGCGGGTGCAGCCCCTCGTCCTGGAACTGCTTGAGAGCCACGTTCACGCGCGCGCGCAACGGCGTGCCGTCACTCGCGAAGTAGGTGAACGCCACGGTCACGGAGGTCACGACCGCCTTGAACGAGGACAGCCGGCCCCAGCCCAGTTGCACCCAGGGCGGGCGGCGCTTGGTCTCATCCACGGTCATCAGCGCCATCACGGCGTTCGTGTGCACGCTGACATCCCCGCCCGTGTCGGTCGTGTCCATGATCAGGTCGAAGGAGATCGTGGCGGACTGGCCTCGGTCGAAGGTCAGCTGCGGCGCGTTCTCCAGCGGCGAGCCCTGCTGCCCCCACGACACGGTGCGCGTGTAGGACAGCTGCTGCGGGTTGAAGAGGAAGGTGATCGTGTCGCCGTCCTCGGTCTGCAGATACGCCTTGACCGATGCTGTCATGCGAACCAACCCCCTTGCCGGCCGCCGCGCCGTTCGAGTTCACCCAGCAGCCGTTCCTGGAGCATCTCCAGCAACTGGTCGCGGAACGCGTCCGTGGTCATGAACTTGAGCCACTCGTCCCGCTTCTGCTCTTCCTGCTCGGGCGTGGGCCCCGACTCGTCCCGTCCGGACCGAGGCCCGCCGTGCGAGCCACCTTCGTCCGTCAGCGCCCGACGGACCGTGCCGTCATCCCCGCCCGACGATCCGTCGAACCAGCGCGTGACGCTGTCGTCACCGGAGCCACCACGCGAACCGCCCGAACCACCGCCCGAGGAACGCGTGATGTCGTCCGCGACGGAACGCGCGATCTCACCCGCGACGGAGTTCGCCGCCCCCGCGATCGCGCCGATCCCGCTGACCGGTAGCCGGCCAGACGGTCGTCGCTCACCACCTGCAGTGCCCGTGACGCTCCTCGGGATCCCCGCCGCCGTCACGCCACCGATTGCTTCCGAACCGCCGACGCCACCCGGCCGTCCGACCGGCGCGCTCGCGGCAGAGCCGTTCGAGGTGAGCGCGGCCGATGCGACGCCCCCCGACGCAGCGCGCGCACCCGGCTCCCGCGCGTCCTCGTCCCGGTGCAGGTGGAGCGACGGGACGCTCGGTACGGTCACCCGGCGGCGGATCGGGCTGCTGCCCAGCACGCTCGACGGACGGGTGAGCGAGGCGCGTCGCACGGGGCCACCACCCG
>PHBR01000071.1 GCA_002840675.1 Chloroflexi bacterium HGW-Chloroflexi-9
TGACTCGCTGCGCGCGACGGTCAGGTTGGGGGTGGTGGGGTCCGTGTCGATCTGGAGCGTGCCGCCGCCGAGGGTGAAGCCGAAGAGGGCGATGCTGGCGGCGGCGGCGCCGAGGCCGGTGAGGAGGCGCCCGCGGCGCCACATGATCACGGTCTCCGGGCGCGCGTCGACCTCCAGCTGGTGGAGCAGGGCGGCACGGGAGCGCTGGTGGAAGGAGTGGAATGCCTGCGTCTCGGTGGCGTCGCCGAGCGCATGGCGGACGCCGCCGGCGGTGTCGAGGAGCGCGACGAGCGCGGGGTCCTCGCGCCGGTCGAGGTCGAGCGTGCCGCCGGCCTCCAGGCGCGCGAGCGCTTCGTCCATGCGCATGACTTCCGCGATGTCGGCGGGGGTCATGAGCATGTCGTCGTCCTGAGAGACGTGCGGCATGGAGGAGAGAGGCTCCCCGTCGCCGTGCTGCATGTCGCCCTGTCCGTCCGTCATCGTGCTCCGTGGTCTGGCCGGAGGAGCAGGGCGGCCTCTGCCGCTGCTGCGTCTGCTGCCAGGAGTTCCTTCAACCGCTTGATGCCCTTGTGCTGGAGCACCTTCACGTTCGTCTGTTGCTTCTCCAGCGCCTCCGCCGTTTCGGCGACGGAGAGACCGGACCCGAATCGCAGGAGGATGACCTCCCGCTGTGACTGCGGCAGCCGTTCGACGGCTGCGAAGACCTCATCGATGGTGAGCCGCAGTTCAGCCAGTTCGGCCGGCCCGCGCTCGCCGTCCTCAATCGTCTCCGGGACCTCGCCGGCGTCTCGACGGATCGAGGTGCGCCGGTAGTGGGAGACCACGTGGTTGCGGGCGATCCGGAAGAGCCAGGCCCGGAAGGGGCTGCGCTCTTCGCCATCGTCTTTCGCGCCCATCGGCCGCCACTCGAAGCCGCGGATGCCACGCATGACCTTCAGGAAGATTTCTTCCGTGAGGTCTTCCGCGTCGGTTTCGTTGCCGACACGGGCGAGGCAGAAGCGGTAGAGGGGGCCCACGTGCGCGTCATACAGATCGCCCACGGCCTGCTGTTCACCCGCCTGCGCGCGCTCGACGAGCGTGCGTTCGACGTGTGCCTGCAACCCCGCCTGCCTGGAGGGATATCTGCTGAACGAGCCCGGCAGGTCCGGCATGGGTGCCGCTCCTTCGCCCCGTGGGTGTACGAGTGTACGTCCGCAGGGCGATTCGTTCCGCCGGGTCTCGAGCCGCGTCTATCCCTCTGCTGCAATGTGGATAACGCCCCGGCTCGCTGGAGGTTAACTCGCTCGCTCGGTCGCTCGGTCGCTCGCCGCGACGGGCAGGGGCTGCCGCCGGTGCGGGCGGGGTGTCCGAGGCGGCGAGTGGGGGCTGCCGCCGGTCGCTGGCGGGTTCGCCGTTGAGGCGAGGACTGCTGTAGCGCCGCTGGCGCGGCGCCCCACTCCCCCTGCCCCCTCGCCCCGGGGCGAGGGGGATTCTTTAGTGATGGGGGTTGCACCCCCATCACGTCTTTCGCCCCCGCTCGGGGCGGGGCTGCGCCCGCCCCCGCTCGGACCTCAGCCGCCACGCCCGGCCGAGGGCTCCCTGAGGCGTGGCCGGCCGAATGACTCTTGTGATGGGGGAATACGCTGCCGACCTCCAGCATGGATCGAGGTCGCCCATGACCCGCTTTCGTAAGGCCCTCTCACGCTGGCTGCGGCGGAATGTCGTGGCGAATGAGTGCGTGCGGCACGCCGAGGCGGGGGTTCTGCAGGTGCCGGCGGACGCGCAGGTCGAAGGCCGCTGGCTGTGTGCTCGCTGCATCCTGGACGAGGCCGCACCCCGATCAGACGGGTGACCGAGTTCACCGCGAGCGCCGGCCCGGCGGGAGTCGGGGATCACATGCTTATGCTGATGATCGGGAACATTTCTTCGGCTGGCACGTTGTTGTATGTGTGCGGGGAAGGCGCCGAGGCCGGCCGATCGAGGCTGGACGGCGCGCGGGGAGGCGGGGCCGGGAGAAATCTCGGGCGCCCGGTTAACCCGAAGGGTTCCAGGCACGTTGTCGGGAATGCGTCGAGGTGGGGTGCGCCACAGGTGTACCCCACGTACGATGCGCATATCTGTGGATATCGGATGACCGGGAAGAGCAGGCGGCGTTTGGTGGCGTCTCGCTCGAGCGGCGGTATCAACCGCCTGCACACCCGACCCGGGTCCGAACCGGGAAAGGGGAGGCCGACGAAGTAATCGAATAGGTACGACAGAACGTTTCCGCCACGCCGTCCCACATGGGATGGCAGGCAAAAGTCCAGGAGGACTTGTTTGACTCTTATCAAGAAGTTTGCGTGGTACGGCTCGTCCGTTGCCTTCGCGACTGTGCTGGCCCTGGCCCTTCTGGTCACCGGTCCGGCAAAGGTCGCGAACGCGGCGGCGCTGACCGCTGTCACGTCGTTCACGGCTCCGGTCCAGGCTGCCGGCCTGACTGAGACGTGGACGGTTACGTTCACGCCTGCAACCACTGTCCCGATCGGTGGAACGATCACGTTCCTCTTCCCGACTAGCTTCACCACCACTGGTGTGGTTGCGAGCGGGATCACCTCGAGCGTGGGCTACACGGCCGCGTCTGTGGACGTGTCGACCAACGGGACGATCATCGTCACGACGGCCGGCGCGGCCAGCGGCACTGCCGCTCAGACCGTGTCCATTGCCGGAATCGTCAACCCGACGGCGACGACGACGTTGACGTCGGCCACCGTGCCCACGGCTACGGCCGGCTTCGCGGTCGACACGTCCGTCGACGACGTGACGGCGTCCGCCGGGGTTCCGCAGGTGTTCAACACCACCGCCACCAAGAGCCCGACGACGTCGGTGCAGGCGGATGGTGCGAGCACGGTTGCCGTGACCTTTACGTCCAGCAACGGTGCCACGCTGTCGAACACCGGTTCTGCTGCGCTGATTTATACCGCCACCACCGATGTCGGCACGATCACCTCGACGCCGACGGAAACCGGTGACGGTTTCACGGGCATCGTTGCGGTCACCACTCCGGTGACGAGCGTGTCCGCGGCCTCGCAGGCCGCTATGACTGCAGCCGCAACGCTCGTGGTCACGATCAAGGCACCGACGACGGCGGGCACCTCCACGGTGATCCTCCGCGCCACGCCGGCTACCGGCGGCCAGGCCGTCATCATCGGCTCGACGCAGGTCACGTGGACCGCTGCGACGACTCAGGGCGCGACGGCTTCCGGTACCCTCACGGCTGCCGGTAACGTCACCAGCATCAAGGCGACCGGTGCGGGCAACTCGGTTGTCCTGACGGCCACCTTCAAGGACGCCAACGGCAACGCCCCCATCCCGGGCGGCACGCTGACGGCGAGCACGACGCTTGGCACGCTCACGGCCAACACCAACGGTACCCTCAACGGTGCCACGGTGACGGCGGGTTCGCTGCCGGTGGGTGGTGTCTGGAATGTCACGCTGAACGGTAACGGCGCCTCTGGCACCGCGGCCGTGACGGTGACGACCGGTGGTGTGTCGGCAACGATCAACATCATCATTTCGGGTGCGACCGACACGGTCGCGGTTGAGCTGGCCAACGTGAACCCCGGTATCGGGGCCGCTCCGGTCACTGCTACTACCGCGAACCGCGTCAAGGTGACCTTCAAGGACTCGCTGGGCAACATCGTTGCTGGTCAGGCGGCGACCCTGACGGTCGTCGAGTCCGGCTCGGGGATCACGTTCGTCGACGCGGCCGGCACGGCCACGACGACTGCGACCGACGCGGCGGCGGCGGCTGACGCCACCACGCGTGGTGGTACTGCCCCGACGGGTACCGACGGTATCGCGTACGCCTACTTCACCATTCCGTCCACCGCGACGGCTGGTACGGTCTACACGATCAAGGCGACGCAGGGCACGAAGTCTGCGACTGCGACTCTTACGGTTGCCGGTGCGGTTTCGACCGTGTCGGTGGCGTCCGACCCGTCGAACCCGGCGGCTGCGGGCGTCTCGACCGTTACGGTCACGGCGCTTGACGCGCTGGGCAACCCGGCGCAGGACCGTTCGACGCTGACGGTCGCGGTCTCCGCGGGCGCGGTGGCGAACTGCAGCGCCACGATCACCGCTGGCAAGGGCACCTGCACGTTCGTGGCTCCGGGCACCGCCCAGTCCGTGAACGCCACGGCTGTCGTTACCAGTGGCTCGACGGTGAAGACCGGCAGCACGACGATCGCCGTCGGCGGCGCTGTGACGCCGACCCCGGGTGGCCCGGGCACCTTCGCTGCTGCCCCGAGCTTCGGCACGGGTAACGTTGGTTCGGCTGTCTTCCAGGGCGGCACCATCGAGCAGCTGGTTGCGGCTGTGACCGCGGCCGGTGGTACGTCTGTGTGGGTCCAGGACTCCAACGGGACCTGGCGCTCGTACAACACCCTGGCGACCGGTTCTGCCGCGTTCGTCAACAACGGGTTCAACACCGCCTTCGCCGCCGGTTTCGGCGTCCAGGCGGTCTTCGTGGTCCGCTAACACGGGCCAGTAGGTCCTGCGGTTCTCCCCTCGCCGGTTCGCCGGCGAGGGGAGAACCCTTCCAAACTGGGCGGGAACCCATTAGGAGTTCGATATGACTTTGATCCGCAAGATGGCCGGGGCTGGTTCGCTCCTGGCTATCGCCGTGCTGGTCATGGGCGTCTTTATGGCCCAGACCGCCAGCGCGCAGCCGACTAACCCGATGGGTGTGTACGGCCTCACTGGTACCGGCGACGTGGTCGCCGGCGACGTCATCGAGGTCTTCGTTGGCGGCGTGTCCGCCGGCACCTCGACGGCTGTCGAGGGCGAAGGCTGGATCGTTGAGATCCAGGACGGCTCCACTGGCGCCGTTGTCTCCTTCACCATCAACGGCAACGCTGCGAACGAGACGCTGGAGTACGCCGGCTTCTCGACGCAGGAAGTCGTCCTGACGCAGGTCGTTGGCGGGGCCCCGGCCCCGGCGCCGACCGGCAACGGCGGCTTCGCGGGCACGACGGGCACCTCCATGGCGCTCGTGCTGGCCCTGGGTGCGTTCGCTGCGGCCATGGTCGCCGGCGCCCGCACCGCCACGCGCGGCCGCTAGTTTCTAGCGGTCCGCGATGAGGATGAAGATGAGCCGGGTGCGCGGTTTCGCCGTCCGGATGGGAATTGTCCTCAGCGTGGTCCTGGGTACGTTCATGGCTGCCGGTCCTTCCGCTTCGGCGGAGGGGCCGGCAGCTATTTTTCTGGGCTTCGTGGTGCCAGATGCTGACGGCATGCTGCCGACGCGCGTGCGCGCGGTGGGCAGCGGCGGCGCGGTCTGCGGCACGGCGGACGTGACGGAGTCCGGCGAGAGCGTGGGGTTCTACCTGCTCCGTGTGGCCCCGGCAGTCGACAAGGCCGGCTGCCCCCGCGAGGGCGAGACGGTCCGCTTCTCACTCCTCTACGGCAACATTGACGATGGGACGCTCGCGAACCCGAACGGGAACGCGCGCTTCCGAGGCGCCCAGGCGGCGGTGGTGCACCTGGCACCCGCGTCCAGCACGACCGAGATCACCGGCTGGGTCGGTCCCCTGCCTACCTCGGGCGGTCGCGCCATGACGCTGATCTGGGACGGGCCGGACCAGACGCCGGTGGAGCAGGCGCTCCAGACGCTGGGGGTGGAGATCTCCGGGGCGTGGCACATCCCCCCGGGCGCGCAACGCTACCTCTCTTACCTCCCCGGCGCGCCGGCGTTCGCGCAGAGCTATGTCTCGGTGCGGACCGGGGATGTGGTGACGGTGCGCGCGCGCTAACTCGCGCCAAGCGAGCTAGCGCGGCCCCGGTGTCTACATGGCCTGCGGCTCCGAGTGGGGCGGCCCCTCCCCTGCCCCTCCCCTTCGCGGGGAGGGGATGAGATTCAATGGGGGTTGCACCCCCATTGAGCATTTCGCCCCCGCTCTTCGGAATTGCGCTTCGCGTCCCGCCTCGTACTCGCTCGCTCGGTGCCCCGATGATCGCGCGACGCGCGGGGACGACGGCCAGGGGCTGCCGCCGGTCCAGGTGGGTTCGCGGTTGAGGCGAGGATTGCTGTAGCGCCGCTCGCGCGGCGGCCCCACTCCCCACAGCCGGGTATCCCGGCTACGCCGGGGGGCTGCCCCCTCGCCCCGGGGCGAGGGGGATTCTCTAGTGATGGGGGTTGCACCCCCATCACGCTTTTCGCCCCCGCTTCGGAGTTTGTTTCGCACGCGAAGCCGGAGTGGCCTCGGCGCGTGGCCGGATGGCGGTGGCGGTTCGACAGGCTCACCGCGAACGGAGGCGGGAGGCTGGGCAGGCACCGCGTGCCGACTTTCCCTATCCTCGTTCCGGTCGATGATTCAGAACCACGCCGCCGCGCGCGGGCGCGGTACACACAAGGAGCCGTTCGTGACCCTGATTCGCAACATCGCCGGGGTGGCTGCGCTCCTGGCGGGCCTCGTGCTGATGCTGGGGGGCGGCTCCGGGAGCACCGCCAGCGCGCAGACCAACAACCCGATGCAGCTGTACGGCGTGACGGGGCTGGGCGCGATTGTCGCCGGCGACACGGTCACGGCGCATATCGGGGGCCAGTTGCTCGGCACGAGCGTCGCGACGGCGGGCGGCTGGGTGATCGAGGCGCAGACCGGGACGAACGGGGCGACGGTCACGTTCAAGGTGAACAACCGGACCGCGATCGAGACCGTGACCTATCGCGGGTTCAGCGCGGCGGAGGTCACCCTGACGCTGCCGCCGCTCCTCCCGACGCCGACCCCGACGCCGAGCGCGACGCCGGCTCCGAGCGGCCCGGGCACGTTCGCCTCGCCGCCGAGTTTCGGCAGCGGCAACGCCGGCTCGGCGGTGTTCCAGGGCGGCAGCGTGGAGCAACTGGTGACGGCGGTCTCTGAAGCCGGCGGCACGACTGTGTGGGTGCAGGACGCGAACGGCGTGTGGCGCTCCTACAGGCTTGGGGCGAGCGGCGCCGGTGCGTTCGTGAACAACGGGTTCAACACCGCGTTCTCGGGGGGCCTCGGGACGACGGCGGTGGTGGTGCTCCGCTAGGATGCGCCTCGTGACGGGTTTGTGATGTTGTCGAGGTTACACTGAATCTTAACTCTCAGATTCGGGAAGGCCTCACATGAACATCTTCGGGAGATACGGGCGGTACGGCGCGGCCGTCGCTGCATCATTCGTCGTGGCGGTGACGCTGCTGGTCAGCCCCGCTGACACGGCTGAGGCGCTGGCGCTGTCGAACAACCTGGAGACCACGGTCTCACTGAACACCAACGTTGGGTCGGGGACGAACGCCTTCACCACGCTGGCTCCGATCACGATCACCTGCGGCGTGGTGGACATCACCGCCGGCGCCGGGAACGGCGTGAGCGGAGTCGCTCTGACCCTGGGCGCCGGGTGGACGTTCGAGGGTGGCACGGCGCCCACCATCAGTTACGCCTGGGGCGGTGGTCCGACGGGCGACGCAACCGCGACGATTGCGTCGGCGAATTCGATGACCGTGGCGATCCTCGCCAGTTGTGACCCCGGCGACGTCATCACGTTCACGGGCGTGCAGGTGAAGCCGCTCACCGCCACGTCGGGCGCCGCGACGATCTTCGCCGACATCAACACGGATGACGTGGTGGTGGCCAGGCTTGCTGTCACGGCCGCGGTGCCCACGCCCACGCCG
This sequence comes from Chloroflexi bacterium HGW-Chloroflexi-9, assembly GCA_002840675.1. Classification (GTDB taxonomy): domain Bacteria; phylum Chloroflexota; class Dehalococcoidia; order UBA2979; family UBA2979; genus W-Chloroflexi-9. The sequence goes on from PHBR01000071.1 coordinate 7,652, forward strand.
ACGGCTGTGCCGACCGCGGTGCCGACGGCTGTGCCCACGGCTGTGCCGACCGCAGTGCCCACGGCTGTGCCGACCGCAGTGCCGACGGCGGTGCCCACGGTAGCGCCGACGCCGGCGCCGACCGTGGTGGCCCCGACGCCCGCAGCGACCGGCAACGGTGGGTTCGCTGACGGTGGCCTGGGCTGGCCGGCATTGCTCCTCCTCGCCGTCGCGACGGCGGGCGTTGCCATCGTTGCGCGCAGCCGCGCCCGGGCGCGCGCCAAGCAGTAGGTCATGGTCAATGGTGCAGACCCACCACGGGTCTGCACCATCGAGATTGGTCGCAAGACAGGGAGGCCTCCCGTGGACATGCTGAAGAAATACGGGCGGTACGGCATGGCCGTCGCCGCCTCATTCGCGGTAGCGGTGACGCTGCTGCTCGTCGGCCCCGCCGACGTGGTGTATGCGGTCGCCACGAGTAACAACACCACGACGACGATCTCGTTGAACACGAACGTGGCCACCGGGTCGAGTACCTTCACGACGCTGCCGGCGATCACGATCACGTGTGACGGCGCCAACATGACACCCGGCCCCGGCAACGGCACGACCGGTCTCCTCCTGCGGCTGAGCGCGGGCTGGACGTTTACCGGTGGCGTCGCGCCGACGCTGGCGTATGACGACACCATCACCGGCAGCGGCTTCACCGGCAGTTTCACCGGCGTCATCGAGTCGGCAACGACGATCACCGCGATCAACGGGACCGCCTGCGGCGCCGGGGACTTCCTGACGATCACCGGCGTCCAGGTGAAACCACTCACCTCCACCACGGCTGCGGGGACGATCACCGCCGACATCGACACGGACGTCGTGGTGGCCACGCTCGCGATCACGGCTGCTGCGACGCCGGTGAGCAACAATATTCAGACGACGATCTCGCTGAACACGAACCAGTACACCGGCTCAAACGTCCTCACGACGCTGGCGCCGATCACGATCACGTGTGGCATCGTTGACATCACCGCCGGCGCCGCGAACGGTGTCAGTGGCGTCACGCTGCGGCTGGACGCGGGATGGATGTTCGGGGGCGCGGTGCCGACGATTACCTATGCGTGGGGGGGTGGACCGACAGGAGACGCGGTCGGCACGATCGTCGGGGAACGCACGATCACCGCAGCGATCCTCGCGAGTTGTGACCCGGGTGACGTGATCACATTCACGGGCGTGCAGGTCAAGCCGCTCACGGCGGCCTCGGCCCCCGCGACGATCATCGCCGACATCAACACCGCAGACCTCGTGGTAGCCAGGCTCGCCACGACGCCCGCGGCGCCCCTGGCGGTGCCGGTCGTGGTTCCGGTCGTCGTGCCGCCCGGCGAGCCGGTGCCGGCGGTCGTGCCGGTGATCGTCCCGGAAGTGTGCCCGCCGGGTTCCTATGAGGTGCTGCCCCCGGTGGTCCTCGATCCGGTGACCGGCGAGCTGGTCCTGTCGCCGGTCGTGGTGCCGCCGGGGACGCCGATCGTTTGCGTGCTGTTCGTCGCCCCGGTGGGCGTCGTGCCGGAGATTGTGCCGGAGGTGCTCGTCCCGACCCCGGCAGCGACCGGTAACGGCGGGTTCATGGACAGCGGTAGCCTCGGCTGGCCGGTGCTGTTCCTCCTCGTCGGCGTGCCGGTGTTCGCCATCGCCACGCGCCGCCTCGTGCGGGTGCGCACGCGCTAGTGCTCCGCGGCTCCGGGGCAGGCCATCGCGGGCCTGCCCCGGGAGCCGCACTCCGTCCGCTCACGCGGACGCGGCCCCCTCGTACGTCCCGTCCACCCTCGACCTCTGCGCCTTCGACGGCGGCAGCCGCCGGCGGTCGCGTCGCGCGACATCGCGCGTAGGGAGGGGGCTCCGGTAGACTCATCGGCGGAGAGGTGGCCGAGCGGTTGAAGGCGCTCGTCTCGAAAACGAGTAGATCGAAAGGTCTCGCGGGTTCGAATCCCGCCCTCTCCGCCACCCGCCTCGAGCACCCCTCGAAGCGACATCCCCTAGCCGGCCGGCACACGTCAACCACCGTCCTCGGCCGTTCATGAGTGCGTTTTCACCTCCCGCGGAGAGGTGGCCGAGTGGTTGAAGGCGCTCGCCTGGAAAGCGTGTAAGGGGGAAACTCCTTCGCGGGTTCGAATCCCGCCCTCTCCGCCACTTCACATCACGTCCTGCGTGCATCGTCGGGGCCCCTCGGGGTCGCCTCGGCGTGCCCGCCCGGCGCGGGTGGCGCTTATGCGCTGCTTACGCCGCCCGCCGTAGCATGACGCCATGCGCGTGCTGATCATCGAGGACGAACGTGACCTGGCCGCCGCGATCGCGCGCGGGCTGCGGCGTGACGGCATGGCCGTGGACGAGTCGCACGATGGCGAGGACGGCCTGGAGAAGGCGCTCATCAACGAGTACGACGTCGTCATCCTCGACCGCAACCTCCCGCGCCTCCACGGTGACGAGGTCTGCCGCTCGCTCCGCGCGGAGGGGGTGACGGCGCGCGTGATCATGCTCACCGCCGCCGCCGAGGTCGCCGACCGCGTGGCCGGCCTCACCCTGGGCGCGGATGACTACCTCCCCAAGCCGTTCGCTTTCGACGAACTGCGCGCGCGGGTGCTGGCGCTGGCTCGCCGGGGCGGTGCGGCGCGACCGCCGGTCCTCAAACGCGCCGGCGTGCGGCTGGACCCCGCGACCCGGGAGGTGCAGCGGGACGGGCGGCGCGTAGAGCTGTCGCCGAAGGAGTTCGGGGTGCTGGAGGCGCTCCTGGCCTCGGACGGCGCCGTAGTGAGCGCAGAGGCGCTCCTGGAGCGGGTCTGGGACGAGCACGTGGACCCGTTCAGCAACGTGGTGCGGGTCACGATCATGACGCTGCGCAAGCGCCTCGGCGAGCCCGCGGTGATCGAGACGGTCGTGGGGGCGGGGTACCGCGTCTCATGATGGGGACGATCCGCTTCCGGCTGACGCTCTGGTACGCCTTCATCTTCCTGCTCTCGGGCCTGGCGCTGCTGCTGCTCGTGTACGTGCTGGTGGGGCGCGCGTTCCCTGCGCAGGACCCCGCCTTCGTCGAAGCCGTCGGGCAGCGAGCGGGCGTGCCGAGGCTGCGTGACGCGCTGCGCGAGGGCGCGCCGTTCGGGCGCCCGCCTCCGCGCGACGACGGGCGCGACCTCGCGATCCTCGACCTGCTCGAGGAATCGCGGCTCACCGCGCGGGAGCAGGCGCTCCGGCAACTCGTCACGCAGTCGTCGCTCGCCCTCGGGCTGATGTCCGTCGCCTCGCTCGGCGCGGGGTGGCTGATCGCCGGCCGGATGTTGCGGCCGGTGAGCAATATCACCGGCACAGTGCGGCGCATCAGCGCGGAGCAGCTGCACGAGCGCGTGGCGCTCGACGGCCCGGACGATGAACTGAAGGAACTGGCGGATCAGTTCGATGCGATGCTCGACCGCCTGGACGAGGCGTTCCGAGCGCAGCGGGACTTCGTCGCGAACGCCTCGCACGAGTTGCGGACGCCGCTCGCCGTGATGCGCGCGGAACTGGACGTGACGTACGGCGACCCCAACGCGACGCCGGAGGAGATGCGCGCGAGCGCGGAGGTGGTGCGGCGCGCGATCGGCCGCGCGGAGGCGCTCGTCACGGCGCTGCTGACGCTGGAGCGTGCCGACGCACCTCTGTCATCGCGCACGCCGGTCGACCTGGCGGAGCGTGCCCGCGGGATCCTCGACGCACGCGCCGCCGACGCAGCCGCCCGCGGGATCGAGGTGCGGACGACGCTGCTGGCCGCGCCGGTGGAGGGCGACCCGGTGCTGTTAGATCGGCTGATCGAGAACCTGATCGCGAACGCGATCGCCTACAACCTGGACGACGGCTGGATCGAGGTGGAGAGCGGGGCGTCCGGGGGCGTGACGACGCTGCGCGTCGCGAACGCGGGCACCTCGATCGACCCTGCCGCGGCCGAGGGGCTGTTCGAGCGGTTCCGTCGCCTCGACAACTCGCGGTCGCGTGAGAGCGGCGGCTACGGCCTGGGCCTGGCGATCGTGCGCGCCGTCGCGCGCCACCACGGCGGCGAGGCGCACGCGCGCGCGCTGCCGGGCGGCGGCCTGGAGATCACCGTCACGATCCCGACGGCCTGATCGCGGGGGTCTTCGGACGCTTACGCCCGCCTTATGCGCCCCTCCGTAGGTTGTGCCTCACC
>PHBR01000072.1 GCA_002840675.1 Chloroflexi bacterium HGW-Chloroflexi-9
CGCCCTCGCCGCGATCGCCGCCGGGCTCTGGCTGGCGGTGCTCCGCCCGGGTGACGACCTGGCGCGCGTGACAGTGCTGGACGTCGGACAGGGGCTCGCGATCCTCGTGCAGGACGCCGGCCGCGCCGTGCTGATCGATACCGGCCCGGCGGACGGCGCGGGGCTGCGCGCCCTGCCGGCCGCCGGCGTGCGCGCGGGGCTCGACGCCGTCCTCCTCACGCACGCCGACCTCGACCACACCGGCGGCGCTGTGGCGCTCCTCCAACGACTGGAGGTGGACGCCGTCCTTGGTGACCCCGCCGTGCTTGCGGTCGCCGGCCTGGACGGGAGCGCAATCGACATCGGCGACCGCGTGCGCCTGAGCGAGCGCGTGAGCATCGAGGTGCTCGCACCGCCGATCGTCACGCGCGGGCGCGCGCATGAGTCCACGAACGACGCCTCGCTCGTCCTGCTCGTGACCGTCGGCGAGCGGCGCATCCTGCTCCCCGCGGACATCGAGGCGTCCGCGGAGGCGTGGCTGATCGAGAGCGGACAGCCGCTGGCGGCGGACGTGCTCGTCCTCCCCCACCACGGCTCGCGCACCTCCTCGACCCCCGCGTTCGTCGAGGCGGTCGCGCCCGCCGTCGCCGTCGCCAGCGCGGGCGCCGGCAACCCGTTCGGGCACCCGCTGCCCGAGGTCCTCGCACGGTACGAAGGCGCGGCGGTGCTCCGCACCGACCTGCACGGGAGCGTGACGCTGTCGAGCGATGGGGAGCGACTGTGGTGGCGGACGGAGCGGTAAGGCGAACGGGGCGCGAGGCTCAGTCCGCGGGCGTGACGGGCTTCGGCGGCATCTGGCTCAGGGCGAGCAGCGCGTAGCCCTCGCTGCGATTGCCCAGGCGCCACCCGCCGCGGCCGGTCGTCTCGACGCGGATCGCGTCGCCGGGGCGGAGCACCACCTCTCCCCCGCTGGAGTCCTGGACCACCAGTTCGCCCTCGATCAGCACGCCGAAGCAGGGCACAGCGCGGTGCAGGCCGGGGTGCGCGCCGCTCTCGAAGCGCATGAGCATCACGCGGCTCGCGTCACCCATGACGGCGCCGCCGACACCCTTGAAGTCGCCCGGCCCGTTCTCGAACGGCCACGCGAACAGGTCCAGCGGCTCCAGGTGAGTGCGGCCCTGCTCGTCGGCGCGGAGGCGATAGGCGGCCATCGGGCGGGCCCTTCGAGGTCAGGGTGGTCGCTGCACAGAACGGAGTCCGAGGGTAGCGTGGAGCGTGCCGCGGACGCGATCCGCGCGGAAGGACTCAGAACAATGGCGTTCCAGCGATCACACGGCCGCGGCCTGCGCGATGCGCGCCCGGTCACCATCGAGCCCGGTTTCGTGAAGCACGCGGAAGGCTCCGTCCTCATCACGGTGGGCGACACGCGCGTGATCTGCACCGCCAGCGTGGAGGCCGGCGTCCCCGGCTGGATGCGCGGTCAGGGCCGCGGCTGGCTCACCGCCGAGTACGGCATGCTCCCCCGCGCCACCCACACCCGCTCCGACCGCGAGGCGGCCCGGGGCCGACAGGGCGGCCGTACGCAGGAGATCCAGCGGCTGATCGGCCGCTCGCTGCGCGCGTGCGTGGACATGAAGGCGCTCGGCGAGCAGACGGTCACCCTGGACTGCGACGTCATCCAGGCGGACGGCGGCACCCGCACCGCCAGCATCACCGGCGCCTGGGTCGCGCTCGCGATCGCCGTCGATCGGCTCCAGCGCGCCGCTGGCCTCGCCGCCTCTCCGCTCCGCACGCAGGTCGCCGCCACCTCCGTCGGGCTGATGGAGGGGCACGCGTTCCTCGACCTCGACTACCGCGAAGACTCCGCCGCGGGCGTCGACTTCAACGTCGTCGCGCTCGGCTCCGGCGAACTCGTCGAAGTCCAGGGCACCGCCGAGGGCGAGGCGTTCTCCCGCGTGCAGATGGACGACCTCGTCGACCTCGCGATGCACGGCATCGACCGGCTGTTCGAGGCGCAGCGGGACGCCCTCGCCGGGTGGCGGAGCGCCCAGGCGTAAGGGCGTGCGGCCCGCGCCAGTGGCCTCAGCGCCGCATCGGCAGGCTCGCCGCGAGCGTCGCGACCACCATCACCGGAAGGGCGACCTCCCCGGCGAGATGCGCCCCGGCACGCACCAGCAGCACGCCGACGACCAGCGTCGCGACGCCGCCGAGTGCCAGCACGATGGAATCGCCAACAATGAAGTCGTACCAGAAGCGACCAAAGCCCACGACGTACCTCATGCCGACACGCCCCCCACTACCCCCTTCGCAGGGATGTTCCGCTTGAGCCATTGCACCAAGGTGAACGCGACGCCGGTGTAGAGGATGGCGAGCAGCGGGATCATCCAGTCCTGGAGCGTCCACTCCACGCCGATCCCTTCGCCCGCCCAGAACGTCCCGAACGCGATCAGCATCAGGCCGACGCTGAACTTGATCGTGTTCTCCGGCACGCGCGTGAGCGGCCGGTGCACCACCGCGCCTACGATCGCGACCAGCACGAACGCGGCGACCGCCCCGAGGGCGCTCAGGCCGAACGCCCCATCCCGGTTCGCGCCGAAGGTCAGCACGATGAACGCGACCTCCAGGCCTTCCAGGAACACGCCCTTGAACGACACGACGAAGCCGGTCCAGTCCAGGTCCGGCCCCACCCCGGGCCCCTGGCGCAGCGCCGCGACCTCCGCCGCAAAGATCGCGGCCTCGTCGTGAAGTCCCTTCCGGCCGGTCGCGCGGAGGATCGCCTTCCGCACCCACTGCAGGCCGAAGATCAGCAGCAGCGCCCCAATCAGCACCTGTAGGCCCTCGATGGGGACGATCCGCACCAGCGCCGGCCCCAGCGCGATCACCACGATCGCCAGCACCGCTGACCCGGCGGCGGCGCCGAGCAGGGATGTTCTCCAGCCGTTTGTCAGCCCGACCGCCAGCACGATCGTCAGCGCCTCAACCGCTTCCACCGCCGAGGCGAGGAACGCCGCCAGCACAATCAGCAGGTCGCTACCGCTCATATTCCGTTCCTCCCACGATCTCCCGGCGTCACCGTCGGTATGTCATTCCGGGGTCGGCCCTGTGCGGCCGACCCGAAGCAGAGAGAGCGTGCCGGCTGCCATCAGCCCCGCCGCTGCCGCGAAGCCCGCAGCGGGCGATACGAGCGTCCAGATCGCCCCAACACCCGCGCTGGAGACGAGCTTGCCCGCACCATTGACCGCACCCAGCAGGCCGAAACTCGTTGCGCGCGTCTCCTCACTGACGAGGTTGGCGGTGACCGTGGGCTCGAGCGCCTCCTGCACCGCCACGTACAGGCCGGCCACGACGAAGATTCCCGCGAGCAGCAGCACCCGGTCGACCTCGCCGAGGAACGCCAGGGCCATCAGCGCCGCACCCAACACCCCCATCAGGTACCCCGCGACCAGGACGGGGAGCGCGCCGACACGGTCCGCCAGCACCCCGATCGGGAACGAGGTGGCGACCTGCACGAGGTTGCGCAGGACGTAGAGGAGTCCCGCCACCTGCGCGGCCTGCACGACGCCCATCGAGGGCGTGAGGAGCGTGGTAGCGGCGAGGATCAGGAGCGAGTGAGAGAAGTCGCCCGCCCCGAAGATGCCCACGGCACCCAGGTACCGCCTGAAGCGCGGGGGCAGGCCTCGCAGGGCGCTGCGCACGCTCAGGCGCGGGTTCGGGAGGCTGCCCCGGTCTTGCACCAGGACCAGGAACGCGAGTGCGCCGAGAACACCGGGGATGAGCGTCAGCCAGAACACGAAGCGGAACGGTGCCGACTCGTCCGTCCACTCGAACCCCTGCGCCCATCCCAACAGCAGGACGCCCAGCAACGGACCGGCGACCGCACCTAGCGTGTCCATCATCCGGTGGAAGCCGAAGGCGCGGCCGCGCGTCTCCGGGGTGATTGACTGCACCACGATCGCGTCACGCAGCGGCCCTCGCATCCCCTTCCCGAACCAGGACGTGATCCGCCCAACCAGGATCAGCGGCCAGCCGAGTGCGATGGCGATCAGCGCCTGCCCGACTGGCGTCAGGAGGTAACCCGTGACGACGAGCGCCTTGCGGTGGCCCAGGCGGTCGCCGATGTACCCGGCGACCACCTTTGTGAAACTGGCGACGGCGTCCGCAATCCCCTCGATCGCCCCCAGCGCCGCCGCCGGGACGCCGAGCACGGCGAGGAAGCCCGGCAGGATCACGGTGGTGGTTTCGTAGGAGAAGTCGCCTAGCGCACTCGTCAGGCCGGCACCGGCCACCGTGCGGTTGAGCCAGCCGCCCTCGGGCTCTTCCGGTCCGGCATCGGTCGCGGACAGCTCAGCCATCGCTGTCCTCGGCGTGTACCTCGAAGACTCGCTGCGCGTAGGCGTCCAGGACGGCCTCGCATGACCGCAGCCGCTCATCCGCCTGCGTCGCCAGCGGCGCTCCGTAGAAATCCAGCCGGCGGATCTTCTCCAGCCATCCCTGAAGCTTCTTCAGGTCGACGTCGTTCTCCTCGAGCTCCGCGTAGGTGAAGTGGCGAGCCGCGGTCTCCTTCGCGATCTCGCCGACGAAGTCCGCGCACTTGTCCAGGAACTCCTCGTACTCCTCGTCGCGGTCAGCCTTGAACCGCGCGATGACCTTCTCCTCCTGCGCGCGGTCGAGAGCGGTCGTCAGGAGCAGCACGGACTCCCCGCCCGCCTCGGCGATCTCGTTCTCGATCATCTTCAGTTGCCGAACGTGGTCCGGCGTGCGCGGCAGCGCGCACACCCCGCTCTGGAGGTAGACCGCCCCCATCCCTTTCAACCGGCGCCACAGCCCGACCCGGTGCCGGGTCGGCTCGGGGGGCACTCGGTATGTGAGGACGACCCATCCATCTGCAGGCATGTCGCACACCATATACGTAACGGTCGATACATTTCACTGATGACGATGGGACGAAATGGGCGCGTTCGGGGCGACCGATGGCTACGCCACGACAGATCTGATCGATCGAATGATCAAAACTCTTGACGCCATGATCTGCCACGTCTAGATTATGTCCGTCAACGCCCCCGAGTTAGCCGCTGTCTCCCCGGGCAGGCGGACGACGGGATTGAACATGCTCTACAGCGTCATCTGCCGCCTCCAGCGGCCGGCCGCCGAATACCCCACCCTCTCCGGCGCCATCCAGGCCGTGGGCGTCGCGAACTGGGCCGTCAATGAATGCACCTGGCTCGTGGAGTCCGACCGGACGCCTGACGAAATCCGGGACACCCTCGGCCGCACCATCGAGGCGGACGACCTCGCGCTGGTGCTGCCGGTGAGCGTGGGCCGCGGCCGCTGGACCACCCTCGGCCAGTTCAAGTACGGGATGGGCTTCCTCAAGGGCGCGCTCATGCGAGAGCAGACGCCCTCGCGCTGACGCGTCCCAGTTGCCACTAGGCGTACTCGCCGAGGAACATGCCGCCCAGGATGTGGACGTGGGCGTGGTCCTGCGACTGCATCCCGTCGTAGCCGAAGTTCGAGATCAGCCGGAAGCCGCCCGGGCACTGCTCCTGGCCGACCTTCTGCGCCGCCTCCCCCACCGGGCCCATTGCCGCCCACAACTCGGACTGTGTCATGTGCTTCTTGGGGGCGGCCAGGAGCATGATCGGCACCCAGCGCAGCCGGTTCCGGAAGACGATCACCTCGTCGTTCTCGTAGAGGACATCAGCGGGTTCGCGGCCGGCGACGATCTCGCAAAAGACGCAGTAGCGGTTCATCGGTAGCCTGTCACCGCGAGGGGCGCGACACTTCACGCGCCGGGGATTGGCGGCCAGTCTATGGACGCCCTCGGCGCGCGGTCAAAGCATCGCCCCGCCCAACACCGATCCGGACGCCCACCACAGGAGCCACCCCGATGACCGAGATCCGCCCGTTCCGTGGCCTCCGCTACGACCCGAAGCGCGTGCGCGGCGACGACGTGATCGCCCCGCCCTACGACGTCGTCGGCGCCGAGGCGGTCGCGACGCTGCATGCGCGCTCCCCGTATAACGCCGCCCACCTCGAGAACCCCGCCGGCTCCGAGCGCGAGCGTTTCGAGGGCGCGGCGCGCCTGCTGAAAGCGTGGACCGCGGAGGCCGTGCTGAAGCGGGATGCGAAGCCGGCGTTCTATGTGTACGAGCAGCGCGCGAAAGTGCAGGGCCGCACCGTCAGCCGCCGCTCCTTCTTCGCCCGCTGCCGCCTCCACCGCCCGGAGGAGGGCATCCTGCGGCCTCACGAGGCGACCCTGAGCGGCCCGCGCGAGGAGCGGCTGCGGCTGATCCGCGCCACCCGCACGAACATCAGCCCGATCTTCGGCACGTTCGTGGACCAGGGGCACCACGCCTCCCATCTGCTGGTGGAGGTCGCGAAGCGCGAGCCGGACTTCGAGGCGACGGACGCCCTGGGTGACCGCCACCGCCTCTGGGTGGTGACGGCGGTCGACGAGGTGGCGACGCTGACCGAGGCGGTCGCCGCCTCCAACGTCACGATCGCGGACGGCCACCACCGCACGCACACCGCCCTGGACTATCGCGACGAGCGCGCGAAGGCCGCCGGCAAGCGCTGGACCGGGAACGAGCCCGAGAACTTCGTCCTGATGGGCCTGATCCCGGAGGACGACCCCGGCCTGGTGATCCTCCCGATCCATCGCCTCCTGAAGCACGACGGCGCCCCCGAGCGCTTCTTCGAGCGGCTCTCCGGCCTCTACCGCGTCGAGGCGCTCGCGGGGGGCTCGACGCAGGCCGTGAACGACGCCTGGGAGCGGGTGCGCGCCAATGCGATGGGGCCGACCACCTTCGCCGTGCTGGGCGCGGAGGGGCCATCCTCCATCCACCTGCTCACCGCCCGCTCGCAGCAGATGATCGACGCGGCGATGCCGCCGGCGATCTCCGCGGCCTCGAAGGGCCTCGACGCGCTGGTGCTGACGCAGACGGTGCTGACGCCGCTCTTCGGCATCGACCGCGCGGCGCTAGCAGCGGGGCGCGTGGAGTTCACCGAGAGCCACGAGGAGGCGGCGCTGGCCGTCGAGGAGGGCCACGCCCGCCTCGCGTTCCTGATCAACGCCACGCGCGTCTCCCAGATCCGGGAGGTGGCCGACGCCTTCGAGGTGATGCCGCAGAAGACCACGTACTTCTACCCGAAGCTGTCGACGGGCATGGTCTACAACCCGCTCGACTGACCGATCGGCGCGTGCCGCACACAACAGGAGAGCCGGCCCATCGGGCCGGCTCTCCTGTTGTCGTGTCAGGCCGCCTCGGGACTAGCGGAGGCGGATCTGGCGGACGCTGAAGATGCCGTCGAACTTCGCGACGGCATCCATCTGCTCGGGGGTCAGCGGCGAGCCGATGCCCAGGATCATCAGGGCGCGGTCGCTCTGGCTCGGGCTGGGAGACACCGACATCGAGGAGATGTTCACGCGCCACTCGCCGAGCATGGTGCCGACGCGGCCGATCTGGCCGGGGCGGTCGATGTTCTCGATCGCCAGCAGGTTCGGTGAGCCGGCGCCCAGGCCGACCTCCACGGGATAGTCGTTGATCGCGACGATGCCGGGCCCCTGCGGTGTGTTCGTCACGGCCACGCGCTCCTCGCCCCGGTCGGTGGTGACGCGCACCACCAGCAGGTTCGCGTACGGCTCCTGCGCCGGGAGGTTGTCCTCCTCAATGCGGAGGCCGTGCGCCTCCGCCGCGGCCAGCGCGTTCACCGCGGAGACGCGCTCCGTGCTGACGCCGTCCAGCATGCCGATCACCACCGCCGCCTTCATCGGGGTCGTGTCGCGCGTACCGATCTCGCCGAGGTACTCGATGCGCACCTTCTGCAGGCTGCCGGACGCCAGTTGCGAGGCGACGCGGGCCGCGACACGCGCGGCCTCCAGGAACGGGCCCAGGACGGACATCGTCTCCGCGTCCACGGTCGGGACGTTCACGGGGAACCGCGGCGCCTGCCCGGCGAAGATCTCCAGCACTTGCTCGGCCACATCGATCGCGGCGCGGTCCTGCGCTTCGTTCGTGGAGGCGGCCAGGTGCGGCGTGACGACGATCTTGTCGGTGGTCGTGAGGATGTTGCCGACGGCCGGCTCCTCCGAGAACACATCGATGCCGGCGCCGCCGAGGTGGCCGGACTCGACCGCGTCGAAGAGCGCCTGCTCGTCCACGAGCGCGCCACGCGCGGCGTTGATCAGGCGCGCGCCCTTCTTCATCTTCGCGAACCGCTCCGCGTTCATCATGCCGCGGTTGCCCTCGTACAGCGCGGTGTGGAGGGTGACGAAGTCGGACTCGGCGAGCAGGTCGTCCAGCTCGCGCATCTCAACGCCGAGGGAGGACGCACGCTCGTTGGAGACGAACGGGTCGTAGGCGAGGACGTGCATCTCGAAGGCGCGCGCCCGGCGGGCGACCTCCGTGCCGATGCGGCCGAGGCCGACGATGCCAAGCGTCTTGCCGGAGAGTTCGACGCCCTGGTACTTGGCGCGGTCCCAGGCCCCGTTGCGGAGCGACTGGTGCCCCTGCGGGATGTTGCGGGCGGTGGCCAGCAACAGGCCAAAGGCGTGCTCCGCGGTGGAGAGCGTGTTGGCCAGGGGCGCGTTCACGACGATCACGCCCTGCTCCGTCGCCGCCGGCACGTCGACGTTGTCGACGCCAACACCGGCGCGGGCGATGACCTCCAGCACGTCGCCAGCCTCGATCACCCGGCGGGTGACCTGCGTCTGCGAGCGGACGATGAGGGCCTGCACGCCCTTCATCGCCTCGACGAGTTCGTCTTCCTTGAGGCCGGTGCGGACTTCGACCTCGTGCTCCCGCTTGAGCAGGTCGATTCCCTGCTGGGCGATCTTGTCAGCAACGAGGATCTTCGCCACGCGTTCGCGTCCTTCTCAGTGATCGGTGCGTTACTGGCGGACGCGGTCGAGCGACGCCTTCAGAGCCTGGAGGCCATCCTGCAGGTCGGCATCGGTCATGTAGCCCAGGTGTCCGAAGCGGACGATCTTTCCGCGCAGGCTGCCCTGGCCGCCGGCGAAGACGGTGTCGAACTCGTCGCGCGCGACGTTCAGCCACTTGCCGCCGTCCACACCCTCCGGGACCTTGATGGCGGTGACCGTGTTGGACTCCACGCCTTCGTCGGCGAGCAGTTCCAGGCCCAGGGCGCGGACGCCTTCGCGCACCATCTGACCGGCGCGCGCGTGGCGGGCGAAGATGTTCTCCAGCCCCTCCGCCAGCATCATCTCGATCGCCTTGTCTAGCTGGTACCAGACGGATACCGCGGGGGTCCACGGCGTCTGGCCGGTAGCGGCGGAGTCGGTGTGGCGCTTGAGGTCGAAGTAGAAGCGCGGCTGCGGGTTCTTGCCGATCTTCTCCCACGCGCGCTGGTTCACGGAGACGAAGGCCAGGCCGGGCGCCGTCATCCAGCCCTTCTGGGAGCCGGAGAGCACCACGTCCAGGTCCCACTCGTCCGTCTTCACCGGCACCGAGGAGAGCGAGGAGATCGCGTCCACGACCAGCGTGCCCTCGTAACGGTGCACCAGCTTGCCGAGTTCGGGAAGGATCGGGTTCGTGACGCCCGTGGACGTCTCGTTGTGGGTGATGAACACCAGCTTGATGTCCGGATTAGCCTTCAGCGCGTCCTCGATGCGGTTGAGGTCCGCGGCCTGGCCCGGCTGGTAGGACTGCTCCGTGAGCCGGCCGCCGTAGGCGTCCACCAGCTTCACGAAGCGGTCGCCAAACTCGCCGATGGTGATGACCAGCACCGGCTCACCGGGTGCCATCAGGTTGACGACCGCAGCCTCCATCGCGCCCGTCCCGGACGCTGTCAGCGTCGCCACGTCGTTCTGCGTCTGGTAGACCGTCTTCACGCCCTCGGTGGTCCGCTTGATCATCGCGGCGAACTCGGGACCGCGGTGGTTGATCATCTCAGCGGCCCCGGCCTGCAAGACCTCAGGCGGGACGGCGGTCGGACCAGGGATACGAAGATTCACGATGGCTCCTTGAGAAGCGGGATGATCGGCGATGACAGGCCGACGGCGGTACGCCTGATGGTACGAATCCGCTGAGTACGGTCAACGAACGGGGGGATAATGATGCCACTTCCCCGCCCTCACGCGCGAGCCGTCGACGACGGCCGGCCGCCGGACACTACAATCCCGGCAGCGGGCCGCCCCATCTGGCCTCGGGGGGATCGATGACTACGACGCACGACAATCCCTACCGCGCCCTCCCCTCCATCGACCGCCTGGTCGCGGATGAGCGCCTCGCCGCGCTCGTCGCACGGCACGGCCGGGAGGCCGTCGTCGACCTCGCACGCGAGGTCGTGGAGGGCCACCGACAGGCGATCGAGGCAGGCGCCCCGCCGTCCGAGGACCCGGTGCAGGCGGTGCTGGACCGGTCAGCCGTGCTCCGGCCCTCCCTGGTGCGCGTGATCAACGCCACCGGCGTCATCATCCACACCAACCTGGGCCGCGCGCCCCTCGCCCGCTCCGCCGTGGAGGCGATGCAGCGGGTGTCGAGCGGCTACTCCAACCTGGAATACGACCTGGAGGCCGGCGAGCGGGGCTCGCGCTTCACTCACGTCGAGCGACTCTTATGTCACCTTACTGGCGCTGAGGCCGCCCTCGCCGTCAACAACAACGCCTCCGCCGTGATGCTCGCGCTGGCCGCGCTCTGCCGCGGGCGCGAGGTGATCATCTCCCGCGGGCAACTGGTGGAGATCGGCGGCGGCTTCCGCATCCCGGACGTGCTGCGCCAGTCTGGCGCCGACCTGGTGGAGGTGGGCACGACGAACCGCACCCGCCTCGCCGACTACGAGGCCGCGATCACGGACCGCACCGCCGCGATCCTGCGCGTGCACCCCTCCAACTTCCGCGTGATCGGCTTCACAGAAGACACCCCGCTCGCCGACCTCGTCCGGCTTGGGCGCGAGCGCGGCCTGACCGTGATCGACGACCTCGGGAGCGGCGCGCTGCTGGACACGCGCGAGTTCGGCCTGGCTGCCGAGCCCACGCTGCAGGAGGCCGTGCACGCCGGGGCGGACGTGGTGCTGGCGTCCGGCGACAAACTACTGGGCGGGCCGCAGGCGGGGATCGCCGTCGGCCGGGCGGACGCCATCGCCTCCATGCGACGCCACCCCCTGGCGCGGGCCGTGCGGATGGACAAGGGCAGCATCGCCGCGCTCTCCGCCACGCTGGAGCACTACCGCCGGGGCGACGCGGTCACCGAGGTTCCGGTCTGGCGCATGATCGCCCTCGAGGCCGACACCCTGGGGCGGCGGGCGCGACGCTGGTCGCGCGCCTGCGGTGAGCACGCGGTCGCCGAGGCGGGGCGTTCCACGGTGGGGGGCGGCTCGCTCCCCGGCGAGGAGTTGGATACGGTCGTATGCGCGGTGACGCCGCCGGACGGCCATGCCAGCGCCTTCGCGGCGCATCTGCGGGAGGCCTCCCCGGCCATCATCGCGCGCATCGAAGACGGCCGGGTGCTACTGGACCCGCGCACCGTCGACCCTGCGGAAGACCTGCACGTCGAGATCACGCTGGCCCGTCTCTGCGGCCGGCCCCTCCCGGAGTTGGCCGCGGACTGAGTCGCGGCGAGGAGCGTCCCCGCTGGACGACCACACGCTCGCAGTCCTGGAGTTCCCGGCAATCCTCGACCGGCTGGCCGGGTTCACCGCGTTCTCGGCCGGCCGCGAGCGCGCGCTCGCCATCCGCCCCACCGTGGACATCGAGACGGTGCGCCGCCGCCAGCGCGAGACGGCGGAGGCGGTCGCGCTGCACCGGATGGGCACGGCGGTGCCGATGGGTGGCGCGCGCGACGTGCGGCCGC
>PHBR01000073.1 GCA_002840675.1 Chloroflexi bacterium HGW-Chloroflexi-9
AGGCGTTGCGCGGGGCCCACGCCTGATTCGACGACCGGCGGACGCTGCCGTCAAACGCTTGACTAGCACAGACGTTCTGTCATACTCACAGGGGGAAACAGAACGCCTGTTCGATATCAACCGGGAGGCACCAGATGGCCTCGGACCTGCTCACCAACATCGACGCGTCGCCTGCGGGCGGCGGCACGCGCGTGCGGCTCCGCCGGCCGGCCGTCGCCGGGCCTCGGTGTCCGCATTGCGCCGGGCCGCTGGTCTTCGGCGAGGGCTGTAGCCTCTGTCCGATCTGCGGGTACTCGGGCTGCTCTGTGTAAACCTTCGCGCGGCCCGTTCGACCGTGGGCGAACACGCTCCGTATACTCGCAGTCCGTTTCTTCCAAGCGGTCAAGGGGTACAGGGCATGGTTACGGTCGCGCAGACCGACCTGCAGTCGCGGACGCGACGCATTCGCCGTCACATCGTGAACATGGTGTACGGAGCGAAGTCGGGCCACATTGGTGGCTCGATGTCGTCGACTGAGATCCTCACGGTGCTGTACGACCGCATCCTGAAGCACGACCCCGCGAACCCCGCCTGGGCTGAGCGCGACCGCTTCATCATGAGCAAGGGCCACTGCACCCCGCTCCAGTACGCGATCCTCGCCGAGTTCGGGTACATCCCCGTCGAGGAACTCTCCACCTTCCGCCAGAAGGGCTCCCGCCTGCAGGGACACTCCGTGCTGGGCAAGCCCGCCGGGGTGGAGAACTCCGCCGGCTCGCTCGGCATGGGCCTCTCGTTCGGCCTCGGCATCCGCCTCGGGATGCGGCTGCGCGGCCAGGAGAACCACGTCTATGTGCTGATGGGCGACGGCGAGCAGCAGGAGGGCCAGGTGTGGGAAGCGGCGATGGCCGCGGCGCACCACCACGTCGACCACCTCGTTGCGCTCATCGACCGCAACGGCATCCAGAACGACGACTTCACGAAGAACACGATGGACAGCGCCCCGCTCGAAGACAAGTACCGCGCGTTCGGCTGGGATGTGCGCACGGACGTGGACGGCCACGACCTCGCGGCCGTCGAGGCGGCGCTCACCTGGGCGCGCGACGTGCGCGGCAAGCCGGCGTGCGTGATCTTCAACACCACCAAGGGCAAGGGCGTCTCCTTCATGGAGAACAACCCCAACTTCCACGGCGCCCCGCCGACCGACGAGGAATACGTGCGCGCGATGGAGGAACTGCCCGCATGACCGCTGTGCAGACCACCGCCGCCACCCGCGACGCGCTGGGCCCCACACTTGTGCGGCTGCAGCAGAGCGGCGCCGTCGACCTCGTGGTCGTGGACGCCGACCTCGGCAAGTCGACCACGTCGAGGAAGTTCAAGGACGTCTACCCGGAGCGGTTTTTCACGTTCGGCGTGGCGGAACAGAACATGATCTCCGCGGCCGGCGGCTTCGCCAGCCTGGGCTACACCGTCTTCGCCTCCTCGTTCGCGGTGTTCGTGGAGCACGCGTTCGACCAGTTGCGGATGTCCATCGCGCAGCCGCGCCTGAACGTGAAGGTGGTCGCCAGCCACGGCGGCGTCTCCACCGGTGAGGACGGCGCCTCCGCGCAGTCGATCGAGGACATCGCGCTGTTCTCCTCGCTCCCCACGTTCAAGGTGGGTGTGCCCGCCGACGTGGTGGAGGCCGAGGCGATGATCGAGGCGGCGGCGAAGGACAGCGGCCCCTGGTACATCCGCACCGGCCGCCCGAAGATCCCGGTCCTCTACACCGACGGCCCGCGTTACCAGATCGGCAAGGCCGATACCCTCCGCGAGGGCGGCGACCTGACGATCGTGGCGTGCGGGCTGCTGGTCGAGCGCGCCCTGCGCGCCGCCGACGTCCTGGCCGCCGAGGGCGTCTCCGCCCGCGTGCTGAACATGGCGACGATCCGCCCGCTCGATGTCGACGCCCTCGAGGCGGCGGCGCGCGAGACCGGCGCGATCGTGGTCGCGGAGGAGCACCTGGTGCACACCGGCCTCGGGGCGATGGTGGCGCAGGCGCTCGCGACCCGGCACCCCGTGCCGATGGAGTTCGTGGGCATCCCGGACCGCTACGGCGAGTCCGGAACGTGGGACCAGGTGCTAGAGATCATGGGCCTGACGTCGCAGGGCGTGGCCGATGCCGCCCGCAAGGTGATGGCCCGCAAGCGCCGCTAGGCCCGAGCCCCTCGTTCTCGTGCGGCTCCGCCGCATCCTTCGACAGGCTCAGGACGAGCGGGAACCTCCGACGTGGTCGCCACGTGGGGGCGGTTCGACAGGCTCACCGCGAGCGGATGTGAGAAACGGATCAGAAGGCGCGAGCCGTTAGCCGGCCGGGGCGAACGTCCCGAGCGACTCACCACGCCAGACCGTCAAGCGGACGTCCCGACGAAACTCGTCCGGGATCATCTGCTCATCGAACGCCTCGATGATCTCGTCGAGCGCAGCGTCGTCCAGGCTGGCCGCGACCACGATGGTCGCGCGCGCACGCTGCTGCTCGACGTGCATGTCGACGGAGCCGACCTGCGCCTGATCGTGCAGGATCGCCCAGCGCGCGGAGGAGGGCGTGCGGATGGTGAGGTCGAAGGTGAGCGCGGGCACTACGACCGGACCTGGCCGGTACCGAGCACGATCCACTTGTAGGAGGTGAGTTCGCGCAGACCCATGGGGCCGCGCGCGTGCATCTTCTGCGTCGAGACGCCCACCTCGCAGCCGAGGCCGAACTGACCGCCGTCGTTGAAGTAGGTGGAGGCGTTCACGAAGACGCCGGCCGCGTCCGCCTCGCGCAGGAAGCGCTGCGAGGCCGCCCACGAGTCCGTGACGATCGCCTCCGAGTGTCCGCTGCCGTGCACCTCGATGTGGTCGAGCGCGGCATCGAGCGAGTCGACAACGCGCACGGAGCAGTCGAGCGAGAGCCACTCGCGGTCGTAGTCTTCGGGCAGGACGGGCTCGGAGGGCGCGCGGTCGCCGACGAGCGGTGCGGCGCGTTCGTCGACGTGAAGCGTGACACCGAGCGCGCCGAGCGCGGCGGCGATGCGCGGGATGAAGTTTTCGGCGACGGCAGCGTGCACCAGCAGCGTGTCCATCGCGTTGCAGACGGACGGGCGCACGGTCTTCGCGTTCACGACGATGTGCTCCGCCATGTCCAGGTCAGCCTCGGCGTCCACGTAGGTGTGGCACACGCCGATGCCGCCGGCGACCACGGGCATCTTCGCCTCGTCGCGCACGCGGCGGATGAGATCCGCGCCACCGCGCGGGATCATCAGGTCGATCGACTCGGCGGCGGCGAGCAGCGCGCCCACCTCGTCGCGGTCGGTGGATTCGATGAACTGAACGATGCCACCCGGCAGCCCGGCCTCCGTGGCCTCGCGCTGCACGATCTCAGCGAGGATGGCGGAGGAGGCGTGGGCGTCCGTGCCGGAGCGCAGGACGACGGCGTTGCCGGACTTGATGCAGATCGCGGCAATGTCCACGGTCACGTTCGGGCGCGACTCGTAGATCGCGCCGATGACCCCCAGCGGCACGCGCATCTTGCCGATCTGCAGCCCGTTCGGGCGCTTCACCATCTCCTCGATCCCGCCGAGCGGGTCGGGGAGGGATGCGACCTGGCGCACGTCGCGGGCGATGCCGGCGATGCGCTCGGCGGTCAGCACCATGCGGTCCAGGAACGCCTCAGTCAGTTTTGCGCGACCGCGCTCCACCTCGGGCCCGTTCACGGCGAGGATGCGCGGCGTCTCCGCCTCCAGCGCGTCCGCGATGCGCAGGAGCGCGCGGTTGCGGGCGTCGGTGGAGGTGGACGCCAGTCGCCGGCTCGCCGCGCGGGCGCGGGCGGCTTTCTCGGTGGCCTCGGAGCGGGTGGTGGTCGTCATCAGACCGTCAGTTTAGCCCGTCGCGGCGCGGAGGTGGAGCGGGCCAATCGGGACGCCCTCGCGTGGTTAGACCAGCACGAGGTTGTTGCGGTGGATGACTTCCTCGCCGAACTCGTAGCCCAGCGCCTCCGCGATCTGGTCGGAGCGCTTGCCCTGGATGCGTCGCACCTCGTCCGCGGCGTAGTTCGTGATGCCGGAGGCGACCTGGCGGCCGTCCGCCGTGAACACCTGCACTACGTCGCCGCGCTGGAACTCGCCCTCGCACGCCGTCACCCCCGCCGGGAGGAGCGACTTCCCGCCGGCGAGCAGCGCCGTCGCCGCGCCCGCATCCACCTGGATGCGGCCGCGCGCCTGGAGGCCGGACATCAGGTAGCGGCGGCGGCTCTCGATGCGGTCGCCTGAGGGCAGGAAGTGCGTCCCGACCGGCTCGCCGGCGACGGCGCGGAGCACGATGTCGCGCGCGCGGCCGTCCGCCAGCACGACGTGCGTCCCGGAGCCGATCGCGATCCGCGCTGCCTGCACCTTCGTCGCCATCCCGCCCGTGCCTCGTGCCCCCGCCACGCCCGAGGCGGCGCGCACGATGTCGTCGTCGATGCGCTCGACGCGCTCGATCAGGCGGGCGTCCGGGTCGCGTCGGGGGTCGGCCGTGTAGAGGCCGGGGAGGTCGGTAAGGATCAAGAGCAGGTCGGCGTCCACCAGGTTCGCGACCTGCGCGGAGAGGTTGTCGTTATCGCCGATCTTCGAGTCGCGGATCTCCTCGATCGACACAACGTCGTTCTCGTTCGCGATCGGGACGACGCGCAGGTCGATGAGGTTGAGGAGCGTGTTGCGCGCGTTGAGGTAGGCCGGACGGTCGGCGAGGTCGCGGCGCGTCAGCAACGCCTGCGCGATGGTGACGCCCTCCTGCTCGAACAGCTCGTCCCAGAGCGCCATCAGCCGTGACTGGCCGATCGCGGCGAGCGCCTGGCGCGACTGCACGTCACGCGCCGGTAACTGCTCAGGGGCGAGGCTGGCGTGGTGCGCCTTCAGGCGATGGCGGCCGGCGGCGATCGCGCCGGAGGTGACCACCAGCACCTGGCAGCCGCGGCGCATGAGCGTAGCGATCTGCTGCGTGATGCTGGCCATGGTCGCCGCGTCGAGCGCGTCCGTGCCGCCGGTGAGCACGTTGGAGCCGACCTTCACGACGACGCGCCGGTACTCGATGTGCTGGGGGAGGACTCGGTCGCCGGTCATCACACGCTCCGCTCGGCTTAGGATGGGACAGAAGCGGCGTGCCGTCGAGACGGTCGGCGAAGAAGGACGGAGCGACCCGCTGACTCAGCCCGCACCCGTGCCCCACCGCCGTCTGACCGACTGGAGGCTCCCGCTCCGGGTGCTGGGCCGCGCCGCGGCGAACTTCCGCGAGGACCGCGGGACCTATATGTCCGCGGCGATCTCGTACTACACGCTCTTCTCGCTGTTCCCGCTCACCCTGCTCGTCGTCGCCGTCTTCGGCATCGTCCTGCGCGACGACGACGTGCAGGCGCGGGTGCTGAACTCGATCATCGACTTCCTGCCGATCGAGGGCTCCAGCGTGGAGGAGTCGCTGCGGAGCGTCGCGAACCTCGGGCCGACGCTCACCGCCGTGTCGGCGGTCGTCTCGCTCTGGTCGGCGGGCGCCCTCTCCGCCTCGGTGCGCGCGGCGCTGAACGTGGCGTTCGAGGTGGAACGCGGCCGCCCGCTGCTACGGGCGAAGTTGATCGACTACCTGATGATCCCGGTACTGGGCCTGCCGCTGATCGGCGGCATCGTGCTCACCGCCATCTGGCGTCTGGCGCAGCGCGAACTGGACGAGCGCTGGAACATCCTGGACGGGCGCTTTTCCTGGACGTGGGAGGTGGGCGCGCTCGCGATCCCGCTGTCGCTGACGTTCACCTCGTTCCTCATCGCCTACTGGCTCGTGCCGAACCGGCACCTGCGCGTCCGCTACCTGTGGCCGGGCGCGCTGTTCGCCGCGCTCGCGTTCGAGGCGCTGAAGGGCGGCTTCACCTTCTACCTGACGAACTTCGGCACCTATGACGTGATCTACGGCTCGATCGGGTCGGTGATCATCCTGCTCTTCTGGATCTTCGTGAGCGCGAACATCCTGATTTTCGGCGCGGAGATCGCCGCGGAGGTGCCGCACGTCGTCCACGCTGAGCCGCGGCACGGGGACCCGGATGCCAGCGACTCCGACCTGAGGGCCGCCGTCGTCTCGTTCCTCCGAGGGCTCGTGATGGCCGGCGACGACCCGGAAGCGGCCCCGGCACGCGACGCCCCCGGTACCTCCGGGCCCCGAGGGCGCAACGCACGCGCCCGGAACGGCCGGAACGGCAACGGGAACGGCCACCACAGCTAGGCCTCGGGACTGGGCCTCGGGACTAGGCCTTCACCACCGCCACCACCAGCGGCGAGCCCTCCACCTCGCCCTCGAACCGTGTCGCGTCCGAGGGCGGCGTCACGTCTTCGATCGCGAGCGCCAGCGTCTCGCCGGCGATGTAGTCGTGGTGCTCCGCCATCACGCGGCGCACCAGGTCGTCGCTCTGGTAGGCGACGCGGATGCGGTCGGAAACCTCCAGCCCGGCGTCGCGGCGCAGGTCCTGGATGCGGCGCACGAGTTCGCGGGCGATGCCCTCCGCGTGCAGTTCCGCCGTCACCGTGGTGTCGACGAGCGCGGCGTAGCCGGACTCCTCCGCCGCCGCCCAGCCCTCGGTCGCCTCGACGCCGACGAGGATGTCCGAGCCGGCGAGGGTGTACCCGCCGAGGTCGACCGGCTGGCCGGCGCGCATGGCGCGGACGACGGCGACCGGGTCGGCCGCGCCGAGCGCCTGGCGCACCTTGCCCACCTCGGCACCGAACTTCGGCCCGAGGACGGGGAGGTTCGGACGCAGCGAGTAGTTGAGGCGGTCGCCGGGGTCGTCCACGACCTCCACGACCTTCACGTTCAGTTCGTCCGCGACCTGGTCCGCGAACCGCGCGAGGCGTTCGACCTCGGCGGCGTTGCGCGGCACGAGGATCGCGCGGGCGAGCGGCTGGCGGACCTTCGTCTGCGCCTTCGCGCGTGCGCCACGGCCCAGTGAGACCATGCGCTGCACGAGCGCCACGTCCGCGGAGAGGCCGAGATCGATCGCGGACTCGTCCGCGACCGGCCAGTCCTCGAGGTGCACGGAATCACGCGCGCCCGGCACGCGGCCGGCGACGAGGTTCTGGTGCAGCGCCTCCGCCAGGAACGGCGTGAACGGCGCGAGCAACTTCGACACGGTCACGAGGCACTCGTAGAGCGTGTGCAGCGCGGCCCGCGAGTCCGCGTCGTCGCCGCTGCGCCAGAAGCGACGGCGGCTGCGGCGCACGTACCAGTTGGAGAGCGTGTCCACGAACGCCTCGATCGGGCGGGCTGCCTCGGCGGGCTCGTACTCGTCGAGGGCGGCCGTGACTTTCTGCACGGTGAGGTGCAGTTCGCTGCGGATCCAACGGTCGAGCTCGGAGCGGTCCAGCGGCGGCGCGGACGCCGGGTCGAAGCCGGCGGTGTTCGCGTAGGTCACGAAGAACGAGTAGGTGTTCCAGAGCGTGGAGATGAACTTGCGCGAGGTCTCCGCGACGAGGTCCGCGGAGAAGCGGCGCGCGTTGCCCGGCGGCGAAGCCGTGTACATATACCAGCGCGTCGCGTCCGCGCCGTGGTTGTTGAGGATCGTCCACGGGTCCACCACGTTGCCGCGCGACTTGGACATCTTCTGTCCCTCGCCATCGAGGATGTGACCGAGGCAGATGACGTTGCGGAAGGCGATGCCCTCCGGCACGTCCTCCGTGCGGTTGAGCAACGTGGCGAGGGCGTGCAGCGTGTAGAACCAGCCGCGCGTCTGGTCCACGGCCTCGCAGATGAAGTCGGCGGGGAAGCGCTCCGCGAACGAGTCCGCACCCTCGAACGGGT
This sequence comes from Chloroflexi bacterium HGW-Chloroflexi-9, assembly GCA_002840675.1. Taxonomy (GTDB): domain Bacteria; phylum Chloroflexota; class Dehalococcoidia; order UBA2979; family UBA2979; genus W-Chloroflexi-9. The sequence goes on from PHBR01000073.1 coordinate 7,810, forward strand.
AGTGCGACTGGCCGTACGGCATCGCCCCCGAGTCGAACCAGGCGTCGGCGACCTCGGGCGTGCGGCGCATGGAGCCGCCGCACTGCGGGCAGCCGAGCAGCACGCGGTCGATGAACGGCCGGTGCGGGTCGACGCCGCCCGAGGCGGTGCGGACGGCGTCCGCCGTGCCTGGAAGCGCGCGCGCGAAGAGTTCCTCGTACGAGCCGATGACGTCGATGTGGTCGCAGAGTTCGCAGACCCAGATCGGCAGGGGCGTGCCCCAGTACCGCTCGCGCGAGACGGCCCAGTCGATGTTGCCGGCGAGCCACTCGCCGAAGCGGCCTTCCTGGATGTGCTCCGGCACCCAGTGGATCTGCTCGTTGTTCGCGACCAGGCTGTCGCGCACGGCGGTGGTGCGGATGTACCAGGACGGCTTCGCGTAGTAGAGGACGGGCGCGTCACACCGCCAGCAGAACGGGTAGGTGTGATGGATCGTCTCGTCCTTGAAGAGCAAGCCGCGCTCGCGGAGGTCGGCGCGCACCTTCGCGTCCGCCTGCTTCGCGAACAGCCCGTCACCCGGCCCGCCGATGAGCGTGCCGTCCAGGCGCACCGGCTGCAGGAACATCAGCCCCTGCTCCCGCCCCATCGCATAGTCGGCCTCACCGAAGGCGGGCGCGGAGTGCAGGATGCCCGTGCCCTCGTCCGTGGTGACCTCGTCCGAGGGGATGACGCGGCGCTTCGGCAGGTCGCCCGCAGCGACGCGCTGCGCGCGCCCACCGACGAAGGCGAGCGCGTCCACGCCCTCCCACGTCTCGGCGTCGTAGAGCGGCACGTACTCCAGGCCGAGCAGGGCGGTGCCGGGGAAGGTCGCGAGCACCTCGGCGTCCTCGCCGGCGACCTTCACCAGCGGCTCCGCGACAATCACGCGCTCACGCCCGACCTGCGCGTCCTCGCGCTCGACGAGCGCGTAGGTCGCGTGCGGCGCCACCGCGAGCGCGGTGTTACCGGAGAGCGTCCACGGCGTGGTCGTCCACGCGAGCAGGCTCGTCGGGACGCCCTCGGGGAGTCGCAGCGCGGCAGGCGCATCGGCGTCCTTCGGCAGGCGGAAGCGCAGGGTCACGCCAGGGTCGGGGGTGTTGTCCTTGTAGCCCTGCGCGATCTCGTGGCTCGAGAGGCTGGTCTGGCACCTGGGGCAGTGCGGGGTGACGCGGAAGTCGCGGAAGACCAGGCCGTTGTCCCAGAGGCGCTTGAAGATCCACCAGCCGGACTCCACGAACTCCGGCGAGTAGGTGACGTACGCCTCCGACATATCGATCCAGAAGCCGATGCGGTCCGTCATCCGCTCCCACGCCTGGACGTAGCGGAACACGGAGTCCCGGCACTGCTGGTTGAACGCCTCGACGCCGTACGCCTCGATCTCCTGCTTGGAGGAGAGACCGAGCGCCTTCTCGACCTCGAGTTCGACGGGCAGGCCGTGCGTGTCCCAGCCGCCCTTCCGCGGCACCCGGTAGCCCCGCATGGTGCGGTAGCGCGGGACGAGGTCCTTGAAGACGCGCGCGAGGACGTGGTGGATGCCCGGGTTGCCGTTCGCCGTGGGCGGGCCTTCGTAGAAGGTGAAGACGCGATCCTCAGGCCGCTCATCGATGGAGCGACGGAAGATGTCGTTCTGTTTCCAGAAGTCCAGGATGCGTTCTTCCTGCTCGGGGAAGGAGACGCGGGAGGGCACCGGCTCGAAGGTCGTCATCACAGGGCTCCACTCCGGCCTGCCTCTGCGCCTCACACGTCGCGAGGGCAAAGGACAGCCCGCCACACACCTGGTCGGTGCGGGACGGGCCGGAGAGGCCCGCGGTACCACCCGCGTTGCGCGCGCCCTCGAACGGATCGAGGTCGCACGCCACTCACCGCGCGGCGGGAATCCGGAGACTCCGATCGCGCTGCCCCTGGTAACGGTGGGCGCTCCGGCCGCGTCTACTGCCCTCGGATGCGAGGGGTTCGGGCGGCTGCTCGGGAGGGATCTTCACCCCGCGTTCTCACCTGTTGAGAAGGCGCCCGGCTTACACCGTCCCGGGCTCGCTGCACGGTGCCGGTCTTCACCGGCCCGCGGGGTTACTCGTCTCCGTCATCGCATCTGTGTGCTGCGTCAGTCAGAAGGACTCAGTCTAGGCATCGCTGCTCGCGGCGAGCAACGCGAATGCCTACAGCCGGCCCGCTTCCTCGTCGATGACGATGGGGCGAGGCGCCTCGCCCTCCAGGGCCAGCAGGGCCTTGGCGCCGGCGGCGTGGATGCGCGAACTCGCGGACTCCGCCTCCGCCAGTTCCTGGGCTTCCTGCTTCTTGCGGATGTCGTTGTAGCAGTCCGAGCAGTAGACCGGCCGGTCACCGCGCGAGACGAACGGCACCTCGGTCATCTTGCCGCACTGGCTGCAGGAGGCGACGTGCAGCTGGCGCGGCGTGCGGCCACCCCAGGAGGAGTAGACGCCGAAGCGCGGCGTCTCGTCGCGGTCCTCGGGGCGGGTCAGTTTGCGGTTCTGGCGGCAACCAGGGCAGCGCACGGGGTCGTGCTGCAGGCCCTTGGTCGCGTAGAACTCCTGCTCGCCGGACGTGAAGACGAACGAGGATCCGCAGTCGCGGCAGGTGAGTTCTCGGTCGTTGAATGCCAAGTGGGTGCTCCTTCGTAGGCGCCCCGCTGGTACACACGCGGCAGCCGGGCGCGGATCACGCCCGGTTGGTGTGCACCCTTGTGATGTTGGGGCAGGTCCAGTGTAGCAGGGTGCGCTCGCGCCGCGCGGGCCGGGACTCGGCGGAACCGCGGCTTCGGCGGGGACCGAGGGCGCGAGTTGAGGTCGAGGCGCGCAAGCAGGGCGGCCCCTCCCCTGCCCCTCCCCGGCGCGGGGAGGGGATGAATTGCGATGGGGGTTGCACCCCCATCGCGCTCTTCACCCCCGCTTCAGGAGGCGACGCGGCTGCGCCGGTCGCCCTCGTCGGCGCGTCGAACGCGCGCCGGGCGAGACTGCCCGGCCGATCGATGCGTTGGTGGACGGTTGTCTCACGGATGCGTGCGCCACGAGGCCGTCAGCGCTCGCGCTGCTCGCCTCGCTAACTGGCGGGGTCGTAGCCGAACTGCCGGAGCTCCTGCGCGCAGCGGCACGCGACGGCGATCTTCGCTGCCCACTGGAGCGCGGCCTCTCGCGAGGGGAGCTCGAGGACGGTGTAGCCGCCGTTGGGCACCCGGTGGCCCGGGTACGTGCCTTCGGTGGCGGTGCCGTCACCGGCGACGAGCACGGGGGCTACGTCCTCATCGATCCCGCCGCCGAAGACGTACACGCCCGCCGCCTTCGCCTCCTCGATCACGGCATGCGCCGCGTCGGCCACCGCCTGGAAGTCTCCCTCAGGGATCACCATGGCCTCGCTCGGGAACGAGATCAGGTACTTCATTCGAGATCCCTCCGCGCGGGCGGCGCCGTCCGCCGGCGCTTCTCCGCGGCACCGCGCCGACGCCCAGCCCGATTGTGGTCCCGGCGCCCGACCGCATCAACCCGCGACCAGCGCGCGGGAGCCTCGGACGGACGAGCCTCCGAGGCGTCCCGGCGGCCCGGTGCCGAGCAAGGCCGTTGCGCCCGTCGACAGGCTCAGGGCGAGCGGAGGAGAGCGAGGGCCGCAGCCTTGCACCGCCTCGGGCGGAACGGCGGCAGCCCCTGGCCCTCGCACCGAGCGGGCTGGCTAGGAGGGTGTGCGGACGAAGCGGCGGGCGATGAGGTCGAAGTCGTCGCGGTTGAGGCGGTAGGCGGCGGCGAGGAAGGTGAGCACGCCGACGCCACCGCCGACGGCGAGCTGGAGGAGCGAGGCCCAGGTGCCGGTGCCCTCGACGCCGGCGGCGCGGAGGAGCAGCAGCGC
>PHBR01000074.1 GCA_002840675.1 Chloroflexi bacterium HGW-Chloroflexi-9
CGGCTCCACGGACACGCGCACGAGCGTTGCCCGCTTCGCCGAGGAGCAGCTGGAGACGGACGGCGTTTCGATCCATCTCGTCGCCACGCCGGACCTCGTCGCCCTCGCGCCGGCCGAGGCGGCGCCAGCCCAGGCGATATCCCCGGCCTCGCAGATCGTCCTCACCCCCTCGCTTCTACCAGGCGAGGCGCCCGGCACCAGTCGGGGTGCATCGGCCTCACTCTCGGCCACTGTGCCCAGCGCGACGGGCACGGTCATCCCGGCGGAGCCGGACCCGCTCGCCGAGGGCGTGACGCTCCCGGAACTGGTGTCCGTCACCGCCATCGGCGACTCCGTCATGGTGGGCGCCGTGCCGGCGCTGGCCGAGGTGCTCCCCGGGCTCTACGTGGATGCGGAGGTCGGGCGACAGTTCTGGTCGGCAGCGGGCCTCGTGACGGCGCTCCGGGATGCCGGTGAGCTCGGCGACGTGGTCGTGATCCACCTCGGATCGAACGGGCCATTCACCAGCGAGCAGTTCGAGGGGCTCATGGAGGCGCTGGACGGCGTTCATGTGATCTTCATGAACGTGACCGTGCCCCGGCGGTGGGAAGGCGACGTCAACGAGGCGCTCGCGCGCCAGGTTGTCGCCCACGCCGGCGCCTCCCTCGCGGACTGGTACGCCGTCAGCCACGACGCTCCGGACTTCTTCGCGAGCGACGGTGTCCATCTGACCGCCACCGGCATGACCGCATACGCCGCCCTGATCGACCAGCACGTCCGCGCGGCGCTCGGGCGCCCGTAAGGTACGCTGGATCCACGCCCGCCCCACCTCGGGCCCGGTTGCACCGGTGTGTTGTAATGCCCGGACGTGTTGGGGGTGGAGGACACATGGTGAGTGCCGGACCGGCATCTTCGGATGCGCGCCCCCTGAAGTTGTGTCCCAGTTGCGGACGCACCACGGACGCTGACAGCAACCGCTGCCCGAACTGCCTCGCGGACGTGACCCAGTCCGCCGTCCTGGGCGTGGCTGCAGCCGAAGTGCACGCCGAGGCCGACCGGGTGGACGATGTGCAGCGTGCGCGCCGCCGCCGCCGCCGCAGCCAGCGCGAGATCTGGATCCGGCGCGCCATCGTCGGCGCCGTCCTCGCCTACGTCGCGTGGTGGGGCTACTCCACGTTCATCTACGAGCCACCGCCCGTCCCGATCGCCTCATCCCCGGCGATCGGTCTGTCGACGGCGCCCGAGGCCTGGCCAATCGAGGACGGGAACGCCGGCGGGACGCGCGTCGCACAGGCACCGTCTGCGATCGGCGGCACGGCGGCGTGGAGCACCGACCTGGGCGGCGCGATGAAGACCGCGATGGTGACGGACGGCCAGCACCTCTTCATCGCTTCCGACAGCAACGAGATCGTCGCGCTGGACCTCGCCACCGGCCGCCAGCTCTGGGCTCAGCCGCTCCAGAACGCCCCCTACTCCGCCCCCACGGTCGCGGGCAACCTGCTCTACGTCACGCTGCTCCAGGGCAAGGTGATCGCCTTCCACGTCGACACCGGCGAGGTGGCATGGGAAGGGCCCAACACCGTCGGCACCTTCCCCTCATCGCCCATCGTGGCGGACGGCGTCGTCTATGTATTCGGCACGCACGGGGTGTTCGGGTTCGACGCGATCACGGGCGAGCGCCTGATGGGGGTCGAGCACGAGAGCACCTGGGCGACGATCACGCCGGTGATCGATGGCCCCTACGTGAGCGCCGCCGGCAGCAGCGACGTGAAGGTCATCAACCGCGAGTCCGGACTGCAGTCGTACTTCCTGGAGTTCGCCCGCTCCGAGCCGTACTCCCTGGTCGCCGACAACGGCGAGGTGTTCGCCATCTACCGAGGCACCGCCTCCGCGTTCGACGTCACCTCGCGGCGACCGTGGTGGGAGCGGTTCCGTGCCGCATGGTCGCAGGCCTGGATCATCGGCTGGGCACCAGCCCCGACGGCGCCGCCCACGCTCTGGTTCGGCGGCGACGCACCGCGGGAGAGCCTGCCGGCCGTGCTGACGGAAGACCGCCTGCTCATCGCCGGGCGTACCGGGGAACTCGTGGCCCTGTCACGCGCGACCGGCGAGACGCTGTGGTCCACGACGACTGAACCCGCGGTGGCGCCGCCCGTGCTGGCCACGGACGGCCTCCTGCTGGCCCACCGCAACAGCCTGAGCCTGGTCGACCCCGCCACCGGCGACACGATCCTGGAGCGCCCGTTCCCTGACCTGGTGCTGACCCGGATCACGGTGACCGCGCACGGCCTGTTCATTGGCGCCGCGGACGGCACGGTGCGCCTCCTGCAGTAGGCCCGCACGCGGAGGGCTGCGCCCCCACGCGCGATCCGTCCGGCGGGCGCGCCGTCAGGATCGCGGCGATCGAGACGAGCGGCAGCAGCGCCATCACCGCGACGCCGGGGCGGAAGCTGTCGAACACCCCGGCAAGCGCCGCGAGCGGCAGCGGCCCGAGGGCGGACGCGGCGATGTTCACCATCACGGCGGCGCCCTGCACCCGGCCGAGGCCAAAGCGCCCGTAGAAGTGCGCCCAGGTGACGCTGTTCACCACCTGGCCGATGCCGGAGCACATGCCGAGCAGCCCGGCGTAGAGCACCGCCTGCCAGAGCGAATTGATGAAGAGCGCCATCGCCATCGCCGCGAGCATCGCGAGGAGGCTGGCCGCAAACACCACCTGCGGGCGGAACCGGTCCACCAGGCCGCCGGTGACCAGCGCCGAGCCGGCGGACAACACCGCCATCGGCACAAACGTCGCCGCGGCCACCGTGGGGCCAAGCCCCTGCTCCTGCATGATCGCGGACTGGTGGAAGACCAGGCCCGTCACCACCAGAGCCGGGGTCGACAGTGGCAGCGCAAGCCACCAGAACCGCAAGGACGTCAGCACACGGCGGCGGTCGGGAGTGGCGGTGGCCCGGGCTGCGGCATCTGCCGTCTCCCCCGGCGGCGGGCCGTCCGCACCGTCCGGGAACAGGCCCATCTCCTCTGGCCGCTCACGGATCACGAAGAACGCGAGGGGGATCACCAGCACCCACACCATCACACCGAGCACCACGTACGCCTCGCGCCACCCGATCTGGTCGATGAGGGTGCGCGCGAGCAGCGGGATCACCGCCAGCGAGAGCGGGAATCCCAGCCCCTGCAGCGACATCGCCCGGCCGCGCTTGCGCACGAACCACTGTGCCGTCAGGACGGTGGTGTTGATCGTGAGCGAGCCCTGGGCGAGCGCGCGGAGCGCCGAGAAGGAGACGAACACCACGAACGCGCCCTGCGCCATCGACATGGAGATGCAGGCCAGCCCCACGCCCAGGGCCACCAGCGGCAGCGTCCGCCGCACCCCGTACCGGTCCGCGAGCCGGCTCACCGCCAGCACCATCGCGGCGCTCACCCCTGTCCCTACTGCGTAAAGCGCAGACAGCGACGTCCGTTCGAGGCCCGTGTCCTCGATGATGCTGTCGATGAACGTGGAGAAGCCGTACGTCTGGCCGGGGCCTGACGAGAACGCGACGACCGCGCCGGCCACCACGATCCACCATCCGTAGAAGATGCGCGGGCGACCCGGGACGGGCGAGGAAGCGTGCTGCACGGCGGGGCGATCCTGTCTAGCCCGCCGCGGCGCGGGGCGAGGGTGACAGTCTAGGCAGGCTTCGGCGGGCGTGGCGACTCGCGCTACGCCTTCAGCGGCACCGTTGCGATCACCCCGTCCGCCTCAAAACGCTCCAGGTCAGTATCGGAATACCCCGCGAGTTCGCGGAGGATCACCACGTTGTGCTCGCCGAAGCACGGCGCCGGCTGAATCGGCGGCTGCGGGCGGTGGCGCATGAGCCACACCGGCCGCGTCACCGTGTGCTCCCCGGCCTCCGGGTGCACCGTCGTCGGGAAGAAGCCGCGCGCCTGCAGGTGTTCGTCACGCACCAGCATCAGCGGCGACATCACCGGCAACGCGCTCACGCCCACCGCCTGTAGCCGCGCCGCCTCCGCCGAGGCGTCCCGCTCTCGCGCCCACGCCTCGATCACCGCGTCGATCGCCGCCTCGTGCGCCTTGCGGCCGGCGTGCGTGGCGTACGCAGGGTCGTCCAGGTGGGGGTCTGCGACCACTCCACGGAGGGCCGCCCACGACTCGTCGGAGTCGACGGCGATCGCAAGCCAGGTGTCGTGGAACTCGCCGATCTCGCGGCCCAGGATGTCCCCCTGCATGCGGCCGTGGTCGTCTCTCGTGCGGTAGACGTTGTGCGGCGCGGCGTCCGGGTCGTGGCTGCCCTCGCGCACCGGGTAGGGGAGGCCGGCCGACTCCGCGACCATGAACTCGCCGACCATGCCCAGGATGTTGTCCCGCTGCGAGACCACCACATGCGCGCCTCGGCCGGTCTGCTCGCGCTGGAGGAGCGCCGCGACGGTGGCGCCGGCGGCGGTGATGCCGCCCGTGGGGTCGCCGTAGGAGATGCCGCTCTTGTGCGGCTGCCCGCCGACGTACCCCTGCAACGCGACGAGGCCGCCCATCTGCTCGATCGTGGGGCCGAAGCCGACACGCTCCGCCTCCGGGCCCTGCTGCGCGAAGCCGGGCATCTGCACCAGGCTCAGCCGCGGGTTGATCGCCTGCAGGTCGGCGAAGCCGATGCCAAGACGCTCCGAGACGCCCACGCTCCAGTTCTCGATCACCACGTCTGCCTGACGCGCGATCCGCCGGAAGGCCTCCAGCCCCTCGGGGCGGTGGAGGTCCATCGCCAGCCCGCGCTTGTTGCGGTTGTACTCGTTGAAGTACGGCGCCTTGTTGAAAGAGCGCGGGTCGTCGCCTCGCCCCACCCCGCGCACCGCGTCCGGGAAGGACGGCCCTTCGAGGTGAATGACGTCCGCACCCATATCGGCCAGGAAGCGGGTCGCGTACGGCCCCGCCCACACCTGCGTCATGTCTAGCACCCGAATGCCCTCCAGCGGCCGCCGGGGCGTGTCGTCCACCACACGGGCGGTCCGAGCCGGGAGCGCGGCGGCCTCCGCCATCACCTCCGCGGTGTGCTCGCCCAGCAGCGGCGCGCGACGCGGCGCCTCGAAGCGCCCGTCCAGCGAGAACGGGAGCCTCGGCAGCGAGTGACGGCCCAGGGCCGGGTGGTCGACGTCCGACCAGAAGCCTGCCTCGCGCAGGGGCGGCCACTCCAGCAGGTCACGCGGCGTCGGGATCAGCGAGAACGGCGCGCGGTGCCGCTGCGACTCGTCGAAGATCTCGCGCGCGGTGCGCTGCATCGTCCACTCGAGCACCAGGCTCGCGACGAACTCGTTCGCTTCCGGGTTCGCGGCCAGGTCGGCGAAGACAGGCGTCTCCGTGAGTTCCGGGTGCCCGATGCAGCGGTAGACCGATCCGGTCTGGCGGGCCATCGAGGCGACGCCGACGAAGCCATCCGCACATGGATAGATCCCCCAGACCGCCCGCGCCTGATTCCCCGCGCGCTCCGAGTCCAGCCCGCGCACCATCGCCGTGGGGCCGAACCCCTCCAGGCTGGCCGCCTGCGCCTCCTGCATCGAGATGTCGACCCACTCCCCGACACCATCGCGGCGCGCGGCGAAGAGGGCGGTGAGGGTGGCGGCGAAGCCGTGCAGGCCGGCCTGCATCGCCGCCTGGTGCCCCGCGGTCTTCAGCGGCGGGTCATCCGGGTCGCCGCAGAGCATCATCTGGCCGCCGGCCGCCGCCGCGGTCAGGGCCGTCATGCGCCACCCGGCACGCGGCCCCGCCTGCCCGAACGGGGTGATCGAGCAGACCGCGACACCGGTCGAGCGCGTCAGCACCTCGAAGTCCAGGCCACGCTCGCGCCACCAGCCCGGGGTGGCGTCCTCGATCACGACCTCGGCACGTTCGACGAGCGAGAGGAGCGCCCCGCGCCCGGCGACGGTGTCCGGGTCGACCACCACGGAGCGCTTGCTGGTGTTCAGGGAGGCGAAGAGCGCGCTGGTCTCGCCGGTCTCGTCGCGTCGCGGACCTCGACGCCGGGTCGCATCACCCGAGGGCGGCTCCACCTTCACCACGTCGGCGCCGAGCAGCGCCAGCATCCGCCCGGCATACGCGCCGGCAGCGTCGCCGCTCAGGTCCAGGACACGCGTGCCGTGGAGCATCGCCGCCCCCCTCGCCCCCTGGCGCCGCATCACGGCGCCCGCTCATCGCTCCGATCGCATGACGGCCGTGATGATAGCGGGCGGGGGCAGGGTTGCGGGCGCGGCTAGTCGTTCCCGGCGGGGCCTACCGGCGTGCCCGACACGGGCGCCGCGATCGTGGGCGCCGCGATGGTGGGTGCAGTGATCGCGGGGGCGGAGCCGGAGGCATCGCAGAGCACGACCAGCGCTGTCATCCCGGTGATCATGCCGCCCGGGTACAGGACGTCCCACGAACGGTTCACGAACGTGGGTGCGCCGACCGTGTAGCCGACAAAGCCGCCGTTGTAGGTGGTCCAGACAGAACTCAGCGAGCAGCCCTGCGCCTGCGCCGCGGCGACGAGCGCGCTCGTCGTGCCGCCGCTCCAGACGACTAGGCCGACGCCACCGCCCACCGGGAGAGGCCCGGTCAGCACGTTGTCGACGGGCGCAGGGACCGGCGCGGACGGTACGGCACCAGCACCCGGGCCGACGATGGGGGCGGAACTGGACGTATCGCACAGCACCACGAGCGCCGCCGTCCCGCTGATCATCCCGCCCGGGTACAGGACATCCCACGAACGGTTCACAAAGGTAGGAGCGCCGACCGTGTAGCCGACGAAGCCGCCGTTGTAGGTGGTCCACACGGAACTCAGCGCGCAGCCCTGCGCCTGCGCTGCGGCGACGAGCGCGCTCGTCGTGCCGCCGCTCCAGACGACCAGGCCGACGCCACCGCCCACCGGGAGCGGCCCGGTCAGCACGTTGTCGACGGGCGCAGGGACCGGCTCGGACGGTACGGGTGGAGGGGTGCTCGACGTGATCGGCGTTGGCGCCGGCGTCACGGTGTCGGTCCCCACGGCGGCGATGTACTGCTCCGCGACCCAGCCGGTCTGTCCGAGCGCGCTGACCTGGCGCCAGGCGTAGCCGTCCGAGACCGCCGTCCCGTCCAGGACGGTGACCACCGTGGACTCCGGGAGGCAGTTCAGGATCACCCCGCCCACCCCGGCGGAGGAGCGGAGGCGGAGGCACTGGCCGTCTGCACGGACGATCGCCGGGCCACCGACCGTGACCGGTCCATCGATCGGGGTGGTGCTGGTGGAGGCGGCGCTCACGCCGGGGAACCGGTAGGCGCGCGCGGTGATGTTCGCGTAGCGGGCAGCCAGGAGCGCCGGGTTGTAGCCCTCCCGGATGCGGACCACACCATCCCACTGGGAGTTGGAGTCGATCACGGTCAGCGTCCCACCGCCGTGGTTCTGCATGACGATTGCGGTATGGAGGCCGGGGTAGGCGCCGTGGCCCTGACTGTTGTTCGGGTCGGCCATCTGGATGACATCGCCCTCCTGGACGGCGTCCAGGGGAACCTCCACCGCGCCCGCCTCGAGATAACCGAGGTGGTAGTCCCAGCCGATCGTGCGGCCGGTCGCGGCGGCGATTACGCGGCGCACAAACGGGAAGCACTCGCCCTCCCACTGGTGGAGCGAGCCCATCGCGATGCTGACCACGTTGGTGACGGCAGCCTCGGCACCCGGTGTGGTGGAGGCCTGCGCCGGTGCTCGGACCACCAGCAGCATCGCGACCGTGGCGATGGCGGCTGACAGGAGCGTGATGACACGACGAGCACGCGGATTAGCCGGCATGCCGGTCCCCCTCTACCCACCGCCCGCAAAAACTGTAAGCGCGCCCCGTGGCAACCGTCGACCCATCCAGTTGGGACTCGGTCTCGATGGGCTCAGGCCTCGACCCAGATCTTCCGGGCCACCTCGGCGGACATGGAGACGCGCTGGCCGGCCACCTGCACGGTGATCGTCCCGGCGCCCTTGCTGAATTCCACCATCTCGACCACGCCGCCCAGCGCGAACCCGTGGTTCCCCAGGAACCGCAGGAGGTCTGGGACCTCGTGCTCCGCGACCTCCGAGATCCGGCGGAGCGGCGCGCGCTCACCCGGCTGCATGGAGGCGAGGGAGCGCTCCCGCTTGCCGTCCTCCGGCACCCCGGGGATCGGGTTGCCGTGCGGACAGGTCCGAGGGCGGCCGATCAGTTCGTGCAGGCGGTTGGCGACGCGGAGCGAGAGCCCGTGCTCCAGCCGGCTCGCCTCCTCGTCCGCGGTGAGCCAGTCAAAGCCGAGCGCGTCCACCAGCCAGCGCTCCGCAATGCGGTGCTTCCGCACGATCTCGGCCGCGGCAGCACGGCCCTTCGAGGTGAGCGACAGTTCTCTCGAGGGTGCAGCGTCGATCAGGCCGTCGCGCGCCATCCGCCGGAGCGCCGCCGCCACCGTGGGCTGCGAGACCCCGAGCCACTCCGCCAGCCGCGCGGCCCGGACGACCTCCCCCTCCCCGTCGATGTAGAACATCGCCTCCAAATAGCGGGCGATCGTGTCGGACGGCCCGTCGTCGTGACGGCCGTCGAGGTCTTCGGGGGGGACGCGGTTGGGGGTGATCTCGTCAGCGGGGCGGGCGGCGCGTGGCATGCGACTCCTCGGCGTCAGGAGGGGCGTTCGGCCCTCCGGCGTCGTGATGAGCCTCGACTATATCGCACGCCCGGCGCGCTCCGGCTCCAGCAGCGTCAGCGCCAGGAACACGAACGCGACCCAGAGCACCTGCGCGATGGCGAGGTGCGCCAGCCCGGTCACAAGCGGGGTCAGCAGGGCGATATGCACCACGCCCAGCATCGCCTGCGCCACCACACCGCCGGCGAGCAGGCGGGGCGGCCACGGGCGGCCTCGGCGCTCCGCCTCGTCCAGGTGGCGGTAGGCGAACCACACCAGGAGGGCGCCGCCGCCGACCGCCAGGAACGGGTGCAGGACGCGCAGCCGCACCAGCAACTCGGACTCCTGCGAGAAGTCGGCGCGGAAGCCCTCCGCCAGCGACTCGGACCGGAAGAGCGTGTCCGCGAGCGACGTGGTGGCGCCGCTGGCGGCGATCAGCAGGAGCAGGACCGCCAGGGCGGCGATCGGCCGCACCAGCGCGCGGGAGCCGCGCAGGACGGGGGGCAGGCCGCCCCGGACGGTCCAGACGGTGTAGGTGAACGCCGCAGTCAACAGGAAGGTGTTGACCAGGTGCAACGGGACGGACACCTGGCGGGCGGCGGAGCGGTCGTGGGCGACCCAGCCGTACAGCACGATCACCGCGCCGAGGCCTGCCTCGAAGAGCAGGAAGCCCATCGTCCAAGCACTGGCGCGGCGCGCCGGGTGGCCGGAGGCGAACGCGCGGAACACGAGCACGACCAGGATCGCGACGGCGATCAGGTTCACGCCGCTGATCATGCGGTGGGAGAACTCGATCAGGCGGGAGACATCGTCCGTACCGGGGAAGACCAGACGGCCTTCGCAGGCCGGCCAGAAACGGCCGCAGCCGTCACCGGAATGCGTCGCGCGCACGACGGCGCCCATGACGATGGTGGTGAGGGTGAGCACGAGCGAACCCCACGCGAAGCGCTGGACGCCCGAGGGGCCATCGCCGGCCCGCACCCGACCCATGGTGCCGGTGGTGGTACTCATGGCCCTCAGGATGCCCTCTCCCGGCCCCTCGCGCCAGTGACGTTTGCACCACCCGGGGCTGACCGTCAGGCGGGCCGCAGGTCCAGCGCGACCGGGTACCCGGTCTCACGCCAGCCCACGAGGTCGCCCGCGTTGCCGGGCTGGTACTTCGCGAACAGCAGGTCGCGGGCGAGCCGGTCCTCCGTGCCGGCCCCCGCGATGAACCGGGGCACCGCCGTGAACCGCTCACCCCCGATGCGGACGATCGCCGCCGGCAGCGCGCGGAGATTCCGCACCCAGTCAGCCGCCCCGGCCGGCTTCGATCCCCCGCCGTTCAGGAGGTAGATCGTGTCGCCCTGCGCGGCGAACCAGATCTCGATCTCGCGCGGCTCCCCGCTGCGGCGGCCGGTCGTGGTCAGGTAGGCGTATGGCTCCGCGCCGAGCCGCCCCTCGATGCTCTCCGCCATGACTTGCCCTCCCCGGCCCCGGCACGCGCGGACGGCCGGACGATACGCTGGATGCGTCCCACCACGACACCGCGAGGCGACACCACGAGGCTGCCGATGCCCGAATACCACGCCCCCTGGTGGCTCCGCGGCGGCCACCTGGAAACGGTTGCGCCCGTCCTCTTCCCGCCCACCGTGCCCCCGTATGTCTCGGAGCGGCGCGTGGTGGAGGTCGCCCCGGGCTCCGCCGTGGAACTGCACCTGTCCACGCCGGAGCGCCCGCGCGGCGGGACCGTCGTCGCGATCCACGGCCTCACCGGGTCGGCGGAGGGCGCCCACGTCCGCTCGCTGGCCGCGGAGGCGCTCGGGCGTGGCTGGCACGCCGCGCGCCTGAACCTCCGCACCCACGGCGGCACCACCGCCCTCTCCGCGAGCCTCTACCACGCCGCCCAGAGCGACGACATCGGCGCGGTCTGCCGGGCGCTGGAGGCGTGGGGCCTGCCCCGGCCGTATGCGGTCATCGGTATCTCGATCAGCGGGAACCAGGTGCTGCGCTACGGCGCCACCGCCGGGGCGGGCAGCGCGGCCGACGCGATCGTCGCGCTGAACCCGCCGGTCGACCTGTTCCGCGTGGAGCGGGAGATCGACCGCCTCTCGAACCGCGTCTATCGCGCCTCCTACGTGCGCGGTCTCTGCCGGATGCTGGACGAGATCCGTGCCGTGCGTCACGTGGACGGCCCACCCGCCAACCCGAGGCGGCTGCGCACGATCCGCGCCTTCGATGCCGCCTTCATCGCCCCCGCCGGCGGGTACCCCTCGGTCGACGCGTATTACGCGGATGCGAGCGCCGGCCCCTTGCTTCACGGCCTGCGCACCCGCGCGCTGGTGCTGAGCGCGGAGAACGACCCGTTCATCCCCCCGGAGATGCTGCGCGCGCACGAGGGCGCCGGTGGACGCCTGAAACTCCGGCTCGCCTCGCGAGGCGGGCACGTCGGCTATCTCTCCGGCCCGAGCCGGCGCCGGCTGCGGTTCTGGGCGGCCGGTCCAGTGATGGACTGGCTGGACGGGCAGCGCCTGGCCCGCTGAGGCCGAGCCGCCCCGCCCTCGGACTGCCACCTCGCCCTCCGCGCTCACCGGGGCGCGCGGCACCCTCCCCGTCGGGGGTGTGGCATGGACGTGACGTGGGAGGCGGTGATCGGGCTGGGGGCGGTGCCGGCGCTGCTGCCGGTGCTGGTGGAGCACCTGAAGCACGCGGCGAGGCGCGAGACGCCCTGGCCGCTGGTGACGGACGCGCTCGCCGTGGCGTGGGTGCTGGCGCTCCGTGACGCAGGGCTCCTCGGCGCGCTCGGGCGCCAGCGTCTGGCGTTTGGCGTCAGAGATTTCGCGGTCCAGCAGTTCCAGGCCCATGGCCTGCTGGATCTTCTGGGTGTAAAAACCCTTTTG
>PHBR01000075.1 GCA_002840675.1 Chloroflexi bacterium HGW-Chloroflexi-9
CCCTGGGCGCGGCCGCCCGGCAGCCGCACCTCGATCACGTCGCGCGGGCGCGCGTCGAGGGTGGCGAGGACGGAGTGGGGGTTTCGCAGTGCAAGCATGGTGAGACGGTACCGCGCTCCGCGGTATGACGCGTGCCTGCACCTGGTATCCCGCGGAGGGGTCCTTTGGTTCGTTAGTCTGGCCACGCGCGCGCACGACCTCACGTCCGCGGTGACCGTTGCCCCCGGCCTGATGCTGTGACGGAGTGCCCACTACCCTCATCGCCCGTGTACGGATCGAACCTGGAGCCTCATGCGCCGTCTACTCACCAGCTTCTCCGTCTTGCTCATGCTCCTCGTCCTGCTCGGGGGTCAGCCCTCTGCCGTGAGCGCTGCCGGCTGCACGGGCAGGCCGGAGCTGGATGCGCGGGTGCCGGGCTGCGGGCTGTCGGTCCCGGTGGGCGCCACATCGTTCCGATGGGAGCGCCCGGCCACGTTGATGGCTCAGGCCTTCGACGCCGGGCGGGTGAGCCCACCGAGCGCGGTCGCCGCGACCTCGCGGCTCCAGGTGTGGTCAGAGCACCCGCGCACCGGGGCGTGGACGCGCTGGACGCCCTCTACCGGCGCGGCCGGCATGGCCGGCTTCACCACCCTGGTGCCAGGGCAGGTCTACTGGATCCAGACGGAGACGGCGTTCGCATGGTCGTTCGGGGCCACGCCGCAGCGCTCCGTCTTCGCGGATGCGCAGGTGGTCTCCTTCTACGGCTTCCCCGGCATCCCGTTCATGGGCGTCCTGGGTAAGTACTCCGCGGCGGAGGCCGCCACCCGGGTGACCGCCGTCGCGAGCCAGTACGACGCGCTGAACGGCTCGCGCAAGGTCATCCCCGCGCTGCACCTGATCGCGGCCGTGGCGCAGCGATACCCGGGCGCAAGCGGCCTCTACCTCGGCCGGATCAGCGCGGGGACGCTGGATGAGTACGTCCGCGTGACGGAAGAGCACGGCATGCTCCTGTTCCTGGACGTCCAGGTGGGGTGGGCGAATCCACTGACCGAGGTGCAGGCGCTGGAGCGGGTGCTCCTGAAGCCCCACGTCCATGTAGCCCTCGATCCGGAGTTCGCCACGCGGACGGACGGGGAGCCGCCGGGGGTGGCGATCGGGAGCCTGGACGCCAGCGAGGTGAACGCGGTCCAGGACTATCTCGGTGCGCTCGCGGCTCAGCACGCGCTGCCGCCTAAGGTGCTCGTCATCCACCAGTTCCGGGCGGACATGCTGGTGAACCCGGAGCGGATCTCCTCGGTCCCCGGCGTAGACCTGGTGATCGACATGGATGGCTGGGGGCCGCGCGCGCAGAAGCTCTGGGGCTATCAAACCTTCGCCAACGCCTCGTACGCCCCGTTCGCGGGCTTCAAGTTGTTCTATGACTGGGACGTGCGCCTCTTCAGCCCGGCGGAGATCCAGCAACTCCAGCCGGGCCCGCCCGACCTGATCATTTACCAGTAACGCCACCCGGCATCACGCGCGTACTCGCGAGGGCTCCCTGCGATCCTCGC
This sequence comes from Chloroflexi bacterium HGW-Chloroflexi-9, assembly GCA_002840675.1. Taxonomy (GTDB): domain Bacteria; phylum Chloroflexota; class Dehalococcoidia; order UBA2979; family UBA2979; genus W-Chloroflexi-9. Next base: position 1,530 of record PHBR01000075.1, read on the forward strand.
GGTTCACTCGCGGGCGGCGACCGGGTAGAGTTTGAGAGCCCTACCTGCCGGAGGGCTTCACGGACTGCATCTTCATCTCTACCAGCGGCGAGGGGGCCTGATGGGTGAGTTAGAGGGGTCTGCGCCGCCCAGCGCGGCGCAACCGGTGTTCGACCTGGACGCGATCGTGCACGACAACGAGCAGTGGCGTGCCACCTTCGATGTGGGCGCCCTCCAGGTCCAGCCGACCAAGCAGGCCGTGATCCTGACGTGCATGGACTCGCGCTACCCGGCGATGTCGATCGTCGGGTTCAAGCTGGGCGAGGCGCACATGATCCGAAACGCGGGCGGCCGCGCGACGGACGACGCGATCCGGTCGCTGATCATCTCCGCGCACGCCCTGGGCACCCGCGCGTGCATCGTGATCCACCACACCGACTGCGGCCTCTTCGGACAGACGAACGACAACCTGCGCAGTCGGGTGAAGTCCGCCACCGGCCAGAGCGCCGCGCACATCGACTTCCTGCCGTTCGCCGACCTTGAAGAGAGCGTGCGCGACGACGTGGAGCAGATCCGCGCCTGCCGCTTCCTCCCCGAGGGGTACGAGGTGGTCGGCATGATCTATGACGTGCGCACGGGGCTGGTCATCCCGGTCGACACTCCGCACCACGACGCCTGACCGAACCTCTCGCACCGATCAGGGCAGGCGCTGCTCTCCGACGCCACCGGAGGCCAGCGCCGCCTCGATCCGTGCGTCGTCGTAGCCCGCCTCGCGCAGGACATCACGCGAGTGCTGGCCGGCGAGCGGCGCGGGGCCGGTGGCGCTGCTAATCGTCTCGGAGAAGAAGAGCGCGGAGTCCACCGCGCGCACGTGGCCCTCCAGCGGATCGTCGACCTCCACGATCATGCCGCGCTCGGCGAGGTGCGGGTGCACGGCCGCTTCATGCATCGTCAGCGTCATGCCGTAGGGCGCGCCGGTCTGCCCCAGCGCGGCTACCACGTCAGCCGCATCCATCGTGGCGATCCACGATCCGGCGAGGGTGTTCGCGGTGGCCGGGGCCGCAGGCATCGGCTCACCCTCGTGGCCCAGCGCCGCGGCAATGCGGGCCCAGTTGTGCGGCCCACCGATGTTCAGGGTAATGTGCCGGCCGTCCCGGGTGCGGTGGACCGGGTGTCGGAACGGCGCCCAGGCCTCCGGCTGCTGGCCGTTCAGGACGGGCGTCACGACCTCGGTCAGCATCTGGAACTGGCAGTCCATGAGGGACGTGTCCACCCACTGACCGCGGCCGGTGCGTTCGCGGTCGTAGAGCGCGGCGAGGACGCCCGCGAAGGCGGTCTGCCCGGTCACGAGGTCGGCGACGGTGACGCCCGGGGCGAACGGCTCCGGCGTACCAACCGCCTGCTGCTGCACCCACAGCCACCCCGCCTCCGCGTGCGCCGTGGCGCCGTACGCGCGGCGATGCGACGAACCGCCGGTCTGGCCGAACCCGGAGATCGAGGCGAACACCAGGCGCGGGTTGGCGGCACTGGAGGCCTCGTAGCCGATCCCGAGCGAGGCCATGACGCCCGGGCGGAAGTTCTCCACCACCACGTCCGCGCCGGCGATCAGCGCGCGGGCCGCCTCGATCCCCGCGGGGTGCTTGAGGTCGAGCGTCACGGAGCGCTTCCCGAGGTTGTTCGCGACGCTGCCCTCCGTGCGGGTGGGGCCGGCGGCGCCCTCCTTCGGCGGGTCGACGCAGATCACGTCCGCGCCCAGGTCCGCGAGCATCCGCGTGCAGTAGGGACCTGCGACCACCCGCGTGAAGTCGATCACCCGCACACCCTCGAGGATTCGCCGTCCGACCATCTCCGCCTCCTGTCACCGCGTCACCGAGACGCATTACAGCACGAGTGAGGCCGGATCGATTGCGACCGGCCGCCGCGCCTGTTCTGATGCACACATGCCCGCCACCACCATCCAGGCCGCCATCGACCACATCCAGAGCGGGATGCGCGTCTACCTCCACGGTGGCGCGGCCACGCCCACCCCGCTGATCGAGGCGCTGGCGGAACGTGCGCTCTCGCTGACGGGCGTGGAGACGGTGTCGCTGCACCTGGAAGGGCCCGCGCCGCACGTCGCCCCGGCGCTGGAGGGGCATCTACGCCACAACGCGCTCTTCATCGGCGCGAACGTGCGCGAGGCGGTCAACGCCGGCCGCGCCGACGTCACCCCGGTCTTCCTCTCCGACATCCCGCGGCTCTTCACGGACGGCACCCTCCCGCTGGACGTGGCGCTGCTGCAGGTGTCGCCGCCGGACGACGACGGCATGTGCTCCCTGGGCGTGTCCGTGGACGTGGCGCGCCCGGCGGCAGAGGCGGCCCGGTTCGTGATCGCAGAGGTGAACCGGCAGATGCCCCGCACCCTCGGTGAGAGCACGATCCACCTCAGCCAGATCGACGCCTACATCGAGACCGACCGACCGCTCTGGGAGATCCCGCCTCCCGACCCGACCGAGGTGTCCCGCCGCATCGGCGAGCACGTCGCAACACTGGTGGAGGACGGCGCGACGCTGCAACTCGGCATTGGCGCCGTGGCGGACGCCGTGCTGCGCGCCCTCCACGGCCACCGCGACCTGGGCATCCACACGGAGATGTTCGCGGACGGCGTCGTCGACCTCGTCGAGGCCGGTGTGATCACGGGTGCCCGGAAGGCCGTCCACCCCGGGCTGATCGTCTCGTCGTTCGTGATGGGGACGCGGCGCCTGTACGACTTCGTGGACGGCAACCCCGGCGTCGCGATGTTCTCCTCCGCCTACACGAACGACACACGCGTGATCGCGCAGCACGAGGAGATGGTGGCGGTGAACTCCGCGATCGAGGTGGACGTCACCGGGCAGGTCTGCGCCGACTCGATTGGCCCGCGGTTCTGGAGCGGCATCGGCGGGCAACTGGACTTCATCCGTGGCGCGGCACGCGCACCCCGAGGCCGCCCGATCATCGCGCTGCCCTCCAGCGCGCTCGGCGGGACACGCTCGCGGATCGTCTCGCAACTGGCCGCCGGTGCCGGCGTCGTGACCACGCGCGGCGACGTGTATTTCGTTGTCACGGAGCACGGCATCGCTCAGCTCCACGGCCGCCCGGTGCGCGAGCGCGCCCAGGCGCTGATCGACATCGCCGCGCCCACCTTCCGCGAGCAACTCGCCCGCGAGGCGTCTGAACTGTACGGCTTCCACCTGCACGGCTAGCCCGGCACCCACGGAACCCGGCGCCGAAACGCAGACGGGACGCCCTCAGGCGTCCCGTCCGTCGTTATGCGATCTCGGCGGGTCTAGCGCTTCGTGAGGCGGTCGACCTCCGCCATCTCCTCGGACGTCAGCCGCCAGGAAGCGGCAGCGGCGTTCGCGGCGACCTGGTCCGGGCGCGTGGCGCCGGCGATCACGGAGCCCACATAGTCCAGCGACGCCAGCCAGGAGAAGGCCAGTTCGAGGATCGTGTGGCCCCGCTCTTGCGCGAACGCCTCCAGCTTCTCCACGGTGTCGTAGTTCTGCTCGGTCAGCAGGCGGTCGGCCTGCGGGCCGGCGGAGAGGCGGGCGCCCTCCGGGGCGGCCTGACCGCGCTTGTACTTGCCGGTGAGGAGGCCGCTCGCGAGCGGGAAGAACGGCAGGATGCTTAGCCCGAACTCACGCGCGGCCGGGACGACTTCCGCCTCGATGCGGCGGTCGAGCAGGCTGTACTGGTTCTGCGCGGAGACGAACGGCGTCAGGTGCTCCGACTTCGCGATCCACGCAGCGTTGGCGACCTGCCAGCCGGCGTAGTTGGAGTTGCCCAGGTAGCGGACCTTGCCGGAGGTCACCAGGTCGTCCAGAGCACGCATGGTCTCGTCCTGCGGCGTCTTCGGGTCCGGGAAGTGCATCTGGTAGAGGTCGATGTAGTCCGTGTCCAGGCGGCGGAGTGAGGCCTCCACCTCCTGCATGATGTAGCGGCGCGAGCCGCCGGAGCGCAGCGGGCCCTCGCCCATCGGACCGGCGAACTTGGTCGCCACGATCGCCTCGTCGCGGCGACCCTTCAGCGCCTGGCCCAGGAACTCCTCCGACTTGCCGCGGCCACCGTAGATGTCGGCGGTGTCGAAGAGCGTGATCCCCTGGTCCAGGCAGGCGTGCACCACGTCCGCGGCCTGGCCGGCGTCCATGCGCATGCCGAAGTTGTTGGTGCCCAGTCCCACCACGGAGACCTGCAGGCCGGACCGGCCCAGGTTGCGGTATTCCATTGGGTTTCCCCTCTCGATCAGGAACGTAGATGTGCGTTGAGAACGCGGAGTATACCCCCACGCGGTATCCGCTCCGCGCACGCCCGTGGGGCCGACGCTACCCTGCCGGTTCGCCCTCGAGCGGGGCGGCGACGCGGGGTGTTCGCGTGTGGAGCACGAAGAACAGCGCCCCGGCGAGGATGAAGCAGCCCCCGAGGGCGAACACCGCGCGCACGTTCGTCGCCTCCACGATCCGCCCGCCACCGAGCGACCCGGCGAGGATCCCGATGGCGTATGCCATCGACTGCAGGCTCGCCACGGTCGCCATGCCGAGAGTGCGCCCGACCTCCACCTGCACGGCCTGGCCGGCCACGTTGAAGAGCGCCCCGCCCACGCCAACCCCCAGGATGAAGCCGGCGAGGATGATCACGTAGGTGGTGCTGAACGCGGCCGTCGAGTAGCCGGCGGCGACCATCACCGCCCCGACCACGACCAGCGTGCGCCTCGGCAGGCGGTCCGCCACGTGGCCCAGCACCGGCTGCGACAGTCCGCCGGCGAACTGCTGCGCGGCCAGCAGCGCACCCACCATGGTGGCGGTCACCGCCAGCGATTCCTCCAGGTAGACGGCGATGAAGGAGAAGGACGCGCCCATGGAGAAGGCGAAGGAAGCGCGGAGGCCGAACAGCGCCTGCACCGTGCGGTCGCGCAGCACGACGCCCCACGGTGGCACGGGCGGGCGCGTCAGGCGGAGGCCGTCCAGCCCGGTCGCGGCGATCTCGACCGTCTTCGGCAGGAGCATGGCGACGAGCAGCGAGGCGACGGTGAAGAGCGCGGCCATGCTCAGAAACACGTCCTCGATCGCGGCGTGGTCGCGGACGATGCCAGCGAGCACCGGCCCCACCCCGAAACCGATGAAGTCGAACAGCCCAAACACACCCATGTAGCGCCCCTCGCGCCCGTTCGGCGCGAGGTCCCCGACGTACGCGAGCGCCATCGAGAAGATGAACGCGGAACCCACGCCCGAGAGGGCGCGGAAGGCGATGATCCCCACGACGCTGTCCGTCAGGTACCAGCCGACCGCCGCGGCCATGTACGTCAGCAGGCCGCCCACCAGGAACGGCTTGCGGCCGAAGCGGTCCGCCAACCGCCCGGAGAACGGGCTGATAAACACCTGGGTCAGCGCGAACGCGGAGAACGTGAGGCCAATCGCCGTGCCCGTGGCGCCCAGCGACTTCGCGTAGACCGGAAGGACGGGCGTGACCATGCCCAGCCCCATGGTCGCGCAGAACATGGCGAAGCCCAGGACGAGAAACGGCCGAGAGAGCATCGGGGCATCCTATCGGCGGGTGCCGGTATAGACAGACAGGCCGCCCTCGCGGGCGGCCCGTCGGACGGTTCAGGCGGACGGACTACTTCTTCTGGTCGCGCTCCGCGCGCTTCAGCGCGTCGCTCATGACCGAGTACTCCTTGGAGATCACGCTCCGCTTCACGCGTTCCTGCTTTGCGGTGCCGCGGGTGCGGGTCATGCGCGTGAAGGTCTGCTCATCCAGGCGCTCGATCGTGTCGTTCGTCATGTACGTGCCGGCGCCCTCGCCCTCGCGCCGCTTGAACTCCTGGCGCGCCTCGTATTGCTCGATCTCCTCGATGCTCGGCGCCGGCTTGTGGTCGTCGTCGTAGGAGAGCTCCGGGTGCCGGAGGCCGCTGTTGGAGGCGGCGGTGAGCGGCTTGGAGACCTTCTTGTTCAGGTGCCAGTAGGTGCCGTCGTCCGGGATCCGGCGCGGGGCGCCCTCGCGGTAGGTAAAGGCGGCCCACTCGCGGGACATGATCCGCTTCGCGTCGTCGTCGCACTCGGGACAGGGCTGAGCCTTGTCCGCTTCGCGCGCCGGGCGCAGCAACTCGAAGACCCCGTTGCAGGGCTCGCAGTAGTACTCGTACAGCGGCATGGGTTCCCCTCCCCGACCGTCACCACCAAGGGTGACCGTTCCTCTACGAGGATAACGTCTGTGACCAGCCTGCGGGATGCATCCCCGGCCCGCGGTCCCGAAGCGCGCTCAACCCGCCGGAGCCTCCAGCAGCGCCCGGTACGCCTCGTAGGTGGCCGGGTCGAACGCGACGAAGACGACGCGCTCCGGCCAGGGCGACTCCGCGAGGTGGCGCTGCACCTCCTGCACGGCGACGCGCGCGGCCCGCTCCACCGGGTAGCCATACAGGCCGGTGGAGATCGAGGGGAACGCGACGCTGGCCGCACGCAGCCGCACCATCTGCTCCAGCGAATGCCGGTAGCAGTCGCGCAGGACCTCCTCCTCGCCGGAGCGACCGCCACGCCACACCGGGCCGACCGTGTGGATTACCCACCGCGCCGGGAGGCGGTAGCCCGCGGTCACCTTCGCCTCACCCGGCTCGCAGCCGCCGAGGAGGCGGCACTCCTTCAGGAGGTCCGGGCCGGCGGCTCGGTGGATCGCGCCGTCCACGCCGCCCCCACCCAGGAGCGATGAGTTCGCCGCGTTCACGATCGCGTCCACCGTCAGCGTGGTGATGTCCGCCTGTACGAGTTCGATGCTGCCCATCGCCCGTCCTCACTTCACCGACTCACTTCACAGAACCTTGACGCGCCGCCGGGTGTGCAAGAGCGGCCGGATGACGGATGATCTCTCCACAGGCGCCAGGCGGCCACGCACGCACCTCCTGCAAGGTTGTACGAGGTTGCGCACCGGGATAGGTACAAACAATGTCGTATTATGTCGTGGGTGGCGAGTACCGCGACACCACGTTCCGCGAATTGGTGAAACCGGAGCCAGTGGACGGCCCCTTTGAGCGTTACGAGGACGCCTTCCTCGCCTGGCGAGGGCACGCCCGCGCCACCATCGACCTCGCGACCGTCCGCTTTCAGATTGTGGAGTCGGTGACGGCACCGGGGACGACCGCCGGGTCGCGCGCATAGCCTACGTTCCGGGTAGGATGCGCCGGGGAGAGGGGGATCGATGCAGAAACCTCACGCTGGCAAGGTCGATTACGAGACCGCCTTCAAGGGCTTCCACTACCCAATTTCGCGCGCCGCGATCCGCTCGATGGGCCGCGACAAGGGTGGCGTGGACCGCGAGGTCGCGGTCATCCTGAGCCGCATCCCCGACCGTCGCTACAACGACGTGGACGAGGTGAAGGAAGCCGTGCGCGGCGTCTACCGCTCGTACGGTGTCGCGGACGCCGACCTCCCGATCTAATCCGCCGCTCGACCTGTAACGAATGATGAGGGCCCGCTCGCGCGGGCCCTCATCTGTGTTCATCTGTGTGTCGTGCCCGGCGGGCGGTTACTCGATGCCGACCAGCTCCACCTCGAAGGTCAGTGCCTCACCGGCCAGCGGGTGGTTGGCGTCCACCGTCACGCCGTCCGGGCCGATCGAGGTAACGGTCGCCGGAGCGTCGCCCAGGAAGACCTGCTGGCCGACCTGCAGCCCGTCCGGTGCCTGCGCCGCGGGCACGACGATCACCAGGTCGTCGCGGTGCTCACCGTAGGCGTTCTCCGCCGGAATCCGCACCGTCTTGGTCTCACCCACGGACATGCCCGTGATCGCCTCGTCGAAGCCGGCGATCACCTCGCTCGCGCCGAGCGTGAACTGGAGCGGCTGGCCGCCCCGGGAGGAATCGAACTCTTCGCCGGAGTCCAGCGTCCCGCGGTAGTGGACGGACACGGTGTCCCCTGACTTGGCCATGCGATCCTCCTGACTCGCCACGGGCGATGCCTCCGCCGTGGTCGTGGGTGTTGGCGTCCCCGAGGGGGTCGCGGCGTCCGCGGCATCATCGCCGCCGGAGCAGCCAGCGACCAGCCCCGCCAGCACGATGCTCCCGAGGAGCATGCGGCCGATCCCGCGACGTCCGACCTTCCAGCGACCGATGTTTTGCATGGCAGAAACGCTATCACGCACCTCCGTCAGAGGGTGTGAAGGGTGTGTGAGGCATGCCACCGCCCGCTGGGGGCGCGTGACGGAGCCCCGGGCGACCGATAGGCTCGACCCGTGCCCACGAAGAAAGACCCCGGCCGCCTCGTCTGGATCGACCTCGAAATGACGGGGCTCGAGCCGGACCGCCACGTCATCATCGAGATCGCCACGCTGGTGACGGACGGCGACCTGAATGTGCTCGCCGAGGGGCCCAACCTCGCCATCGCGCGCACGGAGGAGGACCTCGCGAAGATGGACGCGTGGAACACCGCCACGCATCGCGGCTCCGGCCTTGTCGCCCGCATCGGTGCCTCCACCATCGATGTCGCGGAGGCGGAACGGCAGACGCTCGCCTTTATCCGCCGCTGGGTCGCGAAGCGGGTGTCCCCCCTTGCCGGCAACTCCATTGCCCAGGACCGGCGCTTCCTGCGTCGTGAGATGCCGAAACTGGACGCCTACCTGCACTACCGGAGCGTGGACGTCTCCACGCTGAAGGAACTGGCCCGCCGCTGGTACCCCGCCGTGAAGCCGCCCGAAAAGAAGCAGGCGCACCGCGCGCTGGACGACATCCTCGAGAGCATTGAGGAACTCCGCTGGTACCGATCTCGCTTCTTCCTGCCGCCCGAGGCGGTCACCCCCGACCCGGTGCCCGAGGCGGTCACCCCCGACCCGGCGCCCGAGGCGGCTGGCACGCCCGCCGCGCCAGCGACCACCCTGGAGGCCTGAGGCCTCCAGCCACACCGCTCCTCGACCGATAGTTACGTCGAGTGGAGACTGGCGATGGCCGAGCAGGGACAGCCGCACGCGTGGGGCACCGGGGGACGCGCATCCCACACCCCGGGCGCGGATGAGCGCGCGCTCGTGGAAACGTACATGACGCGCCCCGCCCTCACCGTGTCCGCGGACACCTCGGTCGGCGCCGCGCTCGGCACGATGCACGAATTCCGTACGCACCACCTGTTGCTGGAAGACCGAGGCCGGATCGTGGCGATCGTGTCCGACCGTGACCTCTATCGCACCGCCAGCCCGCGCGCCGGGACGCCGTCATCCAGCCGCGCGGACGACGCGACGCTGCGACGCCCGGTGCACCTGGTGGCGACCTACGGCCTGATCACCGTGCCGGCCTCCGCCACCATCGAGGAAGCGGCGGCGCTCATGCTGGAGCGCAGCGTCTCCGCGCTGCCCGTGACGGACGGTGCCGACTCGATCCTCGGGATGCTCACCTCGCGCGATCTCCTGCGCGGGTTGCTCACCTGCGCCCTCCCCGGGCACGCCGCGGCCTGATCGCCCCCGCCTCCGTTGACCGGCGAATCGCGCCCGGCGTACCGTCGGACGGCAGACAAGCGGCGCGCCCACGGGACACCCGCCGGGGAAGGAGTTCGAGGCATGCACGTCACCGTCATCAACCCGGGCTCTGTGCGCCCATCGCGCCCCGTCTCCATCCGGCGCCTCACCGTGCGGGATCTCCGCTGCTAGCGATCTCCCGGCACAGCCACGGCCGCGCCTCCAACCCGCTGAGGTGGTATCACCGTGACTTCTCCTGCGACTGACGCCGTCCCGCTGACGGCGGTGGGCTGGGACGAGCGGCTCCAGGCGCGCTTCGCCTCACTCGACCTCCCCGACACCGACGGCCTGCAGCCCGGCCGGATCGCCCGCGTGGACCGCGGCGCCATGACTGTGCTCATCGACCACGCCTCCATCCGCGCGGAACTCTCGCCGC
>PHBR01000076.1 GCA_002840675.1 Chloroflexi bacterium HGW-Chloroflexi-9
CAGGCGCATGTCCGGCTCCCCCAGTTGCGCCTTGATCGAACCGTCCCGGAACTGCACGAGCGAGTGGATCACGCTCTCCCGGTGCTGGAGCACCTCCACCCGGTCGAGCGGGACGTCGAAGAGCCAGCGCGCCTCGATCGCCTCCAGGCCCTTGTTGAACAGCGTGGCGCTGTCGATCGTGATCTTCGGCCCCATCTTCCACGTCGGGTGCGCCAGCGCCTGCGTCGCCGTCACGGCGTCCAGCGCGGCCAGGTCGTAGTCGCGGAACGCACCGCCCGAGGCGGTCAGGATCAGTTTGTCGACGCTCTCCGGGGCCTCGCCCCAGAGGCACTGCCAGATAGCGGAGTGTTCCGAGTCCACCGGCCGCAACTCGGCGCCGGCGGTGCGTCCCGCCTCCAGCGCCTCACGCACGGCGTGGCCGCCGACGACGAGGGTCTCCTTGTTGGCGATCGCCACCGGCTTGCCGGCACGGAGCGCCGCGATCGTCGGGCGCAGGCTGGCAAGGCCGCTCGTGGCGACGAGCACCACGTCCACGTCGTCGCGCACCGCCATCTCGTCCAGCGGCTGCCACTCGGCGACGCCGCTGGCGCGCAGCGCATCAGCGTCGCGGCCGGGCCGGGCGAAGAGGGCGCGGGGGTGGAACTCCCGCGCCTGGTCGGCGAGACGGCCGACGTTTCCGCCGGCGGCGAGCGCGACGACCTCGAACCGGTCGGTGAGCCCGCGGACCACGTCCAGCGCCTGCTCACCTACCGACCCCGTGGAGCCGAGGATCGCGACGCGAATGCGGTCTACTGCCATTTCAATATCCAGTATAGGCAGACGCCCACGACGAGCATGGAGTCCAGCCGGTCCAGCAACCCGCCGTGCCCGGGCAGCAGATGCGACATGTCCTTCACGTCCATGCGGCGCTTGAGCGCGGACTCCACGAGGTCGCCGGTGATCGCCGCCACCGGCAGCGTCACGGCCAGCACCGGCAGCCACGCACCTGACAGCGACAGGTCGAGGGCGAAGACCGCCCCCGTCGCCGCCGCGCCGCCGATCACCAGCCCGCCGATGGCGCCCTCCCAGGTCTTCTTCGGCGAGATCTTGGGCGCGAACAGGTGGCGGCCGAATAATCGCCCGATGGCGTAGGCGCCCGTGTCCGTCGCGAACGTCGCTGCGAGCAGCACCACGAGCCAGGACTGGCCCTCGGCGAACCCGCGGATCAGCACCAGGTGGGTGCCGAAGACGCCGGTGTAGAGCACGGCGGTGAGCCACCACCCGCCGAGGGAAGCGACGAGCCAGCCGCTCAGCACAAGGCCGAGCGCGACGACGGCCATCACGAGGAAGCCCCACAGCGGGAAGTCCGGCCAGTCAACGGGCCACGCTCGGACCGTCGCGATCAGCAGGGCGGTGGCGGCAGCAGTGCTCAGGGGCAGCGCCAGCGGGCGGGTGTGGTCGAGCGCGCGCACCATCTCGAAGGCGGCGGCGGCCAGGATTAGCAGCACGGCGGCGGCAAACAGCGGCTCAGGCAGCAGCAGGAGGACGGCGAGGAGCGGCAGGCCGATCGCGGCGACGAGGAGGCGCTGGGTGAGCACGGCTACTCGGCCGTCCCGGCATCCTCCACCGACGTGGTCGGGACCAGGCCGAAGCGCCGGTTGCGCCTTGCGAACTCCACGAGGGCGGCGTCCACCTGCGCGGCATCGAAGTCCGGCCAGAACACCTCGGTGAAGTACAACTCCGCGTAGGTTGCCTGCCAGACCAGGAAGTTGGACACGCGGTGCTCGCCGCCCGTGCGGATGAGCAGGTCTACGTCCGGCAGCCCGGCCGTGGCGAGGTGCGTGCTGATCGCCTCTTCGGTGATCTCCTCGGGGCGTGCACCCTCCGCGAGCAACCGGGCGACCGACTGCACGATGTCCGCGCGTCCGCCGTAGTTGAAGGCCAGGTTCACGATCATGCGGTCGTTCCCGGCGGTGCGGTCGACGGCCTTCTGCACCCGTCGCCGCAGCCAGCCCGGCAGCCGGGCGGGGTCGCCCAGGTGCTGCAGGCGCACGCCGTTGCGGTTGAGTTCGTCCGTGTAGGTGTCGATGAACTCCGCGCCGAGCTTGAGGATCGTCTCCACCTCGGTGCGGGGGCGGCCCCAGTTCTCGGTGGAGAAGCCGAAGAGCGTCAGCACGCCGACACCGTGCTCGCCGAGCCGTTCGATGACGGGGCGGATCGCCTGCGCGCCGGCGCGGTGGCCGTCGGAGCGGCTGAGCGCGTGGGAGGTCGCCCAGCGACCGTTGCCGTCCATGATGATCGCCACATGCGCGGGGCGCACGGCGAGCGCTGGGAGCGGAGGGGCGGCGGGCGCGGGCTTCACCACCACGGCGCTAGACCTCCAGGAGCTCGCGCTCCTTCTCCTTCGCCAGCGCCTCGATCTTGCCGACGTATTCCTGGGTCAACTTCTCGAGTTGCTCGGAGGCGCGGCGCTCTTCGTCCTCGGAGATCTCACCCTCGCGCTCGGCCTTCTTCAGGCTGTCCATGGCATGGCGGCGGGTGTTCCGGACGGCGATGCGGCCTTCCTCGGTCTTGGCGTGGATCTGCTTCACCATCTCCTTACGGCGCTGCTCGGTGAGCGGCAGCACGGGCAGGCGGATGGTGCGTCCGTCGTTGGAGGGGGTGATGCCGATATCGCTCATCTGGATGGCGCGCATGATCGCGTCCATCGTGGTGCGGTCGAACGGCGTGACCGTGATCAGCTGCGCCTCGGGCGTGCCGAGGTTTGCCAACTGGATCAGCTGCATCTTGGAGCCGTACACGTCCACGGTCAGGTGCTCGACGAGGGAGGTGGAGGCGCGCCCGGTCCGGACCGCGGCGAAGTCTCGCCGGGCGGCGTTGACCGCGCCATCCATGCGCTCTTCCGCGTCGAGGAGGATCTCGTCGCTCACGGCCATCCTCCGGTCGATCCGTGCGAGGGGTGAGGGACTTTCACGATAGCGCGAGGCCGGGGACGCGGCGAGCGCCCCCGGCCTCGCGCAGAGTCGTGACTAGTCCTTGCCGAGCTCGAACCGGGCGAACTTGGCGATGCGGATGTTCTCACCCGTCTGGGCGATCGCGGCCTGCACCAGGGCACCGATGGTCTTGCTGCCGTCCTTGATGAACGTCTGCGTCATCAGGGCGTGGTCCTTCGCCTCGCCGGGGGCGTCCGCGGGGACGTCTTCCGGCGTGAGGGCCAGCGGGCTCATCGCGGCGATCTGCATCGCCACATCCTTCGCCAGCTGCTTGAAGGTATCCGTGCGGGCGACGAAGTCCGTCTCGCAGCGGAGATCCACCAGCGCGCCGATACGGCCCTGGCCGTGGATGTAGGCCTCCACGATGCCCTGGGAGGTCTCCCGCTCGGAGCGCTTGGCCGCGGCGGCCACGCCCTTCTCGCGGAGGATCTCCTTCGCCTGGGCAAAGTTGCCGCCGGCGTCGTCCAGGGCGCGCTTGGCGTCCATCACGCCGGCGCCGGTCTCCTCGCGGAGACGCTTCACATCTTCAGCAGTCACAGCCACGGTTCACTCCTCGTGGTTGTCGCGGGGTGGAGGGGGTGCGGACTACTCCGCGGCGGCCGGCTCGGCTTCCTCGCCGGACTGGGTCGCCACGAACTGCTGCTCCACCTCACCCACGGCGATGCCCTCCAGCACGGCGTCCGCCACGCGGGCGGTCATCAGCTGGATGGCGCGGATGGCGTCGTCGTTGGACGGCACCGGGTAGGTGATCTGGTCGGGGTCGGAGTTCGTGTCGCACATCGCCGCGATCGGGATGTGCAGGCGGGTCGCCTCCGCCACCGCGTTCTCCTCCATCGTCGGGTCGACGATGAAGATGAGGCCGGGGAGGCGGGTCATGTTGCGGAGGCCGGAGTAGAAGCGGTTCAGGCGCTCGTACTCCTTGGACAGGACCATGCGCTCGCGCTTGGTCAGGCCGGCCTCGTCCAGGCCGTCGCCGGTCTCCATCTGGGCGGCCAGCTTCTGGAAGTAGGCGATCCGGGCCTGCATGGTGCTGAAGTTGGTCAGCGTGCCGCCCAGCCACCGGTTGTGGATGTACGGCATCCCGCAGCGCTCCGCCTCCTGCTGGACGATGCGCCGGGCCTGCTTCTTGGTGCCGACGAACAGCACCTGCTCGCCGGATGAGGCGACCTCGCGGACGCGGTCGATCGCCTGGTCGAGCTGCTTGACCGTCTTGGCCAGGTCGATGATGTGGATGCCGTTGCGAGCGCCGAAGATGAACCGCCCCATGTGGGGGTTCCAACGCCGCGTCTGGTGACCGAAGTGAACTCCGGCCTCCAGCATTTCGCGCATGCTGATGCCAGCTGCCATGCCGTGGTGTCCTGTTCTCTTGCCTGCCGGCGCATAGATTTACCCTCGCTGGCTGCGAGGGCAGGCGTCGGCCCCTCTGTTCTCGGATCTCATGCCTCCGTGGGAGACACCCGCAAAGTATGACACCCGATCGGGCCAGCGGCCACATCCGCCCGTTGTCTGGCCCCGGCGGGCGTCCGTACACTGTCTGTCTGGCGCGTACCGAGACCCTTCGGACGCCACGGGAGGCGCACCGTGCCGCGATACGACTACCGCTGCGAGGCGGGACATAAGTACGAGTTGACCGAGCCGTTTGGCTCCCCGGCCGTGCATCCGTGCCACAAGTGTGGCAAGGAGGCCCGCCGGCTGCTGGTTGCCCCGCCGCTCGTCTTCAAGGCCGGCGGCTACTACAAGACCGAGAGCCGGGGTGGCCTGACCCGCTCCGACCGCGACGACTCCTCCTCCGACTCCGAGAAGAAGTCGAAGAAGCCGGCCGCGAAGTCCGAGGGGAAGTCCGAGGCGAAGTCCGAGCCGAAAGCCGAGAAGCCGGCGAAGGCCGACAAGCCCGCCCGGCCCTCCAAGCCCGCCTCCTCCGCCGACTAGCCCGTCCCGATGCGGGCGGTGGTCCAGCGCGTCTCCCGGGCCCGCGTCACCGTTGAGGGCGACCTCACCGGCGAGATCGGCCCTGGCCTGCTCGTCTACCTCGGCATCGGGCCGGGGGACGGGCCGCGCGAGGTGGAGTGGGCCGCCCGCAAGGTCGCCGAGATGCGCATCTTCCCCGACCAGGCGGGCCGCTTTGATCGCTCCGTGGAGGAGACCGGCGGCGCGGTGCTCGTGGTCTCCCAGTTCACCCTCTACGCCGACACCCGCAAGGGCCGCCGCCCCGCGTTCATCGACGCCGCCCCGCCCGAGGTGGCCGCGCCGCTCGTCGAGGCGGTGATGGCGGCGCTGCGCGCCCGGGGACTGCAGGTGGAGGGCGGCCGCTTCGGTGCGCACATGCTCGTCGAGTCGGTGAACGACGGCCCCGTCACGATCGTGCTGGACTCCACGGACCTCGATCGTCCGCGGGGCTAGCGCCCGATCGGCTGGGCGGGGTCCAGGAAGATCGCGAGCCCGCGCGAAACCACGTCCTGGACGCGGTCGGCGGTGACCCACGCGTCGGCATCCTCGGTCGTGTCGAGGACGGCGCCGGGCATGGTGCCGGCGTGGACGGCGCCCGAGATCTCCTCGTGCACCTCACGAACACGCTCCGGGATGGAGTGCGTACGGAGAGAGTCGCGCCGGAGCGTCTCCTCCAGCGTGGGGAGCAGGGTGACCAGGTGGACCGGCACGCCGATGCCGCGGAGCGCCGCATCGTAGTGCGCCACCGTGGCGCCCAGCACGACATCCGTGATCACCACCGCATACCGCATCGCGATGCTTTGGCGCGCGACCGCGGAGGCGTTCCGAGCGCCCAGTTCCAGCTGCTCCATCGCCTGCTGGTCCCCCGCCCACGGGTGGCGGTAGCCCGCCTTCACCCAGTGACGGAGGTCATCCACCTCCACGTGCACCATGCGGTCGAAGCGCTCGCAGAGCGCCTCGGCGACGGCCGTCTTCCCGGCGCCGGGCGGCCCGGACAGGATGATGACCTGGTTCATGCGGGCCGTACGTCCAGGGAGATGTCGAGCGCGGGTGCCGAGTGGGTGAGCGCGCCGCAGGAGATCAGATCCACGCCCGTGGCGGAGACCGCTTTGATCGTCTGGAGCGTGATCCCGCCGGACGCCTCGAACAGCACGCGCGCGGTCGCCGGGTTCGCCCGCGCCTCCGCGACCACCGCACGCATCACGTCCGGCGTCATGTTGTCGAGCAGCACCACGTCCGCCCCGCCCTCGATCGCCTCGCGCGCCTGCTCCGGGGAGTCCACCTCCACCTCGATGCGGAGGGTGTGCGGCACCTTCGTGCGGACCTCCGCGAGGAGGGCGGCGATGCCGGTGCCGCGAGCGGCGGCGGCCGCCAGGTGGTTGTCCTTGATGAGGACGCCGTCCTCCAGCGTGTTGCGATGGTTAGCGGCGCCGCCGACGCGGACCGCGTAGCGCTCCAGGGCGCGGAGACCGGGCGTGGTCTTGCGCGTGTCCACCACGCGCGCCTCGCCGCCGTCCTTCGCCGCGTCGACATACTGCTGCGCCAGCGTGGCGATGCCGGACATGCGCTGGAGCAGGTTCAGCGCGACGCGCTCGGCGGAGAGGATCGCCGCCAGCGGTCCCGCCACCTCGGCGGCCGGCGTGCCGGCTTTCACCCACTGGCCTTCATCGACCAGCAGTTCGACCTCCACGTCCGGCGAGACCTGCGCGAACGCCTCCGCGAACACGACGAGGCCGCAGACAACGCCCGACTGCTTGTAGAGCAGCGTCGCCTCGCCCGGCTGGTCGACCGGCACGGTCGCCCGCGTGGTCACGTCGAACGCGACGCGGTCCTCTGCGAGGGCCAGCGCGACGATCTCGGCCACCGTCTCCGTCGCCGGGTGGTGCGTGGTCGGGTCGGTCATGCGTTGCCTCCTGCGTCCGCGCCGCTCGCGCGGAACACGATGTGCCGGCGCCACTCGTCGCGCGGCTCCGGGAAGTCGGTGCGGTAGTGCGCGCCCCGCGACTCCTCGCGGTGCAGCGCAGCCTCTGAGGCCAGTCGAGCGCACGTGATGATCGAGCGCAACTCGTAGCCGTCGCGGTCGACCGGGCGGGGGATGGAGGCGGCCCAGCGGCGCAGCGTGCTCGTGGCCCGCCGCAAGCTCTCGCCGCTCCGCACGATGCCCACGTCCTGCCACATCAGTTCCTTGACCTCGTCCGCGGTCGGGACGTGTCCGTCCGGGTCCAGTGGCGCCAGGTCGATCGCGTCGGCGGTGGGCACCGGCGGCGGCGGGACGGGCGAGGGCGGGTTGAGCAGCCGCTCCACTGCGCGGTGCGCGAACACCACGGTCTCCAGCAGGGAGTTGCTCGCAAGGCGGTTCGCGCCGTGGACGCCCGTGCATGCCGCCTCGCCCACCACGAAGAGGCCGCGCACGGTGGTCTCGCCCCAGGTGTTCGTGCGGACGCCGCCCATCGTGTAGTGCGCTGCGGGTGAGACCGGGATGCGGTCGCGCGCCATGTCCAGGCCGGCCTCCAGGCAGCGGGCGTAGATCTGTGGGAAGCGGGCGGCCAGCCAGCCCTCGTCGCGGTCGGTGATGTCCAGCAGCACATGGTCGGCGCCGGTGGCGATCATCTCACGCACCGCGGCGCGCGCGACGATGTCGCGAGGGGCGAGTTCCGCGCGCTCGGCGTCGTACTTCGGCATGAAGCGCTCGCCGCGGGTGTTGAAGAGCAGGGCGCCCTCGCCCCGCACCGCCTCTGAGATCAGGAAGACAGACTGCCCCGGGATCACCAGCGCGGTCGGGTGGAACTGCGTGAACTCCATGTCCACGACCTCCGCCCCGGCCGTATAGGCGATGGCGACACCGTCGCCCGTGGAGATCGGCGGGTTGGTGGTGGTGCGGTACATCTGCCCGGCGCCGCCCGTCGCGAGCACCGATGCGCCCGCCCTCCACGATCAGCCGGTCCGCGAGCGTGTGCTCGAGGATCACGACCTCACGCTGTGCGAGCGAGGAGAGCGACAGTTCGATTTCCAGGCCGGTGGCGTCGCCGCGCGCGTGCAGGATGCGGGAGCGCGAGTGGGCCGCCTCGCGGCCCAGCGACACCTCGCCGTTCGTGGAGTCGAACTGCACGCCGTACCGCACGAGGTCGGCGATCCGGTCAGCGGCTTCGAACACCAGGATGCGCGCCGCCTCTTCGTCCACGAGGCCGGCGCCGGCGTCCAGCGTGTCGCGCAGGTGCTCCTCCGGCGAGTCGCCCTCGCCCACGGCGGCGGCGATGCCGCCCTGCGCGTAGCGCGTGCTCGCCTCGCCGATGCCGCCCTTGGTGACGACGAGGACGCGCGCCCCCGCCTCCTTCGCCTGGATCGCCGCGTAGAGCCCGGCGATCCCGGAGCCGACGACGATCAGGTCGTAGTCGGTGCGGCTGGTCACGGGCGCTCGCTCCGGACCGGCTCGATGTCGATCACGGTCACGTCCGCCTCGAACTCACGGATCGCGCGGACGATCGCCGGCCAATCGGCGGGCGTCTCGGGCCGGCCGCTCTGCGCGTTCACGTAGATGTAGCGGTGAGTGAACGTCGCCACCGGCCGCCCGTCGCTGGCCGCCGCGACCTCGCACTCGAACGTCAGGCGCCCCGGGCGCACCTCGGCGCAGCGCAGCCGCACGATCGCGGCGTCGTCCCAGCGCAGCGGCGAGCGGTAGCGGACCTCGGACGAGGCCTGGAATCGCAGGACATCACGGTGACTGGGGAGGCCGGCCTCGCGGTCGTACGCGTCGAGGGCGATCTCGGTGAGCGCGAGCAGCACGCCGCCGTGCACGAACGGGGTGCCGGCGAAGGCGTCCGTGTGGCGGAGGGGATAGCGCCCCTCGAAGCGGAACTCAGCGGGCATCGCGCAATCCTCGGGCGATCGGTGGTGGGTGCGGTCGGACGCGCGGGCTACTTCAGGGCGAGCATCCGCTCCAGGGCGACCTTCGCGTCGCGCCGGTGGTGCTCCGGCACTTCGATGCGGTTGACCACGCGGCCGTCCACCAGCGCCTCCATCACCCACGCCAAGTAGGCCGGGTGCACGCGGTACATCGTGCTGCACGGGCAGACCACCGGGTCCAGGCAGAAGATCGTCTTGTCCGGGTGCTCCTTCGCCAGGCGGGAGACCAGGTTGATCTCGGTGCCGACGCCAATGACGGAGCCAGCGGGGGCGTCTTCGATGTACTTCACGATGTAGCCGGTGGAGCCGTTCGCGTCCGCGGCCTGCACCACGTCATAGCGGCACTCCGGGTGCACGACGATCTTCACGTCCGGGTTGGCGGCGCGGGCCTGCTCGATCTGCTGCACGGTGAACCGCTGGTGCACGGAGCAATGGCCCTGCCACAGGATCAGGCGCGCGCGCTCCAGCGCCTCTGGCGTCGCGCCGCCGAGGTTGCCCGAAGGCCCGCGCCAGTTCCAGAGCACCATCTGCTCCAGCGGGATGCCCATGGCGTGGCCGGTGTTGCGACCCAGGTGCTGGTCCGGGAAGAAGAAGACGCGCTTGCCGCGCTCGAACGCCCAGTCCAGCACCTTCGTCGCGTTGGAGGAGGTACAGACCAGGCCGCCGTTGGCGCCGCAGAACGCCTTGAGGCTGGCGGCGGAGTTCATGTAGGTGACCGGAATGATGTCGTCCGTGCTGCCGTAGAACTCCTTGAGCTCCGCCCAGGCGCGGTGCACGTCCGGTTCGGACGCCATGTCCGCCATGGAGCAGCCGGCGGCGATGTTCGGCAGGATCACCTGCTGGTGGTCGGCGCGGAGGATATCTGCCGCCTCCGCCATGAAGTGCACGCCGCAGAACACGATGTACTCGGACTCGCCGCGGTTGGCAGCGTACTGCGCCAGCTGGAAGGAGTCACCGCGCTCGTCCGCGAAGGCGATGATGTCCTCGCGCTGGTAGTGGTGTCCGAGGATGACGACGCGGTCGCCCAGGGTCTCGCGCGCTGCATGGATGCGGGCCGTGAGTTCCTCGGAGCCTAGGTCCATGTACTCCGCCGGGATGTCCGGCTGCCAGGAGCCGAAGGCGACCTCCTGGCTCAACGGAATGGTCGCGATGCCGGTGTCGGTCTCGCACTGCAACTGGGCGATGGGGTAGCGCTCCGCCGTCAGGGCGATGGGGGTGCTGGGTGCCATGTGTCACCTCGGAGGGAAGCGCGGCGTCGAGCGGACGAAGGGCTGAGCGGCGCTCGTGACTTTGCGTAATTCATACGCAAACTGGTTCGTGTCAACCTTACGCTTACCCCCCGGGGGTGTCAACGCTGATCCGGCGGACTGATCCGACCGCCGTCAGGCGCTCGCGGAGGCCTCGGGCGGGGGCGGCGGCAGCGGCCGCGCGAGGATCACGATGACCGCAGCGACCAGCGTGATGCAGGCAGTGATCGTGAACGAGGTCGTGTAAGAACCGGTGCGATCGTCCAGGAAACCGATCGCGAACGGGCCGAGGCCGGAGGACATCTGGCCGGCCATACTGATGATGCCGAACACCGTCCCGAACGACACCACGCCGTAGATCTCGCTCACCAGCAGCGACTGCATCATGTAGACGTTTCCGATGGTGCTGCCGAACGCCAGGATGAGCAGGTAGGTCGCCCACTCGTTCTCCACGCGCAGCACCAGGAGCACCGCGAGCGCCTGCACGACGAACACGCCCACGGTCAGCCAGCGCTTGTCCATCTTGTCCGCGACCAGCCCCATCGCCAGGCGCGCGACAATGCTGCCGAAGGCGGTGATGGAGAGCGCTCGAGCGGCCGCGCTTGCCGTCCCCAGCCGTTCCTCCAGGAACGCGATCTGGTGGATCACGAACCCCGTCTGCGCCATCAGCACGAGGGCGAACGCGACGATGATCGCCCAGAACGGCACGGTCCTCATCGCCTGCTTCAGCGTCCAGCGGCGGCGCTGCGTCGCCTCGCCGAGCGCGGAGTTCGCCGGCGTCTTCGCGAGCCGCTCCTCCTCCGTGCGGTCACCGTCCGGCAGCAGCCCCACCTCCCGCGGGTCGAAGACGAGCACGCCGAGTACGATCGGGAGCGTCACGATCAGCACGAGCGCGCCAAGCACCGGTGTGGCGAGAGCGAGCCCGCCTCGTTCCACCAGCGCCGCGCCCAGCGGGGCAAGGATCACGCCACCCAGCGAGACCCCCGTGGAGGAGACGCTCATCCCGTGCGCGCGACGTCGGACGAACCAGCGCCCCATGATCGCGTTGATCGCGACGCCGGAGGCGAACCCGGAGCCCAGCGCGAGCGTGATGTAAACCGCGTACAGCTGCCAGAGCGCGGTGACGTAGCCGACCGACGCCGCGGTGATCGCGATCAACGTGAAGCCGATCAACTGGAATCGCTTCGGCCCGTACTTGTCGATCTGCGGGCCGATGAGCGCCGTCCACACGCCCGTCATGACGAAGTAGATCGAGGTCGCGCCGGAGACCGCGGCGTTTGACCAGCCGTGCTCCTCCTGCAGCGGCTTCAGGAAGACGGCCAGCCCGTAGTAGCCGACGCCCGCCGTCACCATCCCCATGAGCGCGGCGGCGACGGCGATGTTCCAGCCGTAGAAGTAGCGCTTTGGCAGGAGTCGCATGCCCCAGGGGCTGCGCACCGCATCCTCGCCCGTCACGGGCGAGCCCCGTGCGCGGCTTGCAGCCGGGGAATGACGTCGGTTGCCACGCGCGTCAACTGCATCAGCCGGTCACCCCCCGCGAAGACGATGTTGATGTGGCGCACGCCGGCATCGATGAACTCGCTGAGGCGCGACACCCACATGTCTGCATCGCCGTAGACCGTGAACCGCTCGAACCGCTCGAAGGGGACGCGGTAGGTGGACTCGATGCGCGCGGCGATCGTCGGGAGCGCCTCGGCCAGGTCGTCATCGAACTGTGCCCACAACTGCACCGCCGGCACGATCGCGTCCGCGTCGCGCCCGAGGGCCTCCGCGTGCCCGCGGACGTTCACCCAGCCCTCGGCGAACCGCTCCGGAGTGATCACGAACGGCATCCATGCGTCGCCGTAGCGGGCGGCGCGGCGCTGCGCCGCTGGTGCGCGCCCGCCGACCCAGATGGGGATGCGCGGCTCCGGCACGAGGTCGAGCGTCGCGCCCTCCACGTCGATCTGGCGGTTGTGGAGCGAGACGGACTCGCCGGACCAGAGCGCCGTCAGCGCCTCCAGCGTGTCGTCCAGGTAGGCGCCGCGCTGTCCGACGGGGACGCCCGCCGCCTCGAACTCCTTCGGGTACTCGCCTCCGGCGCCCACGCCGAGGCGGAAGCGACCGCCCGACATCCACTGCAGCGTCGCGGTCTCCTTTGCGAGCGGTGCCGGCCGCCTCAGCGCCGCCAGCAGGATGCCGGTGCCCAGTCCCACGCGCTCGGTCACCGCACTCGCGGCGGCCAGCATCGTCAGGGGCGAGGGCCAGAAGACGGGCCAGAGGACGTGGTCGCCGACCCACACGGAGTCGTACCCGAGAATCTCGGCGGTCTGTGCGGCGGAAAGGAATTCCTGCGGAGTGGCCCCACCGGGGAGGACGCCAAAGGTGAGGTCGTGTGGCATCGCGCGAGTCTAGCGGATGATCCGCACCTGGTCGGGCCGTTACAGGAAGACCGGCTCCCGACTGGAGAACCGGTAGAGGGTGGCCGGGCGGTGCGCGCCCTCGCGGCGGGTGTCGCCGGTGGGCTCGATCAGGCCCGTCGAGATCATCCGCTTGCGGAAGTTGCGCCGGTCGAGGGGTTCCGCGAGCACCGCCTCGTACGCCGTCTGGAGCTCGCGAAGCGTGAACTGCTCCGGCAACAGCCCGTACGCGATGTTCGTGTAGTCCAGTTTCGCGCCGACCCGGCGCATCGCCTGCTCGATGACGGCGTTGTTGTCGAAGGCGAGCGCGGGGAGGTCCGCCACCGGCATCCACGCCGGACGCCATGCCTCCTCCTGCCTCAGCCGCACCTTCCCGGCCTCCACGAGCGCGAAGTAGGCGATCGCGACCGAGGGCTGGTGCGGGTCGAGGCCGGAGGTCGTGAACAACTGCTCGAGGTAGAGGTCCGCGACTCCCGTCTCCCGCACCAGGTTGCGCTGGGCGGCGGCCTGGAGGGACTCGTTCCCGTGCCAGCGGCCCCCCGGAAGCGCCCAGAGGTCACGCTCGGGCTCGGCGGAGCGGTGGACGAGCAGCACCTGCAGCCGCTCCTCGATCACCGCGAGGATCACGACGATGGTCGCGACGACGGGCGCGGAATCGGAGGGCGGTTCGGTGCGTCGTGGTGCGGCCATGCGTCGAGGGTAGCCGAGGGCGCGCCCGGGGCGGGCTAGAGGACCGCGAGCGTGAGGTCGCCGGCGAGGTGCCCCTGGAGCGACCAGGCGGTCACCTGCGAGACCGTCACGTCCACGAGTTCGCCCACCCGGCCGCGCGTGTCGAAGTGGACGATCTGACCGCGGCGCGTCCGGCCGCTCGCCCGTCCCTCTTCGTTGCGCTCGACGAGGACCTCGACGGTGCGGTTGAGCAGGGCGCGGTTGATGCGGTCGGAGGACTCGCGGTGGATCGTCTCCACCACCTGTAGTCGTTCCTTCTTCACCGCCATCGGCACATCGTCCGCGAGGTTCCGCGAGGCGAAGGTGCCGGGGCGTGGCGAGTATGCGGCCACGTGCACGGTGTCGAACTGGATCCGGTTCAACAGGTTCACGGTCGCCTGGAACTCCGCGTCCGTCTCGCCCGGGCAGCCAACGATGACGTCCGTCACGATCGCGGCGTCGGGCATCCGCGAGCGGATCCGCTCCACGCGCTCCTCGAACTCCGCCACGGTGTAGCCGCGGCGCATCCGCTCCAGCATGGAGTCGGAGCCGGACTGCACGGGGATGTTGAAGTACTCGCACACCTTCGGCTGGTCGGCGACGGCGTCGATGATGCGGTCGGTCATGTCCTTCGGGTAGGAGGTCAGGAACCGCACGCGCGCGATGCCATCGATCGCGTCGATCCCCTCGAACAGCGTCGCGAGGTCCGGGCGGTCTGGCAGGTCGTGCCCGTACGCCTCCACGGTCTGCCCCAGGAGGGTGATCTCGCGCACGCCGTGGGCGGCCAGGAATCGCACCTCGTCCAGGATCTCGGCGGCCGGGCGCGACTCCTCGCGGCCGCGGCGCAGCGGGACGATGCAGTACGTGCAGAACTTGTCGCAGCCGTGGATGACGGGCACGTACGCCGTCGGTCCGGTCGGCAGGCCGTAGGTGTTGCGCATCCCGCCGCCATCGAGGAGCGCCCCGAGCTCGCCGTCGGAGACGTCACGCGCCTCCGCGGCCATCGAGAGGATGCCGTCGAACTCCTGCGGGCGCGCCCACACGTCCACGTACGGGAAGCGCTTGCGCAGCGCGTCCGTCTTCGGGCCCACCATGCAGCCCATCACAACGATCTTCTGCTGCGCGCCCTCGGTGCGCCGCTTGTTGAGCACGCCCAGGCGTGAGTAGGCGCGGTCCTCCGCGTGCTGGCGGACGGAGCAGGTGTTGATCACCACCACGTCCGCCGCCTCGTCTTCCTCGACGGCGCGGTAACCCAGCCGCTCGAGGCCGGCGGCCAGTTTCAGCGAGTCGGCCTGGTTCATCTGGCAGCCGAGCGTCCAGATGTGGAACGTGGACACGCCGATCTCCCTGCTGCGGGTGGTCGCCCGCATGTGACCTCGGAGCGTCCGAGGCCGGTGGCCTGGTGGCGGAGGGGGAGGGATTCGAACCCTCGGTCCCGGAAACCCGAGACAAGCGCTTAGCAGGCGCCCGCACTAGACCACTATGCGACCCCTCCAGGGCCGGTAGGTGATCGTAGGGAGCCCGAGCCGTCGCGGGCAACCGGACGCGCTAACGGGCGTCGTCCTCCACGGCCGCCCCCTCGTCCGGGGCGAACTCGTCCAGCACCGTCACGACACGCGGGGCGCCGGAGCGCCACGCGGCGCGGCCGAGGACATAGCCGGCAATGGGGGCCGTGAGGAAGAAGAACGCGATGCCGGCCACGGCACGCGCGGCCACGCCCGAGTCGCGCGTCGCCAGCGCGGTCGCCGCGAGCACCAGCGCGGCGCCCAGGGTGACCGCCTTGCCCGTCGCAGACAGTCGCCCGAAGGAGTCCGGCATCCTGAACAGCGCGACCGCAGCCAGCAGCAGGAACAGCGATCCCAGCAGCGCCACGATGGCGGAGAGCAGGTCAGTCATCCGGTTGCCTCCGCTCGATGAAGGAGGCGAACGCCACGGTCCCGCAGAAGGAGACGAGGGCGACCGCGAGCGCGACATCGATCATTGCCGGGTCGCCGTCCGTGATCGCGAGCAGGGCCGCGCCGGCCACCGTCACCGCTGCGGCCACCTCCAGCGCAATGACGCGGTCCAGGAGGCTGCCCGCGCGCAGCAGGAAGGCCACGGTCAGGATCAACGAGAGCACGGTGATCGCCTCGGCCAGCATCAGGATCGTGTCGGCCACGTCCGCCATCAGCGCACCGCCCGTAGCACGCGTCGCTCGATGCCTTCGCGGATCTCGCGCCGGGCGACGTCGGCGCCGCCCGGCGGCAGGTTGGTGAAGTGCACGAGGAGGGTGCCGTCCCGGCCGACCTCCAGCACCGTGGAGCCCGGTGTCACGGTCACCAGCGTCACCAGCAGCGTCACCTCCAGATCCGTCCGTGCATCGGTCGGGATCGCCAGGATGGCCGGCTGCAGGCGAGCGCCGCTGATGATGTCGCGGGTCACCCGCCAGTTCGCCCGCAGGACGTCCAGGACAAAGAAGCCCCCCAGCGACAGGAGCGCCCAGGTCCTCCGGCTGTATCCGGGGAGGCCTGGCACGTTGTTCACGATCGTCAGCGCGACGAACCCGGCGACCACGCCTGCGGCGAAGTTGAGCGGCGTGAAACTGCCGGTAATCGCCGTCCAGACGAGGGCCAGCAGCAGGTTGGCGACGGCGGCGTTGTTCATCGACCGCCTCCCGATCCCAGCACGGCGTCGATGTACACCGCAGGCGTCGCCAGCGCGTTCCCGGCCTCGATCGCCATCTGCACCAGCGGTGCGCCCAGGATGCCCATGCCCGCGCTCACCAGCGCCAGGCCCGCGGCGGGGAGCAGGAAGCGCCGCGCGGGCGCGTTCCAGGCGAACTCCGCCGGCTCGTCCTTCCAGAACGCCTCCGTCCAGATCTTCACCATCGACAGCAGCGTGAGGAGGCTCACCGTCAGTGACACGCCGACGATCAACCACGCCTCCGCTTCGATGCCCGCGCGCGCCAGCGTGAACTTTGCGACGAAGCCTGCGAGCGGCGGGATGCCGGCGAGGGCGAACGCGGCCACCAGGAAGACGGCGGCGGCGGCGGGGTCGCGCCGGTATAGCCCGCCCAGGCGCGCGAGCCGGCCCGTCCCGGCGCCGCGTTCGATGAACCCGGCCGTCAGGAAGAGCGAGGTCTTCGTGACCATGTGCTGCATCATGTAGAAGGTCGCCCCCGCCAGTGCGAGCGGGCTCATCAGCCCGATCCCCATCAGCATGTAGCCCACCTGGCTGGAGATGTGGAACGCGAGCAGCCGCCGGAGTTCGTACTGTGCGAGCGCGCCCAGCACACCCACCACCATCGTCAGCCCGGCCACGGCCAGCACGGTGTTCCGCACCACCTCGTTGTCTGGGAACAGCAACGTCACGGTGCGGGCGACCGCGTACACACCGACCTTCGTGAGCAGGCCTGAGAACAGCGCAGACACGTCCGTGCCGGGCGTGTGGTAGGAGGCCGGGAGCCACGCCGCGAACGGGAACGCGGCCGACTTGGTGATGAACGCCGTGAGCAGCAGTAGCGCCAGCGCCAGGCTGAGCGCGTGGCTCTCGATCTGGGGGACGCGCTCGGCGAGGTCGGCGAAGTTCAGGGTCCCGGTGAGGGCGTACGCGAGGCCGGCCCCGGTGAGGAACATCGCTGAGGCGATCAGGTTCAGAGTGACGTAGACCGCGGCGCCGCGCGCCTGACGGCGGGACTGGCCGAGCGAGAGCAGCACGAAGGAGGCGATCAGCATCACCTCGAACGCCACGTAGAGGTTGAACAGGTCGCCGGTGAGGAAGGCCGTCGCTACTGCCGCCAGCAGTACGTTCGTGAACACGAAGTAGCCGTGCCGGCTGCGGTCGACCTCCACGCTCATCGCCGCGAAGGCGATCGCGGCGAGGCCGGCGACGGCGCCCGCGACCAGGACGAGCGCCGCGAACTGGTCCGCGACCAGTGAGATCCCGAACGGCGCGGGCCAGTCGCCGGCCTGGATCACCACGAACCGGCCACCGGCGACCTGCCGGAGCAGCATCACCGCGGCGACGGTCTGCACCAGCGAGCCGGCCACCCCGGCCGTCACCTGCACCCGGTGCCGCCCGAGGAACGGGATCGCTCCGGCGGCCGCGATCATCGGCGCGGCGATCGCGAGGAGCAGCCAGATGGCGCTCACGCTGCACCCTCGTCGTCCGCGATTGCGTCGAGGTCATCGGACCCGGTCAGGCGGTAGACGCGGTAGGAGAGCGTGATGAAGAACGCGAGCAGGCCGAAGCCGATCACCAGCGCTGTCAGGATCAGCGCCTGCGGCACCGGGTCGGAAGCACCGGGTGGCGGCGACGCCTCGCCCGCCCGCGCCAGCGGTGCGATCCCCTCGCCGAGGCCGGCCGCGACGAAGATGAACAGGTTCGCGGCGCTCGAGAGCAGCGCGAGGCCGATGATCGCCTGGCCGCGCGACCGCTGAAGCAGCAGGTAGGTCGCGCAGCCGAACAGGATGCCGATGACCGGGGCGAAGAGCGCTTCCATCACCGCTCCTCCAGCAGCGCCGTGGCCAGCGCGCTTGCGACGCCCAGCACCACCAGCAACACACCCAGGTCGAAGAGCAGCGGCGTCCCGAGTTTCACCTCGGTGCTGCCGATCGTGGCGTAGCCCCACAGCGCGGTGAATGCCGGTTCACCAGTGAGGATGGAGGCGACCGCGGCGGCGAGCGCGACCAGCAGCCCGCCCCCGATCAGCGTCGCGGGGGAGACCCGCAGCAGCCTTCGGGCGGTCGGTGCGTCGTAGGCCAGCGCGTAGAGGGCGATCGCGGCGGCCGCGACCAGCCCCGCGACGAACCCGCCACCCGGCGCGTCATGGCCGCGCCAGAACAGGAAGAGCGAGAACAGGATCAGCACCGGGAAGGTCGCCTGCACCGCGGATCGGAGCACGCGCCCGGAGGAGGTCGCGTCCCAGGACGACTCGACCGGCCGCCCCGCCATCTTCAGCAGGGCGAGGATCCCGAGGGCGGCAACGGCCAGCACCGTGATCTCGCCCATCGTGTCCAGCGCACGGAAGTCCACCAGGATCGTGTTCACCACGTTCCGTCCCTTGGCCTCCGGGACGGCGGCGGCCTCGAAGAACTCGCGGAGCACCGGCGGCGCCGGGGTGCTGCCGGCGGCGAGCGAGATCGCGGTCATGCCAACGGCCCCCACGCCGGCGACGGTGATCGAGGCGCGGCGCCACGCCGTCCTCGGCTCCGGTGGCCGCACGGGGAGGAACCGGAACGCGAAGATGAAGAGGACGACGGTGAGCGTCTCCACCAGGATCTGCGTCATCGCCAGGTCAGGCGCGCCGAAGCGCATGAACGTCCACGTCATCCCGAAGCCGCTCGCACCCAGCGCCGCGACCGCGCGCAGTCGAGAGGTCG
Source organism: Chloroflexi bacterium HGW-Chloroflexi-9 (assembly GCA_002840675.1). Taxonomy (GTDB): domain Bacteria; phylum Chloroflexota; class Dehalococcoidia; order UBA2979; family UBA2979; genus W-Chloroflexi-9. Next base: position 18,537 of record PHBR01000076.1, read on the forward strand.
AGGTCGCGGCGGCGATCGCACCGGCAGCGATCAACGCCGCGCCGGCGACCGCCGGGGGGTCGGCCCGCACGGCAAGGTCCACGTCCGCGACCGCGGCGATCCCTAGCGCCGCCATCGGCACGCTCACGAGCAGCATGGTCGTCGCGATGTGGCCGGGGAGGGAGTCGTGCTGCACGACGGCCGTGAGCCGTGCCGCGCCTGTCGCGAGGCCATCGAGGGTGGCACCGGTGAGGCGTTCGGAGCGCAGGGGCAGCCACGGCACGCGCACGGCGGCGCGGTGCCTGGTCGCGAGGAGCGCGCCGGCCCCGATCGCCACCAGGCTCATCGCCAGCACGCGGTCGAGCCCGGCCCACAGGTGCAGGGATACCTGCACCGGCGCGCCGTAGGCGGCGCTGACGGCTGGCTGCACCGCGCCGCCCAGCCAGCCG
>PHBR01000077.1 GCA_002840675.1 Chloroflexi bacterium HGW-Chloroflexi-9
ACGAGGGAGAGACGCGCACGGTGGATGTCCACATGCACTGGCTCCGCCAAAAGCTGGAGGACGAGCCCTCGCGCCCGGCTCATCTGCTCACGGTGCGCCACTACGGCTACAAGTTCGTGCCCGGCGAAGCCGCCCACGGGAGCAACGACCAGCACGCGCTGCATGGCCGGCAGGCCACTCGCTGAGACGTGTTCCTCAAACGGACTAATCGAGGCCGCATCGCGCAGAACTGAATCTGGGAAGGCCGTGATCGTCCTGTTGGGCAGGCGCGCCTGAGATCGGCGAGGGTGCTCGGGCATGGGTGACTCCAGCGACGGCTGCTGTTCGCAGAAGGCTCCGTCGTTGCCGATCATGCAACGCGGTCCCTCAGTCCGCCCGAGCTTTCCCTCCTTGAAATGGAACCCGGATCTCTGCCGGCGCAGTGCGTATCCGGGTTCATAGTCACGCGGATTGTGTAACTTCAAACCCGGAAGTAAGCTGGAGGAGCAGAGATCCGGGACTGAAGTAACGTGGATTCAATGTCTGTCCGCAGTAGCGTGGGAATCGACCGCCGGATCCCAACCTGGGCCGCTGGGGTGCTGGCACGCCTTGCCCAGGATCGGCCCACGGTGCTTACGCGCGCCGACATCGGGAAATACCTCGCGGAGGCGGCATCAGACCGCGATATTGAGCGCACGATCCATGAGCTTCAGAGGTTGGGGTGGATAACCCCCCTCCGCCTGAGAGGCGTTTGGGCGTACCTCCCGCCGGGTGAGGCCGAGGTCATCGATCCCTATATCGACCTGCGGGCCTGGCGGGCACGAAATCCCAACGCGACGTTCGCACTAGCGGGGGAAGCCGCGGCATGGCACCTCGGTTACCTTGCCCGCGCCTTCGACGGGGCGGTCTCCGTCTGGGTGCCGATTGGGGCACGAGTACCTCATGGGTTGAGGACTCAGGTGTCCGTGGTGACGCTCGGCTGGGGGGCTGACATGGCGCAGCGTCTCGGACCATCTCCCGCCCTGCTACGCCGCCGCCATCTCGACCTCACTGCTTGGGCAAGTGGACTACCGGCATTCGGGCCGGCCGCGCTCGTTGTCCAGCTCGCCGGTCGCCCCGCGTCATTCCGTGCATGGGCTGACCTCGTACCGAATCTCAGCCAACTCGTCGAGGACTGTGATCCCGTACGGCTACAGGAGCTGCTAGCAGGACATTCAGCGGCTACGTGGCAACGAGCGGCGTACTTAGTGCATCGTGGCGGTGGTGATGATCTCGCCGCCGTGTTGCTTTCCGGGCGGCCGCCCGGAAAGATGCAGCACGTAGCGATGGGCGCCGGCGACAACGCGGATTGGTCTCGAGAGTTCGGGGTCTCCGACCGGCTCGTTGCGCCGCTGCAGCGCGTCCTTGGAAAAGCCTAGGCGGCGGCGATGCTAACCCGAGCGCTTGTGGGTCTTCATGGTGCTGGTCGTGCCGACACCTACGGCTCGGCCTTACTCGACGTCGCTCAGGATCATCTGCTGTGGCTGCTCGACCAACTCGGCATGTTTGACGGCGCGCTCGTGCTCAAGGGAGGCACCAGCTTACGAAAGTGCCGCATCGGCAGTGCCGGGCGCTTCTCGACCGATCTCGACTTCGTTGCGCCGGACGACAGCATCGTGCTCGATGCATGTGTGGCCATCAACGGCGCGGCGGTATCCGGCTTCAACTTCGGGCTTATCGCGACACGCGGGGACGGTCGACATTGGACATTGACCGTGCGCCACGACGATCTCGGTAGCCCTGACCTCGCGGCGTCAGTCGAGTTCGCCCGTCGTCCGCTCATCCTGCCACCGGAACGATTGCCATTCGTGTCAGTACCCGTGCACCGATCGTATGACGTGGAGTTGCCGATCCTTCCCGTGATAGCCGAGGCGGAGGCGTGCGCCGAGAAGTTGGCGCGTTACCGACGAACTGCGCTCGGCCGCGATGTCTACGACCTCGCCCAGTTCGCCAGACGCCCCATGGAGGAACGGCTCGTGCGCAGGCTGTGGGTGCTAAAGGTGTGGGGCGACGTCGTTGACGATGGGCGAGGTGAAGGACCGCTGGCTCCGGAAGACGTCCTGACACAGCGTCGTGACCGTGACTTCGCGCCGGAGTCCATCGGCAAGCTCACCCAGCCAGTCGATCTCGCCGCGTGGGAGGGGCGCGTTCGCGGGCGGTTCGGCTTCCTCGCCAACATGGATGAAGAAGAACGGCGCTGGGCAGCATGCGATCCACGCGACCGTGGGGCCGTGCAGGCGGCAATCGAGGCCGGAGGCTTCTTCTAGCGTTGTCCCGTCCTCACGCGCGATGATCGGCATCAACGTTACGAGGTGACCAAATCGATCGGGTGCCGTTCCGGCTCGTAGTGCCGGTGGGGACGAGGTAGGCGAGGGGCCCTGGCAGGTGCCCAAGGGTTGTCCGAATTTGCGGACAACCGCCTCAAAAGGGCATCATGTCCGAAAATATGGACATGCGGGCGCCCAAGGCGTATTGTCCGGATATCAGGACAGCCTAACGGAGGTGATCCGTTCATGGATGACGACCGCCCATTCCGTATCTACTCACCCGAGTCTCTTGGGGTGGCGATTAAGCACTACCGCCATCTCTCCGGCCTGTCACAGGCGGAGCTAGCCGAGCGAACCGGGCTCAACCGGACATACCTCTCCAGCCTTGAGCAGGGGCGCGAGACCGAGCAGGTCCGTCGCCTCCTGAGAGTGCTCCAGGAGCTTGGCGTTCGGATGACGCTCCAGAAGGCTGACTGGTAATGCCTGAGCGACTCGCCGTTTGGCTCTATGGCGTTCACGTAGCCGACATAGAAGAGGACGGTGGCAGGCTGAGCCTGACCTACACGGACGACGCGCTTGCGCGGTTCGATGCCGGCACGCCACTTCTCTCGTTGCGTCTGCCGCTGGTGGCTCAGCGCTTCGACCATCAGGTCGTGCGGGTGTTCCTCGACGGCCTACTGCCGGAAGACGATCAGCGACGCATCGTGGCACAGGAGCTCCGGCTCCTGGCTGACAACACCTTCGGGCTGATCCGAGCACTCGGCCGCGATTGCGCCGGGGCGATCGTGATCGCCCCAGAGGATGAACCTCCGCCACCCACTGCAACGACGCTCGCGGCCGCTCCCCTTGACGACGCTGCCCTAGAACGCCTTGTCGCGAATCTCCGGACGGCCCCTCTCGGCGTCGGTGATCGCGTGCGCCTCTCGCTGGCTGGCGTTCAGGAGAAGCTCCTGCTCACTCGCCTTCCCGACGGGCGCTGGGGTCAACCCGTTGATGGGACGCCCTCCACCCACATTCTCAAGCCCGCGCTCCGCGGCTTCGACAGCAGCGTGGAGAACGAAATGTTCTGCATGCGGCTCGCGGGACACCTTGGATTCGTGGTCGCACGAGTGGAGACGATCACGGTTGCTGGCAGACCGATCCTTGCGGTCGAACGGTATGACCGGCACGTGCATCCCGATGGCACCGTTGAGCGAATTCACCAAGAGGACATGTGCCAGGCGCTTGGCTACCCGCCAACAAGGAAGTACGAGGACGACAACGGCCCTGCCCTCCGGCAGATCGCTCGTCTCCTCCGGGACGCCGCTGGCCGGGACGCCGTCGAGTCGCTGTTCCGCGCGACGGTGCTGAACCTGATCATCGGAAACGGCGATGCCCACGCGAAGAACTTCTCCCTCCTGCACACCCCAAACGGTTCCGTACGACTCGCCCCGCTCTACGACGTGATGTCGAGCCGCGTCTATGGCTTCCCGAAGTTCGCGATGAAGATCGATGGCGAAGACCGGATGGATCGGATCACTCCGGAGCATCTGCTCGATGAGGCAGGGGCGTGGGGGATCGCAAGGACCTCGGCGATCGCGATCCTCGCCGATATCGCTCAGCGCGCCGCATCGGCTGCTGAGGATGCCAGCGCCGAGGTCAGGGGAGTTCCGGAAGGACTGCGACCGTTGATCGACGCTCAGCTTGCCATCTTCGGAGCAGAACTGACCTAGCCAAGGCAACGTGGCGGGTCATATCTGAACCTAAGTACATGCGGGTCAAGAACGGCATCACCGTTCCCGAATGGCGAACTCGTTCCGGTGCCGTTCTTGCTTCGGGTCCCGATCGGGTAGCGCGGCGGTTCAGAGCGGCGTGGCATCCTTCCACGCTCCACGAGCGTCGCTCGACACGCTCTTCGAACCCGCTCACACGGGTGTGCACCGCGCGACCGGTCGGCGCCAAGGGCGTGTCGCTGATGCCGTAAGGTGAGCGGGAAAGGCGAGGGCGGTCGCTCTGGCCGTGGGACAGGAGGATGGCGATGGCTGGATTCATTACTGACATCGAGGAACGCACGCTCGCGAACGAGTACTTCCGTGAGGTGCTCTTCACGGCGGAACGGATGCAACTGGTGATCATGGCGCTTCAGCCGGGCGAGGAGATCGGCGCCGAGACGCACGATGACGTCGACCAGTTCATCCGGGTCGAGGCAGGTACCGGGAGGGCGATCCTCGATGGCGAGGAGACGGATCTGACCGACGGCTCGGTCGTGGTGATTCCCGCTGGGACCGCCCACAACATCGTGAACACGTCAGCGGCGGAGCCGCTCAAGCTCTACACGATCTACTCGCCGCCGCAGCACCCGGACGGGACGATCCACAGGACACGCGCAGACGCGATCGACTAGGAGGCCGAGCGCCACCACTGAGCGTGGGCGGCTCAGGGCGTCTGGTGCCCGGAGGCGTCCGCCGAGCACCCGGCGGCGATGCCGGACAGCACCATCGGCGCGCCGAGCGCCCAGGCTTCGGGGCGGCGGCGCGGCTCCGAGGTGCACGGGATGAGGAAGGTACGGTCTGCGCTGAGGCGAGTGAACCGCAGCGGGATCACGGCGAGGTTCACGGTGATGAATATCGCGTAGACGGCGAAGTTCGTTACCTCGGCGATCAGACGGATCTCGCCGCTCAGCGCAAGCGGCGCCGCGACCGCCGTGCTGATCTGCGCGGGCTACTGGCGTCCGGCACCGCCTCGAGGACGTAAGCCCCGGCACCCACAGTCCTACGCCCCGAGGAAGAACAGCACCGTGATTGCGGCGGCACCGACGGCGAGCAGGCCGAAGTGACCGTCGCGCCCGAGGTGCGACGACCACGGCGCAGCGGTGGCAGTGGCGAGGGCGACCGACACGACCACGAGGGCGAGCGCCCCCGACGACGGAAGGACGACGAGCACCACCGTGAGCGCCACGCCGATGAACATGGTGAGGGCAAGCCGTCTGGACCACGCCGGCCCGAGGCGTCCCGGCAGCCCCTTCACCCCGGCTCGGCCGACATCTGGCGCTTCGTTCGAGAGATGCAGGGCGAGTCCGAGCGCCGCGCCGAGCGGGAACGCCCACCACAGGAGGGGGCGCCACTCCCCGGTCGCGACGTACACCCAGATCGGCAGGAGCGGGAGCGCGAGCGAGTAGGGGAGCCACGACAGTGGCGTCTCCTTCAGCCAGAGGTCGTACGCGAGCCCGGTCGAGAGGCCGCAGATCGCGATGACCACGGCAGCGAGCGGGAGCGCCGCCGTGAGCGTGAGCCCGAGCACCCCGCAGCCGACCGCCAGCCATTGCACATGCCTCACCGTGATCGCGCCGCGTGCGAGGGGTTTCCATGGCTTTGTCCGCCGGTCCTCCTCGAGATCCACCAGGTCGTTCACGAGGCCGATGGTGAACTGAAAGAGAAGCATCGCGCCGCCGAGGAGCGGGTACAGCCGCAGCGGAGCGTCGCGGTCGGCGAGTGGGATCAAGGCGACGGTCAGCAGCGCGACCACGATCGACGGGAAGGGGTGGACGGCTCGAAAGGCTGCTCGGAGCATGCGCGAATCCTACGCCACGCGCCCGACTCTCAACTGGAACGGTCTGGACTCGCCGCGTCCGAACGACGCCTATATTGAGTGTCATGTTCGATGCCGCCATCGTAGGCGCCGGGCCGGCGGGAGCCGCGACGGCGATCCACCTCGCCCGGCGCGGGATGCGCGTGGTGCTCCTCGAACGGACGCAGGGGGACCGGCGCAAGGCCTGTGGCGAGGGCATCTTCCCGCGCGGGCTGGAAGAACTCCGCCGCCTCGAGGTGCACCCGGCGGTCGACTCGCTCGGCGCACCGTTGACCGGTGTGCGTTTCAACGCCGCGCCGTATCAGGCCACCGCGACCTTCGGAGGGGGATCTCTCGCACTCGGCATGCAGCGCACCGACCTCGACCCGTTGTTACGGCGACGAGCCGTCGAGGTGGGCGCTGAACTCCGGCTCGGGGCGAGTGTGCGTTCACTGGTACGGGGACCGGGCCGCTTCACGGGCGTGGAGACCGAGGACGGCGAGCGGATCGAGGCAGCGGTCATCGTCGGTGCGGACGGGTTGCGTTCCCGAATCCGATGGCTGGCTGGCCTGGATCGACCGCAGCATCGGCGGCGCTACGGGATCAGCGCACATCTCCAGCTGCCGCGGCCGGTGGATCCGCTCGTCGACATCCACTTCCACGATGATGCCGAGGTCTACGTGACGCCGGTTGGCCCCGCGACCGTAAACGTGGCGATGCTGTTCCGTCGTGGCATGCGGTCGTCCTCGGGAGGCCCCACCGCGGCGTTCCGAGGCCTGATCCAGTCACATGCCTTGCTGGCCGCGGGGACGCTCCTCGATGTGCCCGTGGCCGCTGGGCCGTTTCCCGCCGCGAGTCGCCGTCCGTGGCGCGACAACCTCTTGTTGGTCGGTGACGCCGCTGGCTTCGTCGATGCGATCTCTGGCGAGGGCATCTCGACGAGCCTGCTGTCGGCGCGCGCGTGCGCCGATGCGGTGGTCCGTTACCTGGACAGTGACTTAGAGCGGTCGTTCGAACGCTATGCGAGGCAGCGCGGCGGGCTCGCGCGGAACGCTGATCTGCTGGCGCACCTGTCGCTCGTGCTCTCGTCGCGTCCGTGGCTGGCCCGCCATTCGGTGCGCAACCTCATGCGCCAGCCCGAAACGTTCCGGCGGCTCCTGGGGGTAAGCGCGGGCGACCTCCGCGTGGCCGACCTGCGGCCACGCGACCTGCTCGCGCTCACGGTGGGCGTCTGAGTCGCTAGAGGATGCGAGGAAGGAACCGGGGCTTCGTGGCGAAGTGCCGCCGGTAACCCGGCTCGGCGAACAACAGCCGTTCCTCATCGCGGATCCTCACCGCGAGGAGGATTCCGTTGGCAATCGCAGCGAGGCCCGCGAGCGCACGCAGGCGGAACGCCATCGGCAGCGCGAGCAACTCGACGATCACAATCGCGTAGTTCGGATGGCGCACCCAGGCGTAGGGGCCTCGCGTCTCCACGCGGAGGCCGGCTGGGACGCTCCCGCGCGCGTTCCAGCGGTCCCGGAGCAGTAGCAACACCCATAGTCGGAGCGGCTGAGCGGACGCGAGCAACACCAGCCATCCGAGCGAGGGGCGGCGAGAGCCCCGCAGGAGCGTCCCGGCGATGACGATGGTGTGGACGGCGACGATGAGCGGGTACGTCGCGCGACTCGCGCGCCCCTCGTGGCGCTCCGCATGCCGCTCCATGTTGCGCCGTGAATAGACGAGTTCGGCGAGGCGGGCGAGCGCCATCGCCGCGCTAGCCGCCAGGCGGACCGAGTCCCCTCGCGTGAAGAGCCGCGTCACTGTGCCCTCACCAACATGAGTTCGATCGAGAGTCCGGGGCCGAAGGCAGCTACCACCGCGTACTCACCCGGACGGCGGTCCTGGAAATAGCGTCTCATCACATCGAAGATCGCGGCCGACGAGGTGTTCCCGAATTCGCGCATCGAGTCCCATGACCAGTGAGTCTGGCACCGATCGAGTCCGAACCCATCCTCCAGAGTCTTCAGGATCCGCGCGCCACCGGGGTGCAGTAGCCAGGCGCCGATGTCCCGGGTGGTGATCCCATTTCGGTAGAGGAGTTCGAGGACGGCCTCTCGGGTGGGCTCCCCGAGGAGGTCGGGGAGATCACGGGTGAGGATGGGATAGAGCCCCTGGTCTGTGAGGGCGAACCCGAGGGCATGCTTCGTATCGGGCACGAGCCGACTGGCGGTGTCCACGACCTCAAGGCCCGGACCATCGCCCGTCTGGAGCAGCGCGGCACCCGCGCCGTCGCCAAAGATGAGCGTGGAGGTGAGGTTCCCGTCGTCGCCGCCCGGGTGAAATGCGAGTGAGCAGAGCTCAACTGCGACGGCGAGCCCGCTCGCGCCGGGTCGCGTCCGCAGGTGATCGACGGCGCGGGCGAGCGCCACGACACCGCCCGCGCATCCGGCCTCGGTGATCGGCAGGCGAGCCGTGCAAGCCGGCATCCGGAACGCCTCAGCCACGTCAACGCCCCAACTCGGCACGCTGTACCCCGTGCACGAACTCGTGACGAGGCAGGCCATTCGCGAGACGTCCGCTTCGCCCAGCACCCCTCGCGCGGCGTCGATAGCGAGACCGGGCGCGATTCGCTGGTAGACGTCGTTCCGGGCGCCAGCCGCGCCGAGCGCCAGGACCTCGCCGGCGGTAAGCGCGATCGCGCGCTGCTCGATCTGCGTGCCTCGCGCGAGCGCGGCGGCACGCCGGGGGTTCAGAGTCAGTGCGCCGATCGCGCGGGCCGCCTCGGCCTGCGGTAGACGGAGTGGCGGGTGGGCGACGTTGATGCCGTTGATCCGGACGCGCGTCTCAGTCATGGGCATCAAAGGACGCGACGGTGGAGGTTGCCATGGCACAACGGCGGGGCGGTATTCCGCGGAGCGTCGACGTGTCGACGGGGACGATGTTGGGGTCTTCGTGGATCTGGGACGGCACCGCGATCCAACTCGTCTGCTATGGCCCTGCGTAGATAAGCGCTCGCCGCGTTCCTTTTTCGGACACGCGATCGAAGTCGCTTGTACCACAGGACCGTAGGCGGGCCGACGTCACGCAGCCGTCACCGATAGGACTGCCGGCTGAGCACCCAGATAGGGTGCGCGCCTCTGCGCGTTCGCGGCGGGCCGGGAGCGAGAACCGGCGCACCTCCCCGTGGCGCTCCTCCAGCGCCTCGCGATGCCCCGGTCGCCCGACCCAGCCCCTACGGTTGGTTGCTGCCATCCGGGAGGAGGAAGCCGGCGGAGCAGACTTCGATCTTGTGCTGCATGCCGGGCGACGGTGCGCGAGTACGACCACCGAGCGGACCTGCTCAACCGCCTGCGGCAGCAGGCCGAAGCGGGAATCATCACCCTTCGCGTTGCCGCGATGTACGCGCCAGAGCAGGCGGCCGACGCCCATCGCCGGCTCGAGGCCGGAGGCACCCGCGGCCGCTGCGTGATCGTGTTCTAGTCGCTTCGGTTTCCACGCCAGGCCGCACGCCCTGGGCGGCCTGCACCTGCGCCGACGACAGAGCCCGCCTTGCGGCGGGCTCTGCGCATTTTCGCCGACGCACGGGGCCACGCCGTGCTGAGGCGCGACCGGCCCCTATGACGAACTAACGCGGCCAGTCACCGTCCCGTTGTTGAGCGCACTACCGGCGTCCCGTTCGCTGACGTTACCGTCCACGAAACCACCCTCGGTGATGATGACGTCGCCAACGCCGCGCTCCGTGGCATTGCCGTTGACCGTGCCCGAGATCTCAAGGTTGCCCGAGTCGCGTTCGCTGACGTTGCCGTCGACAAGGCCGCTGACCAGCACGCTGCCGGCACCCGTCTCTTCGAGGTTGCCCTCGACGGTCCCCGCTACCAACACGTCGCCGTCACCCTGCTCTCTGACGTTGCCCGTCACCACGCCGCCGGCCCCAACGACCACGGAGCCGCTGCCGGACTGCTGGACGTTCCCCTCGACGCGCCCGTTCACGATGAGCGTACCGTCGGTGATCCTGATGTTCCCCGTCACCGTGCCTGCGATCACCCAGAGCCCCGTGAGCTGCAGGCTCCCGTTGTGGTCCTGGACGGTCGGGCGGTCGTCCACGGGATCACACGCATCACCGATGCCGTCGCCGTCGATGTCGGCCTGAATCGCGTTTGCCGCATCCGGGCAGTTGTCCGTGGCGTTCGCCGCGCCGTCGCCATCGCGGTCGCCGTCGCAGACGTCGCCGAGGCCATCGCCATCACGGTCGGCCTGGTCGGCGTTGGCGGCGAGCGGGCAGTTGTCCCCGATGTCGGCGGCCCCATCGGCGTCTGTGTCCATGGGCGTCACGGTGAACGGCACACACGGGCCGGAGGTCCGCGCGTAGCGGGCGTCGCCGGTGTAGTAGGTATTCAGCGAGTACGCACCGGGCACCGGCGGCGTGAACGTGTTGCCGTCGATGTCGACGGCGCCGGCCGCCGAGAGCGAGTAGTCAGCGGTCGCGGCGGCGCCGGGAAGGGTGCAGCTGTTGTTCGCGTACCACCTGACGAAGGCGAGGCCGGTCGGGGTCGGCCCGCTGCCGCTCACCTGCACGAAGGGGTGCACGGTGGTGCCCGCCGCAGCGGAGGTCACCACGTTGTGGGCGGCGTCATGGACCTCCATCGTCACGGTTGGTACGGGCAGCGGCGTCACGGTGAACGGCACGCACGGCCCGAAGGTCTGCGCGTAGCGGGCGTCGCCGCTGTAGTACGTATTCAGCGAGTACGCACCCGGCGCCGGCGGCGTGAACGTGTTGCCGAAGTCGACGGCGCCGGCCGCCGAGAGCGGGTAGTGAGCGGACGCGGCGGTGCCGGGAAGGGTGCAGCTGTTGTTCGCGTACCACGTGACGCGGGCGAAGCCGGTCGGGGTCGGCCCGCTGCCGCTCACCTGCACGAAGGGGTGCACGGTAGTGCCCGCCACAGCGGAGGTCACCACGTTGTGGGCGGCGTCATGGACCTCCGTCGTCACGGTTGGTACGGGCAGCGGCGTCACGGTGAACGGCACGCACGGCCCGAAGGTCTGCGCGTAGTGGGCGTCGCCCGCGTAGTAGGTCTTCAGCGAGTACGCACCGGGCGCCGGCGGCGTGAACGTGTTGCCGTCGAAGTCGACGGCGCCGGCCGCGGAGAGCGCGTGGTCAGCGGTCGCGGCGGTGGCAGGAAGGGCGCAGCTGTTGTTCGCGTACCACGTGACGTAGGCGAGGCCGGTCGGGGTAGGCCCGCTGCCGCTCACCTGCACGAAGGGATGCACGGTGATGCCCGCCACAGCGGAGGTCACCACGGTGTG
>PHBR01000078.1 GCA_002840675.1 Chloroflexi bacterium HGW-Chloroflexi-9
CCGGTCGCTCGATGAAGGCGGCGCTCCGTGGCGCGGACGCCGTCGGCGCCGGCTACGCGCTGATCATCGGTGACCGCGAGGCCGCCGAGGGCGTCGCGACTCTGAAGCCGCTCCGCGGCGACGGCGAGCAGCGCACGCTGCCGTTCGCCGACCTCGCCGCCGCCATCCGCGGTTAGGCCCGCTCCCCCACCCGCCCGAGCCCATCCTGCGCCGCCCGCGCGTAGCCCTCCGCCTGCGGGAGGCCCGAGGCTGCCTGGATGGCATCGCGGTACGCCTCGGCGGCACGGTCGAGGGAGCCGACGCGCTCCAGCGACTCGGCGAAGGCGAGGTGGAGCGAGGGCATGAGGGGGCGTACCGCCTCGGGCGGCGCCTGGCGCGCGTGGTCGAGGGCGTCCCGGTTCCAGTGGTGTGAGCCGGCAGACGTCGGCTGGATGCGGGCGATGTAGTGCGCGGCGACGGCGCGCTCGTACGGGGTGGCGGCGGCCTCCCACGCCTCGCGGAGCAGCGCACGCTGCCGGTCGTGGTCGCTTGCCACCTCGGCCTCGTTCGACTGCATCACGAGGCGGACGACCGGGTTGTCCGGATCGATCACGGGGCCTCCCATCACTGCGACCGACCCTAACCGACGCCGCTGTTATCCTCAGTACATGCTTGAGCGCGTTGCCGACCTCGACGCCCGCTTCGATGAGCTGAACCGGCTCCTCGCGGATCCCGACGTGCTGGCGGACCACCGCCGCATGCAGGAGATCGCGCGGGAACGCTCCCAGCTGGAGCCGATCATCGCGATCTACCGCGAGTACCTGGCCGCTCGCCAGGGGCTGGAGGAGGCTCGCAGCCTCGCGAACGACGCCGACACGGACGTCCGAGAGATGGCGCACGAGGAATCCGTCCAGCTGGAGGCCGACATGGTCCGGCTGGAGCAGGATCTGAAGTTCGCGCTGCTCCCGAAGGACCCGGCGGATGACCGCAACGTGATCGTGGAGATCCGCGCCGGCACCGGCGGTGACGAGGCGGGCCTGTTCGCCTCCGACCTCTTCGGCATGTACCAGCGCTACGCGGAGCGCCGCGGCTGGAAGGTCGAGATCATGGACTCCAGCGCCAACGAGGCGGGGGGCTACCGCGAGATCGTCTTCGAGTTGCAGGGCCAGGGCGCGTATTCGCGCCTGAAGTTCGAGTCCGGTGTGCACCGCGTCCAGCGCGTCCCCGCCACCGAGCAGCAGGGCCGCATCCACACCTCCACCGCCACGGTCGCCGTCATGCCCGAGGTGGACGAGGTGGACGTGGACATCAACTGGGACGACGTCCGCATCGACATCTACCACTCCGGCGGCGCGGGCGGCCAGAACGTGAACAAGGTCGCGACCGCCGTGCGCATGACGCACAACCCCACGGGCATCGTCGTGATCTGCCAGGACGAGCGATCGCAGGCGAAGAACCGCGCGAAGGCGGAGGCGCACCTGCGCGCGAAGCTGTACACGCTGGAGCGCGAGAAGCAGGACGCGGAACAGTCCGCGCTGCGCCGCAGCCAGGTCGGTTCGGGGGATCGGTCGGAGAAGATCCGCACGTACAACTACCCGCAGGACCGCATCACCGACCACCGGATCGGCCTGACGGTGCATGGTATCCCCCGCGTCATGGACGGCGACCTCGACCCGCTCATCGAAGCCGTCAGCGCGGAGGATCAGGCGCGCCTGCTCGCGACCGTCGCGTAGGCGCCCCACACCCCATGCCCAGACCACCCGCCGAACCCGAGCGCATCACCAGCACCGCGAACGCGCGCATTAAGCGCATCCGTGGCCTCCGCCTCCGCAAGGAGCGCGACGAGGCTGGCCTGTCGTTCGTGGAGGGCATCCGCACCGTCGCGGAGGCGGTGCAACTGCGCGCCCCCATCGAGACGCTGATCGACTGCCCGGAACTACTCCGCAGCCCCTTCGGCCGTGACCTGGTGGACGCGGCCCGTGCCGCGGACATCGACGTGATCGAGGTCTCCGAAGAGGTCTTCCGGACGCTCTCCCGGCGCGACGGCCCGCAGGGCATCGCCGCCGTGGTGCGCCAGGAGTGGGAGCGGCTACAGGACCTCCGCCTCGCGCCCGGCGACCGCTGGGTCGCGCTGGAGGAAGCCGCGGACGCTGGCAACATTGGCACGATCGTGCGGACGTGTGACGCCGCCGGCGCGGACGGGATCATCCTGCTCGACCACACCGCCGACCCCTACGACCCGGTGGCGATGCGCGCGAGCACCGGCGCGGTCTTCACGGTCCGCCTCGTGCGGGCGACGTTCGAGCAGTTCATCGAGTGGTCGCGCGCCCAGGGCGTGACCGTGGTCGGCACCGCGGGCGACGCCACCGAGCAGTACCGCACCGCCGACTACGGCGACCGCACGGTGGTCCTCATGGGCAGCGAACGCGCCGGGCTGCCGCCCGAGCACCAGCGGGAGTGTGACCGCATGGTCTCGATCCCGATGGTCGGCCGCGTCGACTCGCTGAACCTCGCGGTCGCGACCGGCCTCGTGCTCTACGAGGTCCTGGAGCACCGCCGCCGGGCTGGCCGGGCGTGAGCGAGCCGTCTGACGGCGCTTCCGCGGAGGCGCCGCAGGGCGTCCGGACGCTCGTCCAGGAAGCCGCCCGCAAACTCCTGCTCGTGCACGCCGCCGAGGACATCGACGACGCCCGCCTCCAGGCCGAGTTGCTGTATGGGGAGGCCGCCGGCCTCGAACGCGCGCAGGTGATCGCAGCCGGTGACCGCCCCGCCGACCCCGCCGCCATCGAGCGCTTCGAGGCGTTCCTCACCCGCCGCCTGGACCACGAGCCGCTCGCCTACATCCTCGGGCGGCGCGAGTTCTACGGACTGACGTTTGAGGTGGGCCCGGGCGTGCTCGTGCCGCGGCCGGAGACGGAGGGCGTGGTGGAGGTCGCGCTGGCGGCGATCCGGGAGCACCCACGCACCCACCGCCTGATCCGCGTCGCGGACATCGGCACCGGCTCGGGGATCATCGGCCTGTCGATCGCGCAGCACGCGCCGCAGGCGCAGGTGACATGCGTGGACATCTCCGGCGAGGCGCTGCAATGGGCCGGCCGGAACATGCGACGGTTCGGCCTCCAGGACCGCGTCGTCATGCTGATGAGCGACCTCTGCGATTCGCTCCAGGAGCCGGTCGACGTGCTGTGCGCCAACCTTCCCTACGTCTCCACCGAGGAGTTCGAGGCGCTCCCCGCCCAGATCCGCGAGCGCGAGCCGCGCGTCGCCGTCGAGGGTGGCGAGATGGGTGTCGAACTGATCGACCGCCTCGCGAAGCAACTCTCGTCGCACCTCGCCGCCGACACCGCGGCCGTGATCCTGGAGATGGGGTCAGGCCAGATGGGGTGGGTGGAGGACCTGGTGCTGAGGGCGCTCCGCGAGGCCGGCCGTGGCCCCCTCGAGGCGCGTCAGCACCGCGACCTGCGCGGCATCCGCCGCGTGCTGGAGGTGCGCGTCGGGGAGTGGCCGTCGCAGGCGTAGGCGCGGCCCTGGAACGACCACGGGGACGCCTCGCGGCGTCCCCGTGCTGTGTCTGGCGTGGGGCCGGCCGCCTACAGCGGCAGGTGGCCCTTCACGATCATCGCGCGGTCGTCCGGGTAGTCCTCCGCGCGGGTGAGGTTCACCGGGTAACGCTCGTGGTAGCGGGCGAAGTTCAACTCGTACCGCCCGGGTGGGAGCGACCGGAAGGGGATGAAGATGTGGTCCGGGTTCATTGGGTCGCTCGTGGCGTAGACCTTGCCAACGGCGAGCGGCACCTGGCCGCCGAGGCGGCGCACCCACGTCATCCGGCTCTGTCCAAGCGTTGACATGTCCTAGATCCCTGCAGGCCGCGTCTGTGCCATCTGGTAAATCTTACCCTCGGTCTTGATGGCCGGGGCAATGATCATCCGGGACTCGTGGAAGTCGCGGATCGTCTGCGCGCCACACGTCGCCATGGAGGTGCGGAGCGCACCGACCAGGTTCTCCGTGCCGTCCGTCTTGGACGTGGGGCCGAAGAGCAGCGTCTCCAGCGAGTGCTTCTGGCCCACGTGCACGCGCACGCCGCGCGGCAGTTCCTGGTTCGGCGTCGCCATGCCCCAGTGGTAGCCGCGGCCGGGGGCGCCCTCCACGCTGGCGAACGGCGAGCCGATCATGACGGCGTCCGCGCCGGCGCAGATCGACTTCGACACGTCGCCACCGGTGCGGAGACCGCCGTCCGTGATGATCGGGACGTAACGGCCGGTGCGCTCCAGGTAGACGTCCCGCGCGTACGCGGTCTCGATGGTGGCCGTGACCTGCGGCATGCCGATGCCGAGGACCTCGCGCGAGGTGCAGGCCGCGCCGGGGCCGACGCCGATGAGGACGCCGTGGACGCCGGTCTCCATCAGTTCAATGGTGGCGGTGAAGTCGACGGTGTTCCCGACGAGGATCGGCACGCCCGCCATCTGCTTCACGAGTTCGTCCAGCTGCAGCCCCTTGAGCGATCGGGAGACGTGGCGGGCGGTGGTGACGGTGGAGGCGACAACGAAGAAGTCGACGCCGGCTTCCTTCGCGATCGGGGCGAAGCGCTTGGTGGTCTGGGGGTTGGTGGCCACCATGGCAAAGCCGCCGGCGCGCTTGATCTCCTCGATGCGCTGGCCGACCAGGTGGTCCTTGGAGGGCTCCTGGTAGACGCGCTGGATGATGCGCGTGGACTCCTCCAGGTCGGCGGCAGCGATCTCGTCCAGGATGGCGTCGGCGTCGTCGTACTTCGCCCACAGGCCGTCCAGGTTTAGGACGGCCAGGCCACCGGCCTTGGAGATGCGGACGGCGAACTTGGGGTCGACCACGCCGTCCATGGCGGAGGCGATGATCGGCACGCTGAACGTGTGCTCGCCGAGGGTGAAGGTCGGCTCCACCATCTCCGGGTTGGTAGTGACCGCGCCGGGGACGATCGCAACATCGTCGAATCCGTAGGCGTGGTCCAGGCTCTTCGGCCGCACCGTAGAGGCGGACAGGTCGTAACCGGATTGGGCTCGCTCGCTCGTGACCATCAGACTTTCACCCCACCCTAGATAACGCGCGACCCCCTCCGGCGGAGGGGGTCGTATTTAGACACACACTGGCCCGCTGGGAAGCGGGACGGACTGGCGAAACGAATGCACTGGCATCGCTGATCCCTGTCGCGGGGACTCGCAAGAGGGTTTCCCGATAGGGTACGCCTGAGTGTCAGCGGTGGTCAATAAGAACCGATGAAGGCGATGATCCAATCACCTCGGGCCCCCGATGGGCACCGCGACACGCGGGCCCCGGCCGCCCCGGGCGACCGTGCGGAGGGCCGATGCTACGATGCCGGCCTGATGACCACAGCGACCCCGTCACCCTCCCCCGAGACTGTGCTGGTCGCCGTTGCGTGGCCGTACGCCAACAACCACATGCACCTGGGACACGTCGCCGGTGCCTACCTGCCGGCCGATATCTACGCGCGCTACCACCGCATGCTCGGCAGCCGCGTGCTGATGGTCTCCGGCTCCGACTCCCACGGCACACCCGTCACCGTGCGCGCCGAGGAGGAAGGCTCCACCCCGGAGGCGGTCTTCCAGCGCTACCACGAATCCTTCCTCGCCACGTTCGAGGGCATGGGGATCTCTTTCGACCTGTTCACCTCCACGGACACGGAGAACCACCGCCAGGTCACCCAGGAGATCTTCCTGCGGCTGCTGGAGCGCGGGTACCTGTACGAGGCGGAGCAGGAGCAGCTGTTCGACGCGAAGGTGGGTCGCTTCCTCCCCGACCGCTACGTGGAGGGCACCTGCCCGAAATGCGGCTTCGAGGGCGCTCGCGGAGACCAGTGCGACAACTGCGGCTCCACGCTGGACGCGGTCGAACTGAAGAACCCGCGGTCTCGCCTGTCTGACAGCACGCCCGAACTGCGGCGCACCACCCACTTCTTCCTGAAACTCTCCGCCTTCACGGAGGCCCTCCAGCAGTGGGTGGAGACGAAGGAGCACTGGCGGCTCAACGTCCGCAACTTCACGCTCGGAATGCTCCGCGAGGGGCTGAAGGACCGCGCGATCACGCGCGACCTCACCTGGGGCGTGCCGATCCCCCTCGAAGGGGCGCAGTACCAGAGCAAGCGCATCTACGTCTGGTTCGAGGCGGTCATCGGCTACCTCTCCGCCTCCAAGGAGTGGGCCGCGAGCCCCCTCAACCCGAGCGGCAACGCGGAGGACTGGCGCGCCTGGTGGGAAGGCGACACGGCGAAGACCGTCTACTTCATCGGCAAGGACAACATCCCGTTCCACACGGTGATCTGGCCGGCGATGTTGATGGGCTTCGGCGGGCTGAACCTGCCGTATGACGTCCCCGCCAACCAGTACCTGACCATGTCCGGCACGAAGGCCTCCAAGAGCCGCGGCGGCGCGGTGTGGATGCCCGACTACCTGGAGCGGTACGACCCCGACCCGCTGCGCTACCTCCTGACCGCGAGCGCGCCCGAGACGAGTGACGCCGACTTCTCCTGGGCGGAGTTCCTGCGCCGCAACAACGACGAACTCGTCGCGCGCTGGGGCAACCTCGTGAACCGCGTGCTCACGATCACCCGCCGCAACTACGACGGCCGCGTGCCGGAGGCTCCGGCGACGCTCGCGCCCGAGTCGCGCGAGCTCCTCGAGCGTGTCGACGCGGCGTTCGCCTCCGTCGGCGGCGACTACGACGCGGTGCAGTTGCGCCGCGCCCTGAACGGCGCGATGGAGGTGGCGAGCGCGGCGAACCAGTACCTGGACCAGCGCGCGCCGTGGCAGGCGGTGAAGACCGACCGCGACCACGCCGCGGAGACGCTGCACGTCGCCCTCAACGTGATCTCCGGCCTCGTCACGCTCCTGAACCCGGTGCTGCCGTTCACCTGCCAGAAGGCCTGGACTCTCCTGGGCCACGCGGGCGACGTGCAGGCCGCCGGCTGGGTCCGCACACCCGTCCTCGCCGACACCGTGCTGCCCGAGGCCGTGCCGCTGTTCAAGAAGCTCGATGACGCCATCGTCGCGGAGGAAGAGGAGCGGCTGGTCCGGTGACCGCCTCCCCGTCCCGAGATCGGGGCGCCGAGGGCGTCCCGCCGGAGCCGCTGCCCGGCACGGTCGACGCCCATGCGCACGTCCGCTCCCGCGAACTCCAGCACGACTTCGCCGCGGTGCTGCAGCGCGCCTGGGACGCCGGCGTCACCCACATCGTCGATGTCGGCGTGGACACGGCGACCAGCCTCCAGTCGCTCGAGCTCGCACGCAACGAGCCACGCATCCACGCCGTCGCCGGCCTGCATCCGCACGAGGCGCAACACCTGGAGCGCGAGCGGGCGAGCTTGCGGGCGACCGTCGAGGGCGGTGGCGTGGTGGGCGTTGGCGAGATCGGGCTGGACTTCTTCCGCAACATCTCGCCACCCGACGCCCAGTACGAGGCGCTGCGTTGGCAGCTCGACCTCGCGCGGGAATACGACCTGCCGGTGGTGATCCACTCCCGCAACGCGGACGAGGAGTGCTTCGACGTGATCGCGGAGTGGCAGAGGCGGGTCGGGCGTTACCTGGGGCCGGACCGCGAGATCGGGATGATGCACTGCTTCGCGGGCAACCTCGAACTGGCGGTGCGCTACGCCGACCTCGGGTTTCTGATCTCGGTGCCGGGCACGGTCACCTATTCCAACAACGCCCAGGGCCAGGAGGTAGCGCGCCTGATGCCGCTCGCCGGTATCCTGATCGAGACGGACTGCCCGTACCTCACGCCGGTCCCGCACCGTGGACGCCGGAACGAGCCGGCCTACGTGGTGCACACCGCGCGGTTTGTCGCCTCGTTGCGGGACTGCGACCCCGCCGAGGTCGCGCGTGAGACGGCAGCGAACGCGGCACGGCTCTTCGGGTTCACGCTGTAGGCGCGGAGCGCTCCTCATGACGACCAGCACCGACACCCGGCGCCTGTACGGCCCCGTCGCGGACGACCTGCCGAGGGTGCGCGACACGATCCAGTCGATCGCGCAGGCCGCCGACTTCCCCTTCCTCCAGCAGATGCTCGAAAGCGCGCTCGCCGGGACCGGCAAGATGATGCGCCCGGCGATCGCCCTGCTCGCGGGCCGCCTCGGCGCGTACGACCTGGACCGCCTCGTGCCGCTCGCCGCCAGCGTCGAACTGCTGCACACAGCCACGCTCGTCCACGACGACGTGATCGACAGCGCGGACGCACGTCGAGGCGAGCCGACACCGAACGCGCTGTTCGGCAACGCCGCCTCGGTGATGCTTGGCGACTACATGTTCGCCCACGCCGCCGACTTCATCGCCCAGACCGACAACACGCAGGTCGTCCGTGTCTTCGCCCGCACGCTCATGACGATGGCGAAGGGCGAACTGACGCAGGACATCACCGTCTTCGAGTACTCCGAGGACGTGACGCGCTACCTGGATCGGATCATCGGCAAGACCGCGTCCCTCTTCGGCACCGCCGCCGAGGGCGGCGCGATGGTCGCGGGGGCGACGGCAGAGCAGGTGGAGGCGATGCGGGTCTACGGCCTCCGCCTCGGGATCGCGTTCCAGATCGTGGATGACATCCTGGACTTCACCGGCGATCCCGCTGTGATGGGCAAGCCCGCCGGCTCCGACCTACAGGGCGGCACGCTCACCCTCCCTGCCATCCTCTACATGCAGCAGCGCCCGGACGACAACCCGATCAAGAAGGCGTTCGATGGCATCCGCCAGAAGTCGAACTTCGACCGCGCGATCCGCGAGATACTGGAGTCCGGCGTGATCGACGAGTCGATGGCCACCGCCCGCCAGTTCGGCGAGGAAGCCCGGGCCGCCCTCGCCGCGATCCCGACCGGCGAGATCCGCGACACGCTCAACGGCCTCGTTGATTATGTCCTGGAGCGTCGGAACTAGGCTCAGACCTCGGCAGGCGCTCCGACCTCGTCGGCCTCGTTCGGCTCACCACCCTGCTCGGCCTCGTACGCCTCCGCCTGTACGCGCGCACGTCGCGCGGCGCTGACGAAGCGCGCGCTGCGGAGTTCGCGCTCCGCCACGGCGTGCATCACCGAGTGCATGACGCCCTCGAGGCGCGCGGCGAGGTCGTCGCTGAGGCGGATGCGGCCAGCCTCCTCGTACGGTTGGGACTGGTAGGCGCGCAGGACGCGCAGCACCGTCGGGTCGATGACGAAGACGTCATCGCGCTTCGCGGCGCAGGCGGCGCAGTAGACGCCGCCCTCCACCGCCGACCACGAGGCGCGCTCCGCGCTCACCGGCTGCCCGCACCCGAGGCACACGGTCAGTTCCGGGCGGAAGCCAGTCGCCTCCAGCAGCCCGAGTTCAAACGTGCGCGAGACGACCTGCTGGCCGTCGCCGCGTGCGAGGCGGGTCAGCGCGACGTGGAGCAGGCGATAGACCGCCTCCGCCTCGGCGTGCTCGACGGTGAGCCGGTCCGCGAGTTCCAGGAAGTACATCGCCGCACTGAGGCGGTCGAGATCGTTGTGGATGGGGCCGAACGACTCCACCGCCTGGGCCTGCGTCACCACGTCCATCGAGCGGCCGTGCGCCAGCACCATCTCCAGTAGCGTCAGCGGTTCGAGGTGCCCCGCGAGACGGCTCCGCGAGCGCAGCACGCCCTTCGCCACGACATCGACCTTGCCTCGATGGGGGGTGAGGAGCGTGACGATCCGGTCCGCCTCGCCCAGGCGGCGATAGCGCAGGACGATGGCCTCGGTCTTGGTGACGCGTGGTGCGCGGCCGGGCATTCCATCCTCCGGGCCACTTGCACCGCTCGTCCTGAGCCGGTCAAAGGCCGTGCGGGGCGCCCGCTAGGCCTCCTGGCGGAACTCCATGGCGCGGCCGAGCGTGACGTCGTCAGCGTACTCCAGATCCGCGCCCGCGGGCAGGCCGCGCGCGAGGCGCGTCACCTTCAGGCCCAGTGGGCGCAGCAGCCGCGCGAGGTACATCGAGGTCGCTTCGCCCTCCAGGTTGGGGTTCGTGGCGACGATCACTTCGGCGACGTCCTGGTCGAAGTCGCGGATGCGGGCCAGGAGCTCGTTGATCTTCAGGTCCTCCGGCCCCACCCCGTCCGAGGGCGAGATGACGCCGTGGAGGACGTGGTACAGACCTCGAAAGCCGCCAGTGCGGTCGATCGCGACGACATCGAGCGGCTCTTCGACCACGCAGATCACGGTGCGGTCGCGGCTCATGTCCGCGCAGATGCGGCAGGGATCGCGGTCGGTCACGTTCTGGCAGCGGCTGCACAGGACGACCGACTCCTTCACCTCGATCAGTGCCTCCGCGAGGTCGCGCGCCTCCTGCTCCGGGGCGCGGAGGATGTAGTAGGCGAGGCGCTGCGCGGACTTCGGGCCGATGCCCGGCAGACGGTGAAAGGCGTCCACCAGCCGCGCGATCGGGGAACCGCCCGGCGACTGCGGGTCGAAGCCATCATCCATGCGGGAGTTCACGCGGCGGCCACTACCCCTCGATCCGGCGGGCGCCCTGCTTCAGGGCTTCCTCAACCAGGTGGCCACCGGCGCTGCGCGAGGGCGCGGCAGTGCCCGCGGCGCCCAGTTCCGGCCAGTGCGCCGCCAGGACCTTCATCGGCCGTCCCATCACCTCGGACACCGCTTCGGTGAGCGCGGCGTGGTTGTCCGGCGCCTGCGCCCGCTCGATGTGCGCGGCGAACTGGAAGCCGATGGTGACCGTGTCGCCCTCGACGCTCATCGGGAAGGCGTTGCTGGCGGTGCCGAGCAGCGCCCCGGCAGGGACGCGGATCTTACGGGCGCGCGCCTGCACGTCCGCCCACGACTCGCGCAACCGCACGAGGTCGGCCGACACGTCGCCCGCATCGGGCGGCGCGAACGGCACGGCGGGGGCGGCCGGCGGCGCCTCGGGGGGCGG
>PHBR01000079.1 GCA_002840675.1 Chloroflexi bacterium HGW-Chloroflexi-9
CGCCGTGGCGCGCCGCAGCCGACACCAGGTCCTGCACGAGCATCCCGACGGGCCGTCGGTGCACGGCGCCGGCGACGCGGGCCGCGAGGCCACCGGAGAGCGTGGGGACCACGCCGATCGCCGCGTCGCACGGGACGCGAGCGAGCACCGGCAGAGTGGCGAGCCCGAAGGACGCCTCCATGCGCAGCCGGCCCAGGGTGTCCGGGCGGGCCGGAACGGTGTGTGGCACGCGGTGTACGCGGACGCCACGGGACTCCTCCACCGTCCAGCGGAGGCGACGACGGTCGGCGGTCCATTCCGGGTAGTGAGGATAGCCGGTGACCACGTCCACGCGGTGGCCGGCGGCGGCCAGCGCCTCCGCGTACGCGGTCGTGTACGGCGCGTTGCCGATCGGTTCGGGCGCGTAGTTCAGGCCCGTCAGCAGGAACCGCGCCACGGGGCTACGCCGGCCGGTTCGCGCGGTACCACTCCACGGTTTCGCGCAGGCCCACCTCGAAGGGCGTCGTTGCGCGGAAGCCGAAGCGCTGCTCCGCGCGGGTGGTGTCCAGGCGTCGCTTCGGCTGTCCGTCCGGCTTCGAGGGGTCCCAGGCGAGCGCGCCGGTGAAGCCGGTGACGCGCGCGATCGTCTCGGTCAGGTCGCGGATTGTGATCTCGTCGCCCGTGCCCAGGTTCACGGGGTCGGGGTCGTTGTACCGCTCGGTCGCCAGGAGGATGCCCTCCGCGGCGTCGGCCGCGTAGAGGAACTCGCGGGAGGCGGCACCGGTGCCCCAGACGGGGATGGAGGCGTCACCCGCCTCCTGCGCCAGCACGCATTTGCGGATGAGCGCGGGGATCACATGCGAGGACACGGGGTCGAAGTTGTCGCCGGGACCGTACAGGTTGGCGGGCAGCAGGAAGATCCCGTTCATGCCGTACTGCTGCCGGTACGCCTGCAACTGCACCAGGAGCATCTTCTTGGCCAGGCCGTACGGCGCGTTCGTCTCCTCCGGGTAGCCGTTCCAGAGATCTTCCTCGGAGAACGGGGTGGGGGTGAACTTGGGGTAGGCGCAGACGGTGCCGACGACGACGGTCTTCTCGACGCCGTGGCGGCGGGCCGCCTCGATCAGCTGGATGCCCATGATCGCGTTCTCGTAGAAGAACTGGCCCGGGTGCTCCTGGTTCGCGCCGATCCCGCCGACCACGGCGGCGGCGTGGATAATCACGTCCGGCCGCGTGTCCGCGAGCACGCGCTCCGCCGCGGTCGGGTCACGCAGGTCGTACTGCGCACTGCGTGGCGCGAAGACCTCCGCCGCCCCTCGGGCGTGGAGCCCGTCCACCATGAACCGCCCGAGGAACCCGGAGCCGCCGGTGACCAGCACCCGTCGCGAGGCGAGCCAGTCGCCCATCAGGCCACCTCGTCCGCGGGCAGCAGCACCTTTGCCGGATCCAATCCGACCTCGCGACAGTCCGCCTCCAGCATGATCCGCACGAGCGCCGTGAACTTCGTGCGGGGCTTCCACCCCAGACGTTCAGCAGCCTTCGAGGCGTCCCCACGCAGCGATTCGACTTCGGCGGGCCGGAGGTAGACCGGGTCGAAGTGGACATAACGTTCCTGGTCCAGTTGCGCCAGGCGGAACGTCTCAACCATGAACTCCCGTACCGAGTGCGTCTCCCCGGTCGCGATCACGAAGTCGTCCGGCTCGTCCTGCTGGAGCATGAGCCGGACGGCCTCCATGTACTCGGGGGCATAGCCCCAGTCCCGGCTGGCCTCCAGGTTGCCGAGGAACAGCCCGGTGTCGAGCCCCGCGAGGATGCGCGCGATGCCGCGCGTGATCTTGCGGGTGACGAAGGTGGGGCTCCGGCGGGGAGACTCGTGGTTGAAGAGGATCCCGTTCACGGCGAACAGGCCATACGCCTCGCGGTAGACGCGCACCATCGCGTGTGCGCCTACCTTCGCGGCCGCGTAGGGGCTCTGGGGGCGAAAGGGCGACGACTCGTCCTGCCAGGGCTCCAGCACCGCGCCGAACATCTCGCTGCTTCCCGCCTGGTAGAAGCGCGGCCGCACGTCCGACTGCCGGATCGCCTCCAGCAGGCTCGTGGTGCCCTGGACGATGGTTGCGGCGGTGTATTCGGGCATGTCGAAGGAGACGCGGACGTGGCTCTGCGCCGCTAGGTTGTAGACCTCGTCCGGACGGACCTCCTCGATCAGGCGTCGCAGGGAGGAGGAGTCCAGGAGGTCGCCGTAGTGCAGCTTCAGTCGCGCGCCCTCCACGTGCGGGTCCACGTAGAGGTGCTCGATGCGGGCGGTGTTGAAGGAGGAGGACCGGCGGATCAGCCCGTGAACCTCGTGGCCGAGGTCGAGGAGTTGCTCGGCGAGGTAGGAACCATCCTGGCCGGTGATACCAGTGATGAGTGCGACTGTGGGCACGCGCATCCCCTGATTGGCCCCTGCGGACTATACGAGGAAGTCGGGATGGCAGCCAAGCGCGACACGACGAGGCGTCGTGCTGGAAGGACGCGACGTTGGCGGCGAGGTCGCCTCGGACTAGGATCGACGCACTCCGCGCGGGAGTAGCTCAGTGGTAGAGCGCCTGCCTTCCAAGCAGGATGTCGCGAGTTCGAGCCTCGTCTCCCGCTCCAATGTTGTGCCAGGTTTATCTTCGCCAGCGTCAGGTGGTGTCGTT
Source organism: Chloroflexi bacterium HGW-Chloroflexi-9 (assembly GCA_002840675.1). GTDB lineage: Bacteria > Chloroflexota > Dehalococcoidia > UBA2979 > UBA2979 > W-Chloroflexi-9. The sequence continues at coordinate 2,664 of PHBR01000079.1, forward strand.
GGACGCCAGCCTGTTGATGCTGCTCTTGCCGGCCTGGCCGCCGTGCTCCTCCACTACCCTCTTGCTCTGCAGAACATGCCGCCCAAGCCACAGCACGGGTTGTACACGCACTCGGTCGAGGAGCGGTCGTGGATCTGTCAGCAGAGTGTCAGGATTGGACGCTCGGGGTGCGCGCTCGGGCGACAGAATGACAACGGACGAAGTGGGAGCGCGTATGGATCCAGCGGCCGCAGGTGTCACGACCACGGAGAGCGCCCGGCCGCGCGCTCGGCTCCTCGTGGTCGAAGATCACCCGATCACGGGGCCGGCCATCCAGCAGGCGCTTGCGATGGATGGGTTCGAGGTGGACCTGGCCGGGACGCTGGCACGGGCACGCGCCCGCTTTGAGGCGGCGACACCGGACATCGTGATCCTGGACGTGCACCTGCCGGACGGGTCCGGGCTGAGCCTGTGCTCCTACTTTCGGCAGACCACGAGCGTCCCGATCATCGTGGTCTCCGGCGCCGACACGGTGGAGGACCGCATCGCGGGCTTCGACGCGGGTGCGGATGACTATGTGGTGAAGCCGGTCCACATCGCCGAGCTCTCACGCCGTGTGGACGCGGTGCTGCGCCGCGCGGGCGTCCGGCCCGCTGAGGCTGTGCTGTATGGGCCCGACGGCATGGAGTTGCACCTGGACAGCGGTGAGGCCCGTCGCGGCGATGCCTCGGTGCGGGTCACGCGGTCAGAAGTGGGCATCCTGCGGGCGCTGCTCATCCGCAACGGCGTGCCGGTGCAGCCCGACGATCTGTGCCGCGAGGTGTGGGGCTACACCGAGCTGGCGGACGCGAACTTCATCCAGCAGCACGTCTCGCGCCTCCGACGGAAGTTGATGAAGATCGATGCCGGGGACCTGATCCAGACGGCGTACGGGGTGGGCTACGTCATCCCCGCGAGTACGCCGTCGTCCTGACTGTCCGCGTGCGTGCGGTGGGCTAGCGCCCCTCAACACCTCCACGATGTCCCCGACTCCGTGCTGCGCCATGTTGCCTGCGGCTGCTTCCTCGTGCTCGTCGATAATTCATTGACATTCGTTGAGATCGTTTGTCGAGTATTGACTTGATTATCTTCGAAACTCTGGCGTCGGTACCCTGCGCGCGGCGCCAGCCCGCGCGCGACCACCATCCGCCAGGAGTCGGTGCCCATGGATGACCAACAGGATCGCGTCAGCAGCCTCGCCGACGAACTCGAAGCGACGCAACGACTCGGTGGGGTCGGCACGTGGTGCCTGGACCTGCGCACGCAGACCAACGTGTGGTCGCCGGAGCTGTACCGGATCGCCGGTGAGCCAGAGACCTTCGAGCCGACGACGGAACACCGGTGGCTCATGTGTCACCCGGACGATCGGCATCTCCTGACGACCGCAGCCGAAGCCATCAACGACGGGCGTCCGTTCCGGCTCCGGTATCGCATCGTGCGACCGGACGGGCAGGTCCGCTGGATCGTGAACAACGCGGCGCCGGTCCAGGACGCCGCGGGCCAGGTGGTCGCGTACCGCGGCGCGGTGCGCGACATCACCGTGGAGGCGGAGTACCACGAGTCGCTCGAACGCGAGCGTCGTCGGCTCATGGAGGCACAGGCGGTCGCGCGCGTGGGCTCCTGGGACTGGGACATCTCCACCGGCAGGATCGATTGGTCGGATGAGACGTTCCGCATCTTCGGGGTCTCGCGGGGCTCGTTCGAGGTCACCTTCAGGAGCTTCCTGGAGATGATCCCGGCGGCGGATCAACAGATGGTGACGGGCGGTGTCGAGGCGGCGCTGGCCGGGACCCGCGCCTACCGCGTTCGCCATCGCGTGCTTCGTCCGGACGGCAGCGTGGCGGTGGTGCAGGAACGCGGGGACGTGATCCGCGATCCGCTGGGGACTCCCATCCGGATGATCGGCACGGTCCAGGATGTGACCGAGCAGGCGCGCGCCGAGACCGGACTGCTCGATCGGGAGCGCCGACTGCGCCGCGCGCAAGAGATTGGCCAGATCGGCGACTGGGTGTGGAGCATCGAAACCGGTTTCGTGGCATGGTCGGAGCAGATGTTCCGCCTGTATGGGGCTGACCCATCGATGGGACAGCCGTCCGCGGCCGAGGTGGCCGCCCTCTTTCATCCGGACGACCGTGACTGGGTGGTCGCCGCTCAACGGCGGGCCGTGAGCGGGGACGCATCCTCCTACGAGATGCAACATCGGATTGTCCGTCCCAGCGGCGAGGTCCGGTGGGTCCAGACGCGGGCACTGCTGACCCGCGACGAGTCTGGCAGGGTGATCGAGATCCAGGGGACGAACCTGGACATCACCGACCGGATGCACGCAGAGGAAGATCTCCGCCGGCTGAGCGACAGTCTGAACCACGGTGAGCGCCTGGCCCTGCTTGGTTCATATGAGTGGGAGCGAGGCGCAGACACGCTCTGGTGGTCCGATCAGCTCTACGACCTGTACGGGTACGAGCGCGGGAACGTGACGCCTACGCTCGTGCTGGCGTTGAGCCACATGCCGCCGGATGAACAGGCACCCCACCGCGATCTCGTACTCCGTCAGGTGGACTCCGGCACCGGCTGGGATGTCGAGTACCGCATCCGCTCCACGAGCGGGGTGGAACGGATCGTCCGCGACCGAGCCGAGATCGCGCGGAACGCGGACGGCGAGGCGGAGCGGGTGCACGGCACGATCCAGGACATCACTGCGCGCGCTCTGACCGAGGCGCGTCTGCGCCGCGTGTCGGAAAGCCTGACGCGCGGTGAGCAGATGGCGCACGTCGGGACGTACGAATGGGAGGCGGCCACCGACACGCTCTGGTGGTCGGACGAGCTGTATCGGATCTTCGGTCTGGAGCCGGATTCGTTCACTCCCTCGCACCAGTTTGTCCTGTCACGCGCACACGCGGACGACCACCACATCCTCCGCGAGCGAGTCGCGGAGGGGCTGCGGGACGGTACGGGCTGGGACCTGGAGTATCGGCTGTACGACGCGACCGGCGCGCTGCGGGTGGTCCATGAGGTCGCCATGGTGGTCGCCGGACCTGACGGTCAGCCCGAGCGGGTGTATGGCAGCGCGCAGGACATCACCGAGCAGGTCCGGCTCCGGGAGCGCGAGCAAGCACAGGCGCAAGAGGTGCTGAGCATCATCAACGCCTCCCTCCTGCCGATCGTCGTGATTGACGGCCGTGGGCTGATCCTTCAGGCGAACCCCGCGACCGAGCGCGCCTTCGGCTGGAGCGACGACGAGCTGCGCGGACGGAACGTGGCGACGCTGGCAGGGGACGTGACGGTCAGCCAGCACGATCGCTACCTGGCTCACTACCTGGCGACGGGGGAGTCATCCACCCCGGAGGGGTCGGTGATCGGCCGCACTCGGGAGATCCGGGCACGCCGTCGGGATGGGAGTGAGTTCGCGGCGCAGCTGACCGTAGCAGAGGCGAGTGCGACGTCCGGCGAGCGCCGGTTCATCGGCATCATGATGGACCTCACCGAGCAGCAGGCGACGGAGCAGCACCTCCGCCAGCTGCAGAAGACGGAGGCCCTCGGCACGCTGGTCGCCGGCGTGGCCCATGACTTCAACAACCTGCTCACGGCGATCCGTGGAGGCGTGGAGATGGCTCAGCGCGCCCCCGGCGATGGCCGCTGGCTGGAGATCGCCGACCAGGCCACCGGACGCGCGACAGACCTGGTCCGCCAGTTGCTTCGTTTCGGCCGGCGCGAGGACACCGTGCGCGCAGTGGTGTCCCCGGGCTTGCTGCTGTCCGAGACCGCCGTGCTGGTCCGCGAGGTACTCGACCGTCGCATCTGGTTCGAGGTGATCGCCGAGGACGACCTTCCGGTCATCGAAGCGGACTCGGGACAGATCCAGCAGGTGCTGATGAATCTGATTGTCAACGCGCGCGACGCCGTGCTGGAACGCGCCCTCCTGTCAGCCGAGCCCTACGAGCCGTCGATCTACTTGAGCGGCCGGGTGGTGGGGCAAGACGGGATTCCCGGTGTGGTGCTGGAGGTCGTGGACAACGGCACCGGCATGAGCGAGGAGGTCCGCGCACGCGCGCTCGATCCCTTCTTCACCACCAAGCCCGTCGATCGGGGGACCGGTTTGGGGCTGTCGATGGCGGTCGGGATCGTGCAGCACCACGGGGGCCGGCTGTTGCTGGCGTCAGATGTCGGGATCGGGACCACGTGCAGCATCTGGTTGCCCGCGCATGCCGGGACGCCGGGCTCCTCCGGCGACCCAGAGCGGCGCCCCGAACCGATGGGGCAACCCGGCATGGTGCTGGTGGTTGACGACGAACCAGCGCTGGCTGAGGTGACCGCGGCGTTCCTTGCAGGCGCCGGGTACGAGACCGTCATCGCCAACGGCGGTGCGGAGGCAATTCGACTGGCGCGCGGGCAAGCCTTCGACCTGGCAGTGCTTGACCTGAACATGCCCTCACCCAACGGCTGGGAAGTCCTGGACGCGTTGCGTGCGATGGAGCCGGACTACCCGGTGCTCATGGTGAGCGGCTATCTGAACCCCGATGAGGCAGACCGGCGCGAGGTGTGGTTCCTCCCCAAGCCATACGGGCGTGACGAACTTGTGGCGGCCGTGCAGCGCGCCCTGAGACGCCCCCCGGGAGCCCGGGTGCCGTCCTGACCGTCGCAGCGAGGCCCCCCCTTTCGCATATCTGCGTTGAGCGGATACTCAATGGAGTTCCGACGTGCGCCGCGAAAGTGACCAGCAGCGTGTCCGCCTCCCCGCCGTTCCCCTTACCTGAACCGGATGCCGGGGGCGCGTTGGAGCGCTTCGCGGCCGCGATCGCCCACGAGGCGAACAACGCCCTCGGTATCGTCGGCGGCGCGGTCGAGATCGCTGTGAGCCAGCACCCCAGGGATCCCTGGCTGGAGCGTGCGCTGGATGGCGTTGGCCGGATGAAGTTGCTGGCCGCTGAACTGCGCCGGTACGGCCGCGGTGCAGGCGAAGCGTCGCCCCTTCGCTTTGCCCGCTGCGACCTGGCGATGCTCGTACGCGCAGCGATGATCGAGTCGCGACGCGCGCTTCCCTCCGGCCTGGAGCAGACACTCACCTCCAACATGACGACCGCCACGATCCGTGGGAACGCGATCGAGGTTGCCGAACTGGTCGGCATCCTCCTGACCAACGCTCGGGATGCGGTGTCGGAGCAGTACGGCGCTGCGTGTGGAGCGGGTCGGATCACCGTGCGGCTGGACCACTGGGACGGCGGCGGGTACATCCTGGCGGTCGCTGACAACGGCGCGGGCGTTCCCGCGGAGGCGCTCCAGCACGTGTTCGAGCCGTTCTTCACGACAAAGCAGCCCCAGCCCGGCCGCGGGTTGGGGTTGGCGTCTGCGTTCGCCATCGTGCGTGACCATGGCGGCAGCATCGACCTGCAGTCCACGCCTGGCGCGGGCTGCACCGTGCGCGCATGGTTCCCCCCCGCCCCCGAGGGCGCTGCCTGCTAGTACGGCTCCCCTTTGATCCCGTCGCGGATCCTGTCAGATGGCTGTCGCCTCCCCACGCCACGGTTGGGAGTAAGGGATTGCCCTGAGCCTGTGGTTGCCTCCGTGCCAAGAGTCTGTGCGTGCGGCGCGCCCGATGCGTGCTGACCGTATCGCTCTGCAGGCACGTCTCGGAGGAGAAGCCACATGTCCGGAACCACGATCGACAGCGCCGACCGCGAACTGCGGCTGCGGTGGGTCCAGTTGACCTCGGAGGACGCGGAGCGGATCCGGCGGGCCGCACCGATGGTGCGTCCGATGGGGCGCGAGATCGTCAAGGCGTTCTACGACCACTCCTTCCAGTTCTCCGCGTTCACGGCGAAGGTCGGTGAGTCGGCGAGCAACCGGGAACGCCTCGAGTCGGCGCAGTACGACTACCTGATGAGCCTCCTGGACGCGTCGTTCGACGACGCGTACTTCCAGCGACGGATCACCATCGGCGAGGTGCACGCGCGGCTGGACATCAAGCCGCGCTGGAACCTGGGCAACTACGCCACGTACGCGGACATCCTCTTCCCGATCCTGGGGAGCCAGCTGCCGCCGGAGGAACTGCTTCCCACGGTCACCGCCTTCCAGAAGGCATTCACCCTGGACGGCTCGCTGGCGGTGGAGTCGTACGTGGACGGGCTGATGGCCCGTCTGGTGGATGTGAATGACCGACTCTTGCCCGTGGCGGAGACGCTGGCCGAGGGGAGCGAGCAGGTCGAGACCGCGTCGCGCGAGATCGCGGATGCCATCGCGCAGGTGGCCCGCGGGGCGGGGGAGCAGACCGACGCCCTAACGCAGGCCGGGGATCTCATCCAGGACCTGGGCGGCGGTGTGACCTCGATTGGTGAGGCCGCGTCGCGTCAGGCTGCTGAGACCGAGTCGGCGAAGGCGGAGTCGCAGGAGATGAGCGCGGCGCTGGAGGCTGTGATGGAGCGCTCCCGCATGGCGGCGAGCATGGGTGGCGAGGCGCGGACCGCCGCCGAGGACGGCATGCGCTCCGTGGCAGACACGGTGAAGGCGATGGAGACGATCAGCACGGCTGTCGTCTCGACGTCCCGCCAGATCGGCGAGCTCAGCCAGAGCGGTCGCGAGATCGGCTCGATCACCCAGACCATCGGGGAGATCGCCGACCAGACGAACCTGCTGGCGCTCAACGCCGCGATCGAGGCCGCACGTGCTGGCGACATGGGTCGAGGCTTCGCGGTGGTCGCTGATGAAGTTCGCAGCCTCGCCGAGCGGGCCAGCAAGGCCGCAAAGGACATCGCGCGCCTCATCGAGAGCGTCCAGGACGGCATGAAGCGCAGCGTGGACGCGATGGCATCCGTGGAGAGCGATGTGGGGTCGGGCACCGAGAAGGCGCGAGCCGCGGGCACCGCACTGGAGCAGATCGTGGAGCTCGCGCGGAACGTGAACGACGCCGTCGCCGCAATCGACGAGCGGGCGACCAGCGCGGAGCAGACCTCGCAGCGCCTCGCGGGGCGTCTTGCTGAGGTGGGCGACCTCGCCCACGCCACTTCCGTGCTCACGGAGACGGCGCGCGCCGGCGCTGACGCTCTCAAGGAGCGGATGAGCGCGATCAGCGCGATCGCGCAGGAGAGCGCGGCATCCTCGGAAGAGGTGTCGGCCAGCACGGAAGAGGTCTCCGCGCAGATGGGTGAGGTGGCATCCCAGAGCGGGACGCTTACCGAGATCGCCACCGAACTCTCGGGCTTCCTCGAGTGGGTGGGTGCGAAGAAGGTGCCGGATGCCGCTCCGGTGAGCCCGGTCAGTATCCGACAGTACCAGCAGTCGCCGGTCCGCCACGCGAGCGCTGGACGATGACCGCGCGCATCCTCGTCGTAGACGATCAGGTGGCGGTCCGGGAGGTCCTGGGCGCGATGCTCGAGCTCGCGGGCTACGAGGTCCAACAGGCGAGCAACGGCCGAGAGGCGATGGACGCGCTCGCGTCCGCCGACTACGACCTGATGCTGCTTGATGTGAATCTTCCCGGGCAGAGCGGCTGGTCGATCCTGGAGCAGGCCCGCAGCGCCGCGCCTGGACTCCCGGTGCTGATGATCAGCGACGAGCGCTACGAAGACGAGGCGCTTCAGCGCGGCGCCGTCGCCTTCCTCGCGAAGCCGTACCGGCGCTCTGCGCTGGAAGATGCGGTGCGCGATGCGCTCGTCGTGACGGCCTGAGGTCCGACCGACGGACCACAGGCAGGGCCAGTGCGGTGCTCAACCTCACCGCACTGGCCCGCCCCCAGGCCGCCGCGGCCTCTCGAGAACCTGTCGGGATCCTGCCACCTTCGCGCCCGGGCGGTTGGCCGCGGGGAAACCCGCTGCCGGGGGGATGTCCCGATGTCGAACCTTCACACCAGTACCGCAGCACCTGCGGTGGCAGACAGCAGGCCGGCCGTGACGCCCGGCGAAGATTGGGAGGGACCCCGTGGCTGAACAGCACGAGCGGCAACTGGTCGTCTTCGAACTTGGCAATGAGGCATACGGGATCAACATCAATGCGGTGCGCGAGATCATCCGCATGCAGGCGATCACCTCCGTGCCCGACTCCCCCGAGTACGTGCGGGGTGTCATCAACCTCCGCGGTCGGGTGATCCCGGTCGCCGACCTCCGTCGCCGATTTCGCCTTCCTGAGACAGAGGCGAACGCCGACACG
>PHBR01000080.1 GCA_002840675.1 Chloroflexi bacterium HGW-Chloroflexi-9
TCACGCCGGCCTCGGTGCCGCGGGGGTCGACCAGTGCCAGCAGCTGTGTGCCGGGCCGGCTGGCGCGTTCTCCCAGGGCGATGCCGGAGAGCACGCCGCCACCGAGGGCCACGACCAGCACGCCGGCCAGCGCCAGCGCCCGCACACGGCCGCTCACGGTGTCTCGTCCACGGCGACCACGCCGGTCAGCACCTGGCCGAACTCCGTGCGGTCCACGCCCACGTTCACGACCGTGCCGTCCGGCAGGGTGTCGACGCGAACGAGATCGTCGAGCGGTAGGCCGACGGGCAGCGCGATGGGGGCACCCTCCACCTGCACGGTCAGCGCATCGACCGCCACGCCGCCTCGGACGGTGCCGCCCGGCGCGCTCGAGGGTGTCTCGACCTGGATGAGGAGGGCGTCGCGCTGGGGCTCGTGCGAGTAGACATAACCACCGATGGCGCCCGCACCAAAGGTCCCGGCGAGCAGCGCCGCAGTCATCAGGGCGGCGCGGCGGCGGTCAGCGTTCATGGGGTGGGGGGTCAGTCCCCGAGCTGGGTCTCGTAGCCCAGCGCCCGGATCTCCTCGACGTACTCCGAGCGCCAGCCGGGGCCGGGGATGCGGCGCTTCCGGTCGCGGAACTCGTGATGGTAGCGGAGGTACTCCTCCTCCAGCCGCTGGCGCCACGCGGTCTCCTCCTTGAAGACATCGGGGTCGATGTCCTCCAGGTTGGCGTCCACCTCGTCGCCGGTGAGTTCGTAGTCGTCGCGCCAGTACTCGGCGAGGTAGTCCAGCGACTCCTCCAGGTCCCGGCGGCAGTCGAGGAGGTAGGTCTCCAGGGCGGTGATCGCGTCGACGGGGGTGCCGTGCAGGTTCTCCGCGCGCGCGCACTCCTCGCAGAGCGCGATCAACTTACGGGCGTCGCACTCGTCGCCGCGCGGGCAGTTCTTGTGGCGGGGGGCGAAGCGGTTCAGGGTCGGCTTGCGGGAGTAGCCGATCACCATCTCGTCAAAGTCCCGCCCGCAGCGCGAGCAGATCATGACGTCCGTCAGGATCTTGTTGATGGTGTCTTCCCAGTTGATCTGCACCGCAGACCTCCCCTTGCCTGATCGATCCTACGCACGGGGATCGGGGTGTCAACGCGCCGCCGCAGCCCCTCGTGCGGAGTGGGCTACTCCAGGTCGCGCGCATAGCCGCTCGCCTGGCCCGGCATCTCTTCCACGTCCACGGCGATCCGCGTGAGGTTCACGTGGCCGCCGGCGGCCAGCCGCACCAGCACGCGCTCCGCGATGTACTCCGCCAGGAGTTCGGCCGTGGTGTTTTCGATCGGCAGTGCGACCACGTCCTCCACCGGGAACCGGTACTCCCGGGTGCGGAAGCGGACCGTCCACTGCTCTTCGTCCCGGTGGATGTCGAGCAGCGGGGAGCGCTCCTGCAGCAGGAAGTGGTGGTCCAGTTCGTCGCAGACCTCGCGCACGGCGCGCTTCAGCACCCCGAAGTCGATCACCCAGCGGTCGCTGGTCAGCGCCCCGTCCACGCGACACCGCACGAGGTAGTTGTGCCCGTGCAACGGCTCCAGTTCGTCGCCCAGCGTCGCCATGTGCGCCGCGGCAAACTTCAGGCGGACGTGCTCCACGGTGACGTGCCGGTCGATGGCCATCGGGGACTCCTCCACGGTGCGGACGGGGCGGGGACGCAACAGGGGCGGCCATGGGGCCGCCCCTGCCAGCGTATCGAACGGGCGAGCCCGGGGTTACGCGGTGATCAGCATGCCCGTCAGGAGTTCCTCGACGGACGCCTGGCCCACGCCAGCGTTCACCTTCGCACGCGCCAGCCGCTCGTGGCCGGGGACACTCTCGCCCTCGCGGCGGTAGATCTGGCCGATCGGGATGCGGTTGGTGCGCACCAGGTTGACCGCGGCGATCAGGTCGCCCGCGTCGTGCGAGTCCGGGATCGGGAATGCGAGCGGCTCAATGCCCTGCTTCTCGTCGCCCTTGAGCAGCGCGTACGTGTCGTTGTACGTGGTGCAGGGGGACTGGACGTGCACGATCGAGAAGCCCGGGTAGTCCATGGCCGCCTTGATGGCAGCGGCCAGGTCCTTCACACGGGAGGACATCTGCGAGTTCAGGTAGCCCACGCCCGCGCCCAGGAAGAACAGGTACGGGTTCATCTTCTCGTCGAGCTTGCCGTAGCGCGTGGTGGAGGTCACCACGTCCACGTTGGTCGTCGGCGAGGCCTGACCCTTGGTCAGGCCGTAGATGCCGTTGTCCATCACGACCACGGTGACGTCCAGGTTGCGGCGCGCCTGCGGGCCGATGTGCTCGGCGCCGATGCTGAGGAAGTCGCCGTCGCCGGAGACCACCAGCACGTTCAGGTCCGGTCGACCGGACTTGATGCCGTAAGCGACCGGCAGGGTGCGGCCGTGGATGCCGTGGATACCGAAGGGCTGCGGGCCCTCCTGCAGATGCACGAGGTTCCCGGAGCAGCCGATACCGGCCACGATGACGGTCTTCTCGATCGAGTCGCCGCGCTCGGCGGTGCGCTGCGCGAGCGCCTGCTCGATGGCGACCTTCACGCCGAAGTCACCACAGCCCGGGCACCACTTGAAGTCGTAGAGCGGGTTTCGCTTGCTCATCGAATGGTTCCTTACTGGCCCTGGACCCGGCGGCTGATTTCAGCCTTGAGGTCGGACACCTTGAACGGAAGACCGGTGTACTGCGTGATCGCCTCGGCGTTCACGCCCAGCGAGCGGAGGTGGCCGGCGAGCTGTCCCATGTAGTTCAGCTCCGGGACCAGCACCTTCTTCTTCGTCTTGAGTTCCGCCAGCAGCGTCGGCGGGAGCGGGTTCAAGAACATGGTGTAGTACCAGCCCACGTTCACGCCCTCGGCCTGCAACTGCTCCCAGGCGGCACGGGCGGAGCCCTTCGAGCCACCCCACGGCAGCACGACGATGTCCGAGCCGGTGTTCTCCGCCTCGAAGGTGCCGTCGCTCAGCACCTCCAGCTTGCGGAACCGGCGGTTCGTCATCGTGACGTGGATGTCCGGGAGGTGGGTGGTGTCACCCTGCTCATCGTGCTCGGAGCCGTTCGCCACATAGGCGCCCGGGCCACCCGGCACCGGGAACGGGGAGACGCTGTCGCCGGCGTAGCGGCGGTTCTGCATCGCGCCGCCGGACACCGTGCGGGACTCCACCTTGACCTTCGAGAGGTCCGGCATCGGGATGTCCTGCGCGCGCTCCGCGATGGCGGCCTCCGACAGGAGGATGACCGGGCCCTGGTAGCGCTCCGCCCAGTTGAGGGCTGCGATGCTGGCCCAGAAGGCCTCCTCGGTGGTGCCGGGGGCGATCACGGGGACGCTCATGTCACCGTGGCCGGGGTTCATGGCCATGATGAAGTCGGACTGTTCGGTCTTAGTCGGCAGGCCGGTGGCGGGGCCACCGCGCTGCACGTCCACGATCACCAGCGGGATCTCTGCCATCCACGCGAGGCCCAGTCCTTCGCCCATCAGGGAGAGGCCAGGGCCGGCGGTGGAGGTCATCACCTTGCGGCCAGAGTAGCCCGCGCCGACGAGCGAGGCGATCGCCTCGATCTCGGAGGAGGCCTGGCCGACGAACTTCTCGGCGCCGGTCAGGTTCTGCTCCATGTAGACGAGCATCGTCGTGGCCGGGGAGATCGGGTAGCCGATGAACGACTCGACGCCGCCCGCCATCGCCCCGAGGGCAGAGGCCTCGAAGCCGCGGATCATGACGCGCGGAATGTCGTGGCTGGGCGCCGGCTCCAGGTCCTCCAGCGCGAGGCCGGCCTTCTTGGCCTCCTCCACGCCCATGCGGAGCGCGTTGATGTTGCCCTGGATGATGGCGGCGTCGCTCGCGCGGCCGCGCGTCCAGCGCTTCTCGATGAACGCCTCCAGCGCGGAGACGCTGACCCCGGCGGCCTGGGCAACGGCGCCGATCATGATGATGGTGGAGGCCAGCGGGTTGCCCGCTTCGCGCGCCATCCGGTCGGCTGCGATGCCGATCGCGCGGGAGTTGTCGGCGATCTCGAACTCCTCGGAGTTGTAGACCACCAGGCCGCCCTCGCGGAGGTCCGGCAGGTTCGTGTCGTATGCGTACTGGTTCTGGCAGACCAGGACGTCCAGGTAGTCACCCGGCGTCAGGATCGGCTCGCTGGAGATGCGGGCCTGCCCCCACGCCGGACCACCCTTGATCTGGGAGGGGAACGTGGAGAATGTCAGGACGTGATAGCCGCCCTGGGCAGCCGCCTGCGCCATGAGTTCGGCGCCGCCGACCACACCCTGTCCGCCTTCGCCCGCAAAGCGGACGACCAAATTCTTGCTCATGACCGACCTGTTTCCCCGAGTACCCCGCCGTCACAGTTGGTTGCGCATCCAGCGGACACACGGAAAGGGAGCGGCCATGACGGTCCTGCTCCCTGAACCATGAACCACTGTCCCCTCGCCCACCCCCTTGGAGGCAAGCTCTAACCGGCCGCAGCACAACACCCCCGTGCCGCTGCGACCCGTGCGGGCATTATCGACCGGATCGGGCGGTAGGCTCAACGCCTTCCGCCCTCGACCGCGCGGAATAATACACGGCCCTCCAACCCGCCGTCGGGGCGGGCAGGGCGGGCATCAGGCCCCTACAATACTTATCCCCTTGAACGTCGGCGGAGGTGCGCGTGGTCAAGACCTACGTCCTCATCGTCACCCATCCCGGGGACACCCACCGCGTCGCCGTGGCCGTCCGCGCCATGCAGTACGTCGCTGAGGTGCACGAGGTGATGGGGCCCTACGACATCGTTGCGGAGATCGAGACCGACTCGCTCCAGCAGATCCCGGCGCTCCTCGCGGACCAGATCCGCACGCTGGAGGGCATCCAGTCCACCACCTCGCTGGTGGCGTTCCCTTCGGCCGGCTCCAGCCTGGACTGATGGCCGGCTCCGGCCAGGCAGGCGGAGGGCGCTAGCGGGTGGCGGGCGCAGCCCCACCTCGCGCGGGCGGACGCGCCGAGGGGACGTTCCGGAGCTCCGGCGAGACCGCGTAGAGGGCCGCCGCGAACACCGTCACCGACAGCCCGCCGATCGCCACCATCGCCTGCGTGCCGATGAACTCCGCGCCACCGCCCACGGCGAACGCACCCACCGGTGTCAGGAAGTAGGTCATGGACCACACCCCCATGACGCGGCCGCGCAGTTCGTCCGGGACCAGCACCTGCAGCGTGGTCATCCCCAGGTTGAGGTAGATCGACGCCACGAAGCCGGCAGCGAACGTCATCACCAGCGACAGCGCGAAGATCGTGCTGCTCGCGAAGCCCGCCACCAACATGCCCGAGAGTGCCGCCGAACCCAGCATGTACTGGCCGCGGTACGGGGTGTTGCCGAACCGGACGACGGCCAGCGTGCCGAGCAACGCGCCCGTCCCACCGACGCCGCCGAGGATCCCGTACCCCGTGGAGCCGACGTCCAGGATGTCCCGCGCGAAGACGGGCATCAGGTACAGGTACGAACTCCCGAACATCGATGAGAAGAAGGAAAGGCCGACGACCGCCAGGAAGATGCGGTTGCCAGCCACGTAGCGCAGGCCTCCGAGGAGGCTGCGGTCGACGCCGTGCTGCGCCACGGGCATCGGCGTCAGTTTCAGCGTCGCGATCAGCACCACGGACAGCGCGAACGCCGCCGCCGCCGCCAGGAACGCCTCGCCGACGCCGACTGTGGCGATGAGGATGCCGGCGAGGCCGGGCGCGATGATCCTGGTGCCGTTCCAGATCGCGCTCATCAACGCGACCGCGCTGGTGATGGCCCGCATCTCGATCAACCTCGGGAGGATCGCGTTCTGCGCCGGGTTGCCGATGGCGGAGAGGCAGCCGGTCAGCGCCGCCCAAACGATCACGTACCCGATCGTCGCGGTGCCGCTCATGATCAGCACGGCGAGCGCCAGGTAGTTCACCATCAGCAACGCCTGGCTCACGAGCAGCAGGCGGCGATGCTCGATGCGGTCCGCCATCGCGCCGGCGGGGACGCTCAGTAGGATCGTGGGGATCGCCTGCGCGAAGCCCACGGCGCCGAGCCAGACGGGCGATCGGTCCAGCACGTCCACGACCAGCCAGCCCACCGCGAAGATGTGGAACTGCATCCCCATGACGCGGACGAGCGAGGCCGTCCAGAAGCGCCGGTAGTTGGGGTACGAGAACGCGCCGCCGCCGCGCGGCGGCTCACTGACGCCTGCGGTCTCCGCAGGTGCTCGCCATGCCATTCGTCAGCCGCCTATGCGTCCCGGTGGGAGGCGAGGAACGCCGACGCGATCGTCAGCCACTCGTGCTCCATGTCGAAGTAGGTGGAGTGCCCGGCCTTCTCCAGCGTGACGGAGCGCGCACCGGGGATCTGCATGTCCATGTCCTGCAGTATCTGCGCGCTCAGCACCTGCGAACGGCCTCCGCGGATCACGAACAGCGGGCGAGTGATCGTGCGCGCCTCGTCCCAGAGATCCTTCGGCGCCCAGTGCATCACGGCATTCGGATCATGCTTCGGCTGCCAGCCGCCGGGCACCTCGCGCAGCTGCTCGCGGGCCGCGAGTTCGTGTCCCCACTCCGGCGTGAGGGGGCTGCTCTCCCGACGCGGCGCGATCCAGTCCTCGATCGTCGCGAAGGTGCGGTGCTTGCCGCCGGGGAACTGCTCCGAGTAGTCCACGTTGCCGACGTCGTACGCGGGCGGAATGTCGTTCGCGATCGCGCAGATCACCCGATCCGGGTGGCGCGCCGTGTACGCGATCGTGTGGTGTCCGCCCATCGACTGGCCGATGAGGATGAACCGCGTCCGCCCCAGGTGCTCGATGAACGCCTCGAGGTCCGCGAGGTAAGAGTCGGTGTCGTAGGCGTCGGCGGGCGCCCACTCGGACTCGCCGTGGCCGCGCTGGTCGAGCCCGATCAGGTGGTACTCGGGCGCCAGGTGCTCGGCGATGCGGCGCATCGCGCCCCAGGAAGAGGAGAGGCCGTGGAGGAAGACGATCACCTTCGCCCCGGGGGCGGGCGACCCGTAATCGACATAATGCAACGCGCGACCGTTGATGCTGACCGTGTGGTCGACCGGCTTCGTGGCAGTGGCCATCGCGTGCTCCATCCTCGGAGGCCGTCCGCAGGGGCGGCGGGCGTGCAATCTAGCAGGATTGCGGCTCGACCGCGGCAGGCTATCCGGAATGCATCCACACGGCCAGCGACACAGCGGTCTACCCGTGCCGGGGAGGGGTATCCTGCGTGCCTCGAACGATTCGCTGAGAGAAGGGACGCCGACATGGCAGTCACGCTGGAGGCCGGCGACCGCGCGCCGGCGTTCTCCCTGAAGGACCAGGACGGCAAGGTCCACGACCTGAAGGACTACGCCGGCAAGACCGTCGTCCTCTACTTCTACCCGAAGGACGACACCCCCGGCTGCACGAAGGAGGCATGCTCCTTCCGCGACAACCACGAGGCGATCAACGAGGTTGGCGCCGCCGTCCTGGGGGTGTCGGCGGACGATGCCGCCTCCCACCAGGCCTTCCGTGAGAAGTTCGGGCTCCCGTTCCCGCTCCTGGTGGACGAGGGCGCGAAGGTCGCCAGTTCCTACGGCGGGTGGGGCGAGAAGGTGCTGTACGGGAAGACTGTGATCGGCATGATCCGGTCCACCTTCATCATTGGGCCGGACGGCGTGCTGACGAAGGTCTGGAAGCAGGTCCAGGCAGAGGGCCACGCCGAGCACGTGCTCAAGGCGCTCGAGGCTTCTCGCACATAGGACGCGACAGGTGTCCGTTAGGACAGAAGAGGGAGTCGAACGACTCCCTCTTCTCATACATAACCGTGCGCCCATAGATTCACGCGGTGTGTCAGTCAGCCAGTGTTATCGACATTGTGATGGCGCCCAGCACGACCAATCCCGCGGCCGACCTGAACCTCCACCGACCGACGTTACGCGGCGATCCGTTCGACTGCATCGGTTACGACGCGACCGTCGCAGACCGAGCAGCGTAGGCCTCGCGCGGTCTCGATCGCGGTCCCGCGCGCCGCGCCGGCCTGCGCGGGCACCAGGTGCAGGTCGCCCTTGCCATGGGCCTCCGGGTGCGACTCGAAGTCGCCGAGATAGCGGCCGCAACTGAAGCAGCGCAGTTCGCCGCGGTAGGTCAGTGCTCGTGTCATGATCGCTCCGATCCATACCCCGCCGGGGTATCTGAGTGGATGGTACCCCGAGGGGGTATCGATCACAAGAGCACAAGCGTCACAGGACTTCTAAAGCGACTTCCGCATGTCAATCCACGTGGGGTGGTCGAATCCGGGGTGCGCCTGGCGGCCGATCTCCACATAGCCGAGACGCGCGAACAGCCGCTGATTGGCCGGCAGCGTGATGCGGACGCTGAGGAGCACACCGGCAGTGCCGCGGCGCGCAGCCTCGGCTTCCACGAACGCAACCAGGGCCTCCGCGAGGCCCGTGCGCCGGTGAGATGGCAGCACCGAGAGGCGCCCGAAGTAGAGGTCCGCGCCGCGAGGGTTGAAGAGCACGCAACCCGCAGCCACACCGTCGACCTCGGCGAGCGCAGCGCCGTGGGAGCCCACGAGTTCCGTCGCGATGGTCGCGGGAGTCTCAGCGAGCGCGGCGGAAGGAGGCGCCAGCCAGCCGCGGTACTCCTCGAACGCAGCGACGATGAGCGCGGCGAGGGTCGCTGCATCAGCGCGCTCGGCGAGCCGAATAGTGGCGGTCATGTGGTGACAGTAGCGGGCCCGTGACTCCCGGTAGATAACTTCGCACTATCTTCGATTTGGTCAACCGGATTGTGGAAGGGAGGGAAGCCCCCGGCGGGGGAGGGTAGACGGGTGGGTTACGGCAGGCGGGCGGCGAGGCCCTGGCCCACGCCTGCACGCTGGCTGATCCAGCGGAGAGCGAACGCCCCGACCGCCACCATCAGCGTGACCTTCACGATCTCCATCGGGTTCAGCGGATCGACCTTCGCCATTGTAGGCTCCTTCCGGGTCCCCTCTGAGGGGTGTGTATCCACATTACGCACTCTGGTCAAGTTGAGTGTTCACCTGATCAGTTTTCCGCGCCCGCCGAAGCGGGTTGAACGCCTGGGTGATGCGCTGCTCGCGCGCGTACCAGATGTAGTGCCAGCGCCGAAGATCGCGGGCGGCGGCGAGCGCCGGGCCGGCCTCGCGTGCGAGGCGGTCCACGTCCTCGGCGCCGGGCAGCTCGAACGCCACCACGTGCTCCGCCTCCGTCATCAGGACGCGAGGGATGCGGTGTGTCCGCTGCACGATCGCCATGAAGCCGACGCCGCGCGCGCGCCCCATCGTGATGACGCGGTTGAGGTAGTAGGGCGGGTCAACGGTGAGCACGCCCATGGCGTCGTCCAGCACCAGGAGGACGTTGCCGAGCTTGTACGCGGCCTGGGCCACGCGGTCCACCTGGTCCAGGTCCTTCATGCCCGGCATGTCGGAGAGCTGGACGGTGATGTGCGGCCACTCCGCCAGGCGCGCGGCCAGGTAGGGCGCGGGGTCGTTGTCCGGGAACTTCAGCGCGGGGACCACGGGCCACCCTGGATCGTTGAGGCCCTTCAGGTCGATCCAGACGGCGCGGTGGGACTGCTCCGCGAGCATCAGCGCGAGCGTGGTCTTTCCGCTGCCGGTGGTGCCGGCGATCACGATCCGCTGAGCGTCACGGCCGCCCGCGCGCCACCGGATCGTGGGAGCGTCCGCGAACGGGTCCGGGCTCACGCGGCATCGTCCAGGTCCGCGGCGCTGAAGCCCAGCGCGCGCACCACGCGCACGAACAACGGCCGGAGCCGATCGCGCGCGGCGTCCGGGTCCGCGTCGATGCCCGCGATCATCTTGTCGAGCTCGCGGTACACCAGCGGCAGCGCGGCCGACAGCATCCCCGGCAGGCGCACGGTGGAGAGCATTTCGTCCACCAGCGCGCGGACGGCGATGCCGGTGTCCGTGTCCGGCTGGTAGCGGCTCATGCTGCAACGCCCGGCGCCGAGGACCACTTGGCAAAACGCCTCGGAGTACGCTTCGCCGGTCCCGTCGAGGTCCGGCTTATCGGTGGAGCCAGTAACGCTTCGCTGGCGTTGGAGCACGAGCCGATCATCAGGCGCCCCCGTCGCGCGGCGGCAGGCCGTCCAGGCGCGCGCCGATGTCGTCAGGGTCTTCGTCTGATCGCGCGGGGGTGTCGTTGGCGGCGGGGCGGATCGGGGTGACCTTGCCGCGCGTTTCCTCCACCGCGGCCTCGCGCGAGATCGTCACGTCGATGATGAGTCGGGGGGTGACGGTGAAGGCGACGGCGGCCAGCAGCCGCATGCGGCGGCTACCCACACCAGCAACAACGTCGCCGAGAAACGGGGCGTAGCGCGCCAGCTCGTCCAGCTCTTCGGCGAGTGGCTCCGCGATGCGCTGGGCCTCGTCCTGGTCAACGCGCCAGTGGTCACCGCGACGGTCCGCCAGGGCATCGAAGCCCGCGGAGACGATGCCGCGCATGACGTCCACAGGGATGATCGGCTCAACGGCCGGCGCGCCGCCGTCAGCCGTCGCGTCCGCCGGCAGGGGCGACGGCTCGCCCTGCAGCGGGTCCACGTTCGGGACCGGGGCGTCGCCTTCGTAGGCGACTTCGATGCGCGCCTCGGCGGTCACAGCAGCAGCACCGCGGCGGCCAGGACGGCCGCGCCGATCGCTTCCGCGGGATGCTCGCGCGCCCAGGTGACGGCGCCGCCAGCGCGGTCAGCGGCGGCGGC
>PHBR01000081.1:0-13282 GCA_002840675.1 Chloroflexi bacterium HGW-Chloroflexi-9
CGACCGCCTCGAAGGCGTTCGTGAAGTCGGCGGTCGGGGGCGGCGCCTTGCGGGCGATGCGCGCGGCGAGGCGGTGCGTGCGCCCGCCGTCCGTGAACTCGTTCGGGCGCAGCGCGGCGTAGCGGCGTGCGGTCTTCGCCGGCCCCGCCGGGACCGGGGGCACGAGGATGAGCATGCGCAACTGCGTGACGTCGCGCAGCGGCTCCACTCGCTCGCCCCGGCCGGTGCAGAGCGCGGTGCCGCCGTGCACGAAGAACGGGACGTCCGAGCCGAGCGTCGCCGCGATCGCGTCGAGGCGCTCGTGCGACCAGTCCAGCCCCCACAGGTGCTTCAGCCCCCGGATCACGGCCGCCGCGTCCGACGAGCCACCACCGAGGCCACCCGGCGAGGGAATACGCTTCTCGACGGTGATCGCGAGGTCCGGCTCGCGGCCGGCGACCTCCGCCATGCGGATCGCGGCACGACGCGCCAGGTCGTCGTCCGGGTCGATGCCATCCGTGTAGTCGCCCGCCAGCGCCACGATCAGGCCGCTCCCCGCGGGACGCGACTCGATCGTCACGCGGTCCATCAGGTCGATCGTGCTCATGACCGTGGCAACCTCGTGGTAGCCGTCCGGGCGGGGGCGGATCACCTCCAGCGCGAGGTTGATCTTCGCGGGCGCCACCAGGCGGACGCCGGTCACGGATGGGTCAACGGACATCAAGCGCCTCCGGGAAGGCCGCCACGAACGCGTCGAAGAGGCGGCCCCAGTCCTCCAGCGTCAGGTGCTGCGGGCGGAGCACCGGGTCGATGCCGGCGGCCTCCAGCACGGCGAGGATCTCGTCGCGCGGGTAGCCGCTCTCGTCCACCAGGATGTTGTGCAACTGCTTCCGCGGCTGCGCGAACCCGGCGCGCACGAGGTGGAAGAACTGCTCGATCTGCTCCGCCGACAGGCCCAGCGCCGGCGCCTCAAACCGATCGATGGCGACGACGGCAGACTGCACCTTCGGCGGCGGCCAGAAGGCGGTGGAGGGCACGTCGAACAGCAACTTTGGCTCGCCGTAGAGCTTGATGGAGATCGAGAGCAGCGACTCGCGGCCGGGCCCGCCGGCCATGCGCTGCGCCACCTCGCGCTGCACGAGCACCACGATGCGGTCGGGTGCGGGATCGCACTCCAGCAACTTCCGGACGATGGGCTGGGTGATGTAGTAAGGCAGGTTGCCGACCGCGACGTACGGCGGCGTCACGCCCGCCTCGGCGAGCAGTTCCACCGGCTCGAACTCCAGGATGTCGGCGGCGATGACGGTGAGGCCGGGATACTCCGGCGACAGGCGCTCGCGCGTGAGCGCCGCGAAGTCCTCGTCGATCTCGACGGCGACCACGGTGTCCGCACGGGCGAGGAGTTCCTGCGTCAGCACGCCTGGTCCGGCGCCGATCTCCAGCACCGGCACGGTGCGGTCGAGCACCGCCGCACCGGCGATGTCGCTGAGGAGCAACTCGTCCACGAGGAAGTGTTGGCCGAGGGACTTGCGAGGGCGCAGGCCCGTCTTCTTCAGGAAGACCGGGATGTCGCTCATGCCTGGTGGCCGCACAGGGGCGGCGGCCTTCGTCTTATGCGGGCGACGCTTCTGGCTGCTGGGGCTCATACGTCTCCCCCGCAGGTTGGACAGATACGCGACGCCCGAAGCGTCGCGTGGAGAGTGGACAGGGGGTGGCCGTGCCCCGCCGTCGGTCGACCTTGCCGGCTTGCTCGTGCTGGCCTGCTCAAACCCGGCGACCCCGTGGCACCCGACGCGATCAGCTTACCGTTGCTGCCTTCCGGCCCTGGCGGAGTTCACCGGACGTCGCCGCACGGGACCAGGCTCTCAACGCCGCCTGGCGTCCGCAGTCCCTTCAATTTCGATCTCGGACGGGCATTCAGCCCCGCTGAAGCGGATTGCGGGTACAGGGCACCGCTAACTCCCCACCTAGCACGACCGCATCGATCGTAGCAGCGGCCCCGGGGTGGCGCGAACCGCGCGGCGCGCGGGGGCGAGGAGGGAGTTCTCAGGCGAGCGGGCGCTCCACCTCGGTCGGGGCGTCGTAGTCGACGCCGTCCACGCCGAAGCCGAAGAGGCGCTGGAAGTCCGCCTTGTAGCCGGCGTAATCCGTAGTCTCCGCCAGGTTCTCGGTCGTGATCGTCGGCCAGATCGCCTCGACCCGCTGCTGGACCGCCTCGGACATCTCGAGGTCGTCGAGGCGGATGCGCCGCTCGGCGTCGAGGACGGGGGTCTTCCCGGGGCCGATGTGGTCGCGGAAGAGGCGGATGATCTGTTCGGTCGTGCCCTCGTGCAGCCCGAGTTCCTTCATCACCTTGTAGGCGACGCTCAGGTACAGCGGCACGGCCGGGATCGCGCTGGAGGCCTGCGTGACCACGCTCTTGTTCACGCTCACCCACGCGCCGCCGCCGTTGCCGGACTGGGCGAGCGTCTCGTTCAGCTGGATGCCGGTGCGCTCCAGGTGCTCCTTCGCGGCGCCGATGGTGCCGCGCCGGTAGATCGGTGCGGTGACCTCCGGCCCGATGTAGGAGTAGGCGACGGTACGGGCGCCCGGGGCCAGCAGGCCTTCGGCGCGCAGCATGTTCACCCAGTAGCGCCAGTCCTCACCGCCCATGACCTTCGTCGTCGCCTCGATCTCCTCGTCGGTGGCCGGCTCGAGTTCGGCCTCGACGACCGCCTCGGAGCGGAGGTCGAACGCGCGGCCGTGGTAGGGCGCACCAATCGGCTTCAGTGTGGAGGTCCAGACGGTGCCGTCCGGGTCCTTCCGGCGGGGCGCGGCGAGCGAGTAGATCACGACGTCGACGGGGCCGAGGCGACGCAGCGCCTCGACGACCTGCTCCTTCACCTCGTCGGAGAAGGCGTCGCCGTTGATCGTCTCGAAGGTCAGCCCTTCGGCGGCGGCCAGGCGGTGCGCCTCCGCCAGGTTGTACCAGCCGGCGGTGCCAGTCTTGTCGCTGGACGGCTCCTTCTCGAAGCAGACGCCAAGGGTCTTCGCGCCGTAGCCGAAGGCGGTCGTGAGCGCGCTCGAGAGGCCGTAGCCGGTGCTGGAGCCGACGACGAGGGCGACACCGATGTGGCCGGTGAGGCCGGCGGCGCGGATCGCGGCGACCTGTTCGCGGACGTTCGCGGCGCAGCCGTCCGGGTGGGCGGTGAGGGAGATGAACCCGCGGATCCGCGGCTGCACGACCTGCTTCGACACGGGGCCCTCCTGCGTCAGTGCGCGGCTAGTCGTGCATCTTCAGGACGGCCATGAAGGCCTCCTGCGGCACCTCGACCTGGCCGAGCATCTTCATGCGCTTCTTGCCGGCCTTCTGCTTCTCCAGCAACTTCCGCTTACGCGTGATGTCGCCGCCGTAGCACTTGGCCAGCACGTTCTTCCGCATGGCCTTCACGGTCTCGCGCGCCACGATCTTGCCACCGATGGTGGCCTGCACCGGGACATCGAACAACTGGCGCGGGATCAGTTCCTTGAGCGCCGCCACGAGTTTCCGGCCCTGCATCGGCGCGTTCTCGGTCGGCACGATCACGGAGAGCGCGTCCACCGGGTCGCCGTTCACCAGGATGTCCAGGCGGGAGACGCGCGCCGCCCGGTAGCCGATCAGGTGGTAGTCCATCGCGGCGTACCCGGAGGTGCGCGACTTCAACTGGTCGTAGAACTCCACGAGGATCTCCGCGAGCGGGATCTCAAACGCCATCAGCACGCGCGAGTCGCCCTCGTCCTCCGCGTGGTCCAGGTACTCGGTGCGCTGGAAGAGGCCACGTCGCTCCGTCACGAGTTTCATGATCGGGCCGATGAAACGGGCGGGCACGGTGATCGAGACGCTGACCCACGGCTCCCGGATCTCCGCGACCTCGTTGGAGGTCGGCAGGTCGGCCGGTGAGTCAATCACCTCCTCCTTGCCGTTCGTGCGCGTGATCTCGTACTCCACGGACGGCGCCGTCGCGATCAGTTCCAGGTTGAACTCGCGCTCGAGGCGTTCCTGGACGATCTCCATGTGGAGCAGGCCCAGGAAGCCGCAGCGGAAGCCGAACCCCAGCGCGACGCTGGTCTCCGGCTCCCACGCGAGCGCGGCATCGTTCAGGGTCAGGCGTTCCAGTGCCTCGCGCAGTTCGGCGTACTGGTCCGGGTCGGTCGGGTAGATGCCGGCGAAGACCATCGCTTTGGCCGGCTGGTAGCCGCCCACCGGCTCAAGCGCGGAGTGGAGGTCGGTCGTGACAGTGTCGCCGACACGGCTCTCCGAGACGCCCTTCAGGCCGGTGGCGATGTAACCCACCTCGCCCGCCTCGAGGGTGTCGATGCGGGTCGGGGCGGGGTGGAAGAAGCCGATCTCGACGGGCTCGAAGCGGGAACCGCTCTGCATCATCCGCAACTTCTGGCGGCCGTCCACGCGGCCCTCCACGATGCGGACGTAAGCGACGACGCCCTTGAAGGCGTCGTACTTCGCATCGAACACCATCGCGCGCAGCGGCGCCGTCGGGTCGCCCACGGGCGGCGGGATGCGCTCGACCACGGCCTGCAGCATCTCCTTCACGCCCAGGCCGCTCTTGCCAGAACCGAAGAGCACCTCGTCGCGGTCGAAGCCGATGATGTCCACGAGTTCGCGCGCGACCCGCTCCGGCTCGGCCGAGGGCAGGTCGACCTTGTTCACGACCGGGATGAGACGGAGGTTCAGGTTCATCGCCATGTAGACGTTGGCGAGCGTCTGCGCCTGGATGCCCTGCGTGGCGTCGACCACGAGGATCGCGCCCTCGCACGCGGCGAGGGCGCGCGAGACCTCGTACGCGAAGTCGACGTGGCCGGGGGTGTCGATCAGGTTGAGCTGGTACTGCTGGCCATCCGCGGCGGTGAAGTCCATCCGCACGGCCTGCGCCTTGATCGTGATCCCCTTCTCGCGCTCCAGGTCCATGGAGTCGAGCATCTGCTCGCGCATATCGCGCGGGTCCACGGCGCCGGTGACCTCCAGCATGCGGTCGGCCAGCGTCGACTTGCCGTGGTCGATGTGGGCAATGATGCAGAAGTTGCGGATGTGTGAGGGTTGCACTCGATCATCCTAAAGGTCGGCGGGCATAGGTGCGTTGCCGCGCCGCGAGCGGGCGACCGCCGACAGCAGAAGGCCCCGCCTTGCGGCATGCAGGCCGCGGGGGTTAGACGCGGTGGCAGGCGACGAAGTGGGTCGGGACCACCTCACGCCACTCGGGGATGCGCTCGCGGCACTCGTCCACAGCGATCGGGCAACGGGTGTTAAACACGCAGCCCGGGGGCGGGCGGAGCGGGGACGGCACGTCACCGGTCAGGATGATGCGCTCGCGGCTGCGCTCCAGCTCCGGGTCCGTGATCGGCACCGCGGAGAGCAGGGCCTTCGTGTACGGGTGGAGCGGGTTCTGGTAGAGCTCGTTGGAGTCCGCCAGTTCCATCATCTTGCCCAGATACATGACCGTGACGCGGTCCGAGATGTGGCGGACCACGGCGAGGTCGTGGGCGATGAACAGGTAGGTCAGGCCGAACTGCTCCTGGAGGTCCTCCAGCAGGTTGATGACCTGGGCCTGGATGGACACGTCCAGCGCGGACACGGGCTCGTCACAGACCAGGAACTCCGGCTCCGCCGCCAGCGCGCGGCCGATGCCGATGCGCTGCCGCTGGCCGCCGGAGAACTCGTGCGGGTAACGGCGGGCGAAGGCCGGGTTCAGGCCGACCGCCTGCAGGATGTACTGCACGCGCTCCCTGCGCTCTGCCCCCTTGTACAGGCCGTGGATAGCGAGCGGCTCGCCAACGATCTGCTCCACGCTCATGCGCGGGTTCAGGGAGGAGAACGGGTCCTGGAAGATCATCTGCATCCGGCGGCGGAAGCGTCGGAGCTCGCCAGCCTTGAGCGTGGTCAACTCGGTCCCGCCGAAGTTCACCGAGCCGGCGGTGGGGCGGTAGAGCTGGAGCACGGCGCGGCCGGTCGTGGACTTGCCACAGCCGGACTCGCCCACCAGGCCCAGTGTCTCGCCCTTGGTGACCTGAAACTGCAGGTCATCAACCGCACGGACGTCTGCGACCTTCTTCTGGATGAACGTCCCCGCCGTGACGGGGAAGTACATCTTCAGACCCTGGACATCCAGCAACTTCTCACCGTGCTTGACGGTGCTTTCGTAAATGTTCTTGGACTGCGTCTGCATGTTTGCCATTGACGTCGCCTCTTCCTGAGATCAGCCCGCGATACCGATACTGGCGAGTTCGCGGGTCTTTGCATCGACCAGCGGGTTTCGCCAGCAGCGCGCCGCGTGGCCCGGCTCTTTCTCTTCGAGCTCGGGGTGATCCGTCGAGCACTTGTCAACGAACCAGTCGCACCGCGGCGCGAAGGGGCACCCGGGGATCTCCCGGATGAGCAGCGGTGGCTGTCCTTCGATCGTGGTGAGGCGCACCTTCTCGGTGGCGTCCAGGCGCGGCACCGACGCCATGAGGCCGATGGTGTACGGGTGCCGGGGCCGCTTGAAGATGTCGATGGCGGTGCCGGTCTCGACGATCTCGCCGGCGTACATGACGTTAACGCGGTCGGCGTACCGGGCCACCACACCCAGGTTGTGGGTGATGATGAGGACGGCAGTGCCGAACTCAGTCGCGAGGCGGGCCATGATCTCCAGCACCTGAGCCTGAATGGTCACGTCCAGGGCTGTGGTGGGCTCGTCCGCGATCAGGAGCTTGGGGTTGCAGGAGAGCGCCATGGCGATCATGACGCGCTGGCGCATACCGCCGGAGAACTGGTGCGGGTAGTCGTTCACACGACCGGCCGCCTCCGGGATGCCGACCAGTTCCAGGAGTTCGACGGCGCGGGCAGTTGACGCCTCGTCATCCAGGCCCAGGTGCAGCTGAATGGTCTCCCGGATCTGCTGGCCGATGGTCAGCACCGGGTTCAGCGAGGTCATCGGCTCCTGGAAGACCATTGCGATGCGGTTGCCGCGGATGGACCGCATCTCCGCGTCGCTGACCTTCAGGAGGTCCGTGCCCTCAAACATGATCTGTCCGTCGACGATCCGGCCCGGCGGGTTCGGAATCAGTCGCAGGATGGACATGGCCGTCACGGACTTGCCGCACCCGGACTCCCCCACGAGGGCGAGCGTTTCGCCTTCGTCGAGATCCCAGGTGACGCCGTTCACGGAACGGACCACACCCTCGTCAGTGAAGAAATACGTTTTGAGGTTCTTGACCTCGAGCAGCTTCGCCATGGATGACCTCCGCGCGTCTGCGCGACCCCTCTCGGCGCTCCGTGGTTTCGGCGCCCGACCGGTCAAGGTCAGGCTTCTGGTGGGGAAGAGGAGACTCGAACTCCTACGCCTTGCGGCACGTGATCCTAAGTCACGCTCGTCTGCCAGTTCCGACACTTCCCCGGTGACGATCCTGGCTCCGGGCTGACCGCGTACCCCGCGCGGCTGCGCCAGAGAGTGTGATTGGTGAGCCCCGAGGGATTCGAACCCTCAACCGGCTGATTAAGAGTCAGCTGCTCTGCCATTGAGCTAGAGGCCCGGCAGGAAACTATCAACGTGCCGGAGCGGGTGTCAACGAATACCACCGGCATAACGAGTGATGTGTCCCCTGCAGCGGGCTTTCGAGCGTGGCCGTTGACCATGCTCGGGCGGTACCATAGCGTCATCTGCCAATCCCGCAAGGGGGTAGGCTCCCCCGGTAGGCGCCCGTGGGTGGTTAGCTCAGTTGGTTAGAGCGCAGCGTTGACATCGCTGAGGTCACTGGTTCGAATCCAGTACTACCCACCATCACCTCTCCTCCACGCCCCGTCTGACGCCCGCCCGCGGTAACCCGCGCGGGGCGCGTGCGTTACCATGCGTGTGTCTGGCCGAGCCTGCGGGCCCGGCGAACATGAGCGCCGATGGGGATACGTCCCGCGGTGCGCCGACCCTAGAGAACGGGACCCGCCTGCGGGCGGTGCTGGAAGTCCCCGGACGGCGTCGCGGCGATACCACCCCGGAGCCTGCGGGCGAACCCGCGGCGGCTTGCCCTCGTTACGGGCCAGAACGAGCCCTGGCGCGTCCGCGCGCCGGGGGAACGTCGGGTGGAACCACGCGAGCGCGCCTCACGTCCCGTCATGGGAATGAGGCGCGCTTTGTTGTGTGGAGAGGCCCGGCGTGGACGCGCCGGCCGAGGAAGGTCAGACGACCATGAGCGAAGGCCACGACATCCCGTTCGCCGACCTGCCGGCGGAGGAGCAGCTGTTCCGCATGCGCCACTCCGCCGCCCACGTGCTGGCGGAGGCGGTGCTGGAGATGTTCCCGGAGACGAAGTACGCGATCGGCCCGCCGGTCGACAACGGCTTCTACTACGACTTCGAACTGCCCCGCCCGCTCACGCCGGACGACCTGGTGACGCTGGAGGCGCGCATGCGCGTCACCGTGGAGCGCGACCTGCCGATCACGGGCGAGCAGATCCCGAAGGCCCGGGCGCGGGAGATCTTCCACGACCAGCCGTACAAGCTCGAACTGATCGAGGGCATCGAGGACGAGACGGTCGGATACTTCCGGCACGGCGAGTTCCAGGACCTCTGCCGCGGCGGCCACACGGAGCGCACCGGGCAACTGGGCGCGTTCAAGCTCGACCGCGTCGCCGGCGCCTACTGGCGGGGCGACGAGAAGAACCCGATGCTCCAGCGCGTCTACGGGTTGCTGTTCCCGACGGCGCTGGACCTGGACACCTACATCGAGGCCCGCGTAGAGGCGGAGAAGCGCGATCACCGGCGCCTCGGTCGTGAGCTGGACCTCTTCCACATCGACCCGATCGCGCCGGGCTCCCCGTTCTGGCACCCGAAGGGGGCACTCCTCTACCACGGCCTGGTCGACTACATGCGCGGCCTGTACGAGGAGTACGGCTACCAGGAGGTGATCACCCCGCAGTTGTTCGGGGTGGACCTCTGGAAGACCTCCGGCCACTACCAGAACTTTGCGGAGGACATGTTCCTCTTCGAGTCCGGGGACGAGGAGATGGGCCTCAAGCCCATGAACTGCCCCGGCCATTGCCACTACTTCGCGGGCGGCCACCACTCCTACCGGGAGTTGCCGCTACGGCTGGCGGAGTTCACGCGCCTCCACCGGAACGAGCGCTCCGGCGTGCTGCACGGTCTCACCCGCGTCCGGTCCTTCGCGCAGGACGACGCGCACATCTACTGCACGTCGGAACAGTTCGCCGGCGAGATCATCTCGATCTTCGCGATGATCGAGCGCGTCTACCGCGAGCTCGGACTCGGCGAGGCGGAGATCCGCCTGGGCACCCGTCCGGCGAAGTTCGCCGGCACGGAAGCGGACTGGGCGGAAGGCGAGCGGCTGCTGGGCGAGACCGTCACGCGCGCCGGAAAGGCGTTCACCGTCTCCCCGGGCGAGGGCGCGTTCTACGGCCCCAAACTGGAGTTCCACTTCAAGGACGCGATCGGCCGCTCATGGCAACTCGGGACCGTGCAGGTGGACATGGCGATGCCCGCCTCCTTCGGCCTCACCTACGTCGGCGAGGACGGCCAGGAGCACCGGCCGATGATGCTGCACCGCGCGATCCTCGGGTCGCTGGAGCGGTTCCTCGGCGTCTACATCGAGCACACCGCCGGACACTTCCCGCTCTGGCTGGCGCCGGTGCAGGCGGTGATCGTGCCGATCGCCGACCGACATGTGGAGTACGCAAACTCCGTCCGCAGCCAGATGCGCGAGCGAGGCCTGCGCGTGGAGGTGGACGAGTCCAAGGAGCGCATGGGCGCGAAGATCCGCAAGGCCCAGCTCCAGCGGGTGCCCTACATGCTCGTGATCGGCGACCGGGAGCAGGAGGCGGGGGCCGCAGCCGTCCGTGACCGTACCGGCGACGACCTGGGCGCGATGCCGGTCTTCCAGATCATCGACCGCATGGTGGACGAGCGGGACAACAAGGACGTCCAGGCCCGCGGCTGACGGCCCACCGAGCAAGCGCCGAGGGCTCTCGCGGGAGGCCTCGGCGCTTGCCGCCGGAGCCCCGTCATGACAGGCTGACAGCCGCCGATCGACGTCTGCCGGGCGTCGTGTGAGCCCCCCCGATCTCGGAGTACGGACGCGCATGATCAAGCGAATCCTGATCGCCAACCGAGGCGAGATCGCGCTGCGGGTGCAGCGCACCTGCCGCGAGCTCGGCATCGAGACGGTCGCCGTTTACTCGGACCCTGACCGGAACGCCCTCCACGTGCGGAACGCGGACTACGCCGTGCACATCGGCCCCGGCCCCGCGCTGGAGTCCTACCTCGTCATCGACAAGATCATCGCCGCCGCGAAGGCCACGGGCGCGGACGCCATCCACCCGGGCTACGGCTTCCTCTCCGAGAACGCCGAGTTCGTGGAGGCCTGCGTCGCGGCCGGCATCATCTTCATCGGCCCCCCGGCGGACGCCATGCGCGCGCTGGGCGGCAAAGTCTCCGGCCGCAAGCTGATGGAGGCCGCCGGCGTCCCGATTGTCCCCGGCGCGAACGACATCACCCTGGACGATTTTGCCACCGCCCACCGCGAGGCGGCCCGCATCGGCTTCCCGCTGCTCGTAAAGGCCTCCGCCGGCGGCGGCGGCCGCGGCATCCGTCTGGTCGAGCGTGACGAGGACCTCGAAAACGCCATGCGCGCCTCGGCCGGCGAGGCCGCGACCTCCTTCAAAGACGCCACGATCTTCCTAGAGAAGTACGTCTCGCCCGCCCGCCACATCGAGGTGCAGATCGTCGCGGACCGGCACGGCAACGTCCGCGCCTTCGGCGAACGGGAGTGCTCCATCCAGCGGCGCAACCAGAAACTGCTGGAGGAGGCGCCGTCCATCGCGGTGACCCCGGAGATCCGCAAGCGCCTGTGCGACGCCGCGATCGCGGCCGCCAAGTCCTGTGGCTACCAGAACGCCGGCACGGTCGAGTTCCTGATGGACCGGGACGGCAACTTCTACTTCCTGGAGGTGAACGCCCGCCTGCAGGTGGAGCACCCGGTGACGGAACTCGTCTACGGCGGCGTGGACCTCGTGGCGATGCAGATCGCCGTCGCCTCCGGCGAACCGGTGCCCGACCCGGACGCCCCCCTCAACCCGATTGGTTGGGCGATCGAGTGCCGCATCAACGGCGAGGACCCCTTCAACAACTTCGCCCCGTCCGTCGGCCTCATCGACTTCATCGACGTGCCCGCCGGCCCCGGGGTCCGCTTCGACACGATGCTGTTCGAGGGCCTGGACGTGCCGGTCTTCTACGACTCGCTGCTCGGCAAGCTCATCGTCTGGGCGGAGACGAGGGAGCGCGCCGTGGAGCGGATGAAGCGCGCCCTGCGCGACCTGATCATCTCCGGACCGCAGACGAACGTCCCGTTCCACCTGGCGCTGCTGGACCACCCGGACTTCCAGAGCGGCGACTTCGCGACGAACTGGCTGGAGCAGCACTTCACCATGCCGCAGCCGGCCGAGGGTGACCCGCGCCTGGAGCAGGCGCTGATCGCCGGCGCGGTCGCGGCGAACCTGATCGGTGGGGCCGTGTCCAGCACCGGCGCCACGGCCGCCGGGCTCCCGCGCTGGACGCAGGCGTCCCGCAGCATGGCCCGGCGAGGCATTCGGATCGAGGAGGGCACGCGCGGATGGCGTCGCGGCACCGTTTCCAGGTAGAGGGCGCAGCCCACACCGTCACGCTGGACGAACTCGTCGACGGGCGGCTTCGCCTCGCCGTGGACGAAGGTGAGCCGTTCTTCGCGGACGTCACCACCTCCGGCGTGCCGGGCCTCGTGTCGATGATCCGGAACGGGGTGCCGTCCCGCGCCTACGTCACCCGGGACGGCAAGGGCCTCCGCGTGGTCGTGGAAGGCCGTACGTTCTACCTGGGCCCCGTGGGTGGCGCCGGGAAGCAGCGTGGCGCCTCTGGCGGCCTGGCTGACCCCCCGGGCACCATCACCGCACCCCTCGCGGGGGTCGTCGTGGACATCCGGGTGGCGGTCGGCGACACGATCGTGCCCCGCCAGACCGTGGTGGTGGTCGAGGCGATGAAGATGCAGAACGAGGTCCAGGCACCGCACGCCGGCGTGGTCAAGCGCATCAGCGCCGTGCAGGGGGCCCGGATCGAGAAGGGCGCCCTCGTCCTGGAGTACGACGTCACGGAGGCTGAGGCATAAGCCCGGGCCGGACGGCCCCCCGAGGGGCATCGCCAACGTTTGATAGGATAACAAGCGTGACGCTGCGCGCCGGTACGCAGCGACGACGCGGAGGGTGCTTCGATCAGTAAAGAGTTGCGCATCAATGAAGAGATTCGCGTCCCCCAGGTCCGGGTGATCCGGGAGGATGAGCAGCTGGGCATCATGGCCACCATGGACGCCCTGCGGCTCGCGGAGCAGGCGAACCTCGACCTGGTCGAGATTGCCCCGACGGCGAACCCGCCCGTGGTCAAAATCATGGACTACGGGAAGTTCAAGTACGAACAGTCGAAGCGCGACCGTGAGTCCCGACGCGGCTCCAAGCAGGTCGAGTTGCGCGAAGTGCGGATGAAGGTGAAGATCGATCGGCACGACCGCGACTTCAAGATCCGCATCGCCCGCAAGCTCCTGCTGGAGGGCGACAAGGTCAAAGTCTCCGTGATGTTCCGGGCGCGTGAGATCACCCACCCGGAGGTCGCGGAAGCCCTGCTCAAGGATTTCTACGAGCAGGTGCAGGACGTCGCGGATCAGGAGAAGCCGCCGCGGCTTGAGGGTCGGTTCATGAACATGATCCTCGACCCCAGCAAGAAGCTGGCCGCCGCGGCCCGTAAGAGTGCGAAGCAGCCGGACACCGGCGCGAAGGAAGAGACCCCGGCGGTCACCGCCGAGTAACTGACGCGTCTGAGGGAGCACCACCCGTGCCGAAGATGAAGACCCACAAGGGCACCGCGAAGCGTGTGAAGATCACCGGCACCGGCAAGGTGATGCTGCGCACGTTCAACCCCAAGCGCGCCAAGCGCTCCCGGGCCAAGATGTACGAAAACCGTGAGAACGTGGCCGCGCACGGCACCGTGCTCAAGGCCATCCGCAAGAACATGCCGTACGCCGGGATTGCCTCTGGCGCCGGCAACGCAAACGCAGCACAGGACTAACCGATGGCACGTGTACGCTCGCGGGTGCAGACCCGCAACCGCCACCGCAAGATCTTCGAGATCACCAAGGGCCATCGCGGCAAGCGCCGGACCAACATCAAGGTCGCGCACCAGTCCGCCATGCACGCCCTCAAGTACGCGACGGAACACCGCCGCGACCGTAAGGGTGACTTCCGGCGCCTGTGGATCGTCCGC
>PHBR01000081.1:13307-24007 GCA_002840675.1 Chloroflexi bacterium HGW-Chloroflexi-9
GTGGATCGTCCGCATCAACGCGGCCGCCCGCCTGCACGGCCTGACCTACGGTCAGTTGATCGACGGCCTGAAGAAGGCCGGCATCGAACTGGACCGGAAGGTGCTGGCCGACATGGCTGTGCGCGACGAGGCCGGCTTCGGCGTCATCGCCGCCGCCGCGAAGGCCGCCCTGGCCTAGCCCTCCTCCGAGGACACCCGACGAGGCCGCCTGATGGGCGGCCTCGTTGTTTATGTCTTGTCTTCGAGACGGACGACCGCCGTCGGATCCGCGGCGTGCGCGGTCCGGCGAGCATCGGGACGCTATCGCGGGCGCTTCGCCCACCCCATCACGTGTTCGCCCCGGTCGCTGCCACGACAGGCCGAAGGGCCGAGGCTTCGCCCGGCCTGGAAACCGCCTCACACGGCGCGGACATCCGGGCCCCAGCAACGCGAACGCCCTATCGCGCCGAAGCGTGCCGGCACGTCACGTATCATCGGGCAGCGGCGGCGGCTGGCCGTCAGGTGGGAGGGCTCACATGGACGCACTGGCAGCCCGGCTGAATGCGCTGGCGGACGAGGCGCCGTTCCACATCGGCTGGCATCTCACGGACCTCCGGACGGGGGCGAGCGCGGACCGGAACGGCGGGGTCGTCGTCCCCTCTGCCAGCACCCGAAAGGTCGCCATCCTGCTGGAGGCGCTCCGAGGCCTGCACGAGGGGCGCTTCGACCTTGAGCGGCGGATCACGGTCGATGAACTCGTAAAGACGACCTCCGGCGCGTTCCAGTGGTTCCGGCCGGGCTTCACGGTCACCTTCCACGACCTGCTGCTGATGATGATCATCGTCTCGGACAACACCGCGACGGGCCTCGTCACCGGCATGGTCGGGCTGGACCGGGTGCAGGCGCTCTGCGACCGGATTGGCATGACCGGCACCGCGCACCGGCGCGCCACGCCCGACTACAGCCTCCCGCGCGACCCCGGCCCCGGCGTCACCAATGACACCACCCCGAACGACCAGGGTCGCCTCCTCGTCGCGATCCTGGAGGGCGCCCGGGACGCCGCGGCAGCGGGGCGGCTGGGCGTGACGCCCGACCTGTGCGCGTACGCGCTCGACCTGATGTCCAAGCAGCGGCTGCGCACCCGGATCCCCTCGTGGCTCCCGGAGGACGTGAAGGTCGCGAACAAGACCGGGAGCCTGGGCGGCAACCACAACGACGTGGCCGTGGTGTACGAGGGCGATGAGCCGCTCTTCGTCTTCACCTA
Organism: Chloroflexi bacterium HGW-Chloroflexi-9; assembly: GCA_002840675.1. GTDB lineage: Bacteria > Chloroflexota > Dehalococcoidia > UBA2979 > UBA2979 > W-Chloroflexi-9. The sequence goes on from PHBR01000081.1 coordinate 14,551, forward strand.
CTTCGCGGACCACGTCCCGTTCGAGACGCCGGACGGCCGCTCCGGGCGGGCGGTCGCGGACTACCTCGCGGGAAACATGGCCCGCGCTGCCTGGGACGCGCTCAAGACCGCCTGATCCCCGCCTGCCTGGCCCTCTAGGTGCGCTGCTCGGCGCCGAAGTCGCACTCGAGGCGCTTGAGGAGCTTCGCCTGCTCCCGGTTGGCGTCGTCGCTGGTCAGGGTGCGGTTCGGCACCTGGTAGCGGATGGAGAACGCCACGCTCTTCTTCCCTGCCGGCAGCCGTCCGCCGGTGAACACATCGAATACACGGGCGCTGGCGACCAGCGGGGAGCCCTCCAGCACCGACTGCAGCGCCGAGGCGGTGACGTCCGCGTCCACCACGACCGCCAGGTCCTGCTCAACCGCCGGGAAGCGCGAGACGCTCTGCGCGGCGCGACGCTCCGGCTGGTGGGCGGCGAGGCGGTTCACGTCCAGTTCGAAGAGCAGGACCGGCTGGTCGATCTCGAAGGCCGCCAGCGTGTCGGGGTGTACCTCCGCGAGCACGCCCACGGGCTCCCCGTCCAGCACGAGTTGCGCGGTACGGCCACGCAGCAGCCCGAACTCCTCGCCGGCCACGTAGGTCGGCGTCAGGCGGAGCGCCGCGAAGGCGGACTCCAGGATGCCCTTCGCGTCGAAGAAGTCCAGGCGGCGATCGGTAGCGCGGCCCCAGCGGTCGAGTTCGGCGCCGGTCACTGCGCCGCACACCGTCTCGCGCTCCTCGGGCAGCACGCGGCCGTCCTCCCGGTGCGGGATGTAGGCGCGGCCCGCCTCGAAGATCGCGAGGCGCGGTGCGCCAGCGCGGATGCCGCGCGAGACCGTCTCCAGAATCGAATGGCGCAGGGTCGGACGCATCACCTGGCGGTCCGAGGACAGCGTGTTCTGCAGGCGGAGCGGGCGCATGGTCTCCAGGTCCTCGCGGGCCATCACGCGCTGCAGCACCTCGTCCGTGGTGAGGGAGTAGGTGATGACCTCCTGCAGCCCGGCCTCGACGAGCGCATCGACCAGGCCGTCGCGCAGTCCGCGCGTGCCGGAGGGCTCCCACGCGGGGATGCCGCCGGCGATGGCGGCGGCGGGCAGCCGGTCGTACCCGGCCAGACGCACCACTTCCTCGGCCAGGTCGTCCGCGATCGCGATGTCGGTGCGCCACCACGGCGCACGCACCTCGAAGGTGCCGTCGGCACGGCCGCCGTCGGTCGCCAGCACCTCGAACCCGAGGGTCTCGAGGATGCCGGTCACCTCGGCGGTGGGGACGTGGACGCCGATGACGGTGTCCAGGCGCTGGCGCGTGATCGCGACGGGCGTGCGCTCCACGGCGACCGGGTAGACGTCCACCTCGCCCTGCCGGGCGGTGCCGCCACAGACCTCCACGAACAGTTGCGCCGCACGGCGGGCCGCGACCATCGCCAGTTCCGGCGAGAGGCCGCGCTCGAACCGCGACGAGGCCTCCGAGCGGAGTCCGAGGCGCGTGGAGGTACGGCGGATGCTGGTCGGGTCGAAGCGTGCTGCCTCCAGCAGGATGCGGGTGGTGTGCTCGCGCACCTCGGTCGCCGCACCGCCCATGACGCCGGCGAGCGCAATCGGCCCGCTGGCGTCCGTGATCAGCAGCGTGTCCGGCGCCAGCGTCCGGTCCTGGCCGTCCAGCGTGCGCAGCGTCTCGCCGGCACGCGCCAGGCGGACACCCACCTCGCCCTGCACCGTGTCGAGGTCGAAGGCGTGCAGCGGCTGGCCGAGTTCGAGCATGACGTAGTTGGTGACGTCGACCACGTTGCTGATCGGGCGCTGGCCGGCGGCGCGGAGGCGGTCCTGCAGCCACTCCGGCGACGGGCCCACCGTCACGCCCTCGATCACCATCGCGACGTAGCGCCAGCACAGGTCGGGGTCGTCGATGCGCACCGAGACGGCCTCGGACGCGGGGCCACCGCCGGCAATGACCTGGGGGTCGGGCATGTGCATCGGCACGCCCAGGATTGCGGCCACCTCCCGCGCGACGCCGACCATGCTCATCATGTCGGCGCGGTTCGGCCAGACGTGGACGTCGAGGATCACGTCGCCGAGGTAGTCGGCGAGTGGCGTCCCTACCGGCGCGTCCGCCGGCAGCACCACGATGCCCTCGTGCGCCTCGGAGAGCCCGAGTTCACGCTCGGAGAGCACCATGCCGGCCGACTCCACGCCGCGGATGGCGGCGCGCTTCAGCACAGCCTCCTTGCCGGTGTGGCCGTCGCGAACCTTCGCGCCCTCACGTGCAAACGCGATCTTCTGGCCGGCAGCCACGTTCGGCGCGCCGCAGACGACGCGCTGCGGCTCAGCGCCGCCGTAGTTCACGGTCACCAGCCGCAGACGATCGGCGTTCGGGTGCGGCTCCACGGTCAGCGCCTCGCCCACCGTGATCAGCGAGCGGTCCCACTGCGCGCCCACGCGGTGGATGCCCTCGATCTCCGCGCTCGCCATCGTCAGGCGGTGCGCCAGGTCGTCGACATCGAGGTCGCGCGGGAGGTCGACGTAGTCGCGAAGCCACTTGAGGGAGACGAGCATGGGGGCGGCCTTCGTCCTGTCACCCGCCGGCGCGGGCGAAACCGGTCTGCTGAGTCTCGAACACGGCGGCGTTGGTCGCCACCCCGCCGCGTCCGAGGACGGTGCGCTACGCCTCGCGGAGCATCCGGAGCACCTCGTCGTGGACCCGGCCGTTGGAGGTGATCGCGTAGCCGTGGTCGATGCCCGGGACACCCTCGGCGTCGGTCATCCGGCCGCCGGCCTCCTCCACGATGACGAGGAGGGCACCCAGGTCCCAGGGGGAGACAGTGGGCTCCAGCATCACCTCGGCAGTGCCGTCCGCCACCAGGCAGTGCGCCCAGAAGTCGCCATAGCCGCGGTCCCGCCACGCCGCCTGGATGACGCGGTCGGCCTGGACGGGCCAGCGCTCACGGACGTACCGGAGCGCGCCGTACAGGACGTGGGACTCCGCGACCGTGCCGATTTCAGAGACGTGGATGCGGTCGCCCGCGTGGCCTTTCGCTGGGAGGCTCCCCCGGTAGGCGCCGAGGCCACGTGCGGCCCACCAGCGCGTCCCCAGCGCCGGGGCGGAGGCAACACCCACCTCCACCACCCCACCCTGCTCAAAGGCGATGAGGGCGGCCCATACGGGCACGCCGCGGGCGAAGCCATGCGTCCCGTCGATCGGGTCGAGGATCCAGCGGCCCGCCTCGGCGGTCGCGCCTGCGGAGTAGCCCTGCTCCTCGCCCAGGATGGCGTGGTCCGGGAAGCGCGCGGTGATGCGCTCGCGCAGCATCGCCTCCACGGCGCGGTCGGCCAGGGTGACGAGCGAGCCGTCGCCCTTCGTCTCCGTCCCGAGTTCACTCCGGAAGTACGACATCGAGATCCGGTCGGCCTCATCGGCCAGGTCGAGCGCGAATGCGAGGATCTCGGCGGTGGTGTCAGGCATGAAGCGAGTTTACCGGGAGGCCGCGTCCCAGTCCGGCCGGTGGACAACAAGCCCCGGGACACGCTCGAACTCACGCACGTTTTCGGTCAGCACGCCAAAGTCGTGCGCGAGCGCGGTCGCAGCGATGATGAGGTCGTTCACGCTGATGCGCTGACCCTGTGACGACAGGACGGCCCACACCCGTGCGTACACTCGCGCGGCGGCCAGGTCGAACGGCAGAACCTCCAGGTGTTCAAGCGCCGCCTCGATGAACGTCTCGCGGCGGAGACGCCGTTCAGCCGTGTCGGCGCGGTAGACGCCGTCGAGGAGTTCAGCCGCAGTGAAGCTCGAGAGCGCGATCGGCTCCTCGGACCATGAAACGTCGGGCAAGGCCATGCCCCGGCGCTCCAGCGACACGAAGACGCTGGTGTCGACTAGCTGGGCCATTCGGGCATCTCAACCAGCGGCCGCTCCGCGATCACGGCCTCCAGGTCGTCCGCGAACTGATCGTCGACCGGGAATCGAGCTCTCAGGGCTGCGAGGTCGCGCAGCGTGAACGGCTTCGCCTCCACGGGCTCCATGGTCGCGATCGTTTCACCGTTGCGCTCGATGACGAACCGCTCGCCGCGATAGCGGACGCGGTTCAGCACGTCAGAGAGATTCCGCCCAAGTTCGGTCGCGGTGATCTTCGTTTCCATGAGAATCATACTATCAGATTCTCAGGCCAGCGCCTACGTGGTCAGCGTCTCCTTGGTGCTCGGCACCTGCCCCGCAATCCGCGGGTCGAGGGCGACCGCGGCGTCGAGGGCGCGACCGAGCGCCTTCATCGTCGCTTCCGCGATGTGGTGGTCGTTCGCGCCGGCGAGTTGCCGGACGTGCAGCGTGATCTTCGCGGTAGTCGCGAAGGAGCGCAGGACGTGCGACACCATCTGCGTGGGCGCCTCGCCCATGCGCTCGCCGATGAAGTCGAGCGAGACGGCCGCGAACGGCCGTCCGGAGATGTCGATCACCGCCTGCACCAGCGCCTCGTCCAGCGGCACAAGCGCGTCGCCCATGCGCACGATGCCCTCGCGCCCGCCGAGCGCCTGGTCAACCGCCTGCCCGAGGGCCAGCGCGATGTCTTCCATCGTGTGGTGCTCGTCGATGTGGAGGTCGCCGGTCGCCTTCACGACCAGGTCGAAGCGCCCGTGGCGGGCGAAGGCCGTGAGCATGTGGTCGTAGAAGCCGACGCCCGTGGCCACCTCGACCCGGCCGGTGCCGTCCAGGTTCAACTCCACACGCACCTGCGTCTCCGCTGTGTTTCGCTCCACCGTTGCGCGACGGTCAGCCACGAGCCAGCTCCTCACCGATCTCCCGGAACGCCTCGATCACGCGGTCGTTCTGTTCCGGCAGCGCCATCGAAATGCGGATGTGGTCCCGCAGCCGCGGGTGGTCGAAGTAGCGCGCGAAGATGCCGCGCGCCCGCAGCATGTCACGCACGGTCTTACCGTCACCACGGCTGAGCCGCAGAAGGACGAAGATCGACTCGCTCGGCCACGGGTGTACCCACCCCTGGGCCGCGAGCGCCGCCGCCACGCGGTCGCGTTCCCCGGTCAGCGTGCAGGCGCGCTCGTCGAGGACGCTCGTGTCCTCGAACGAGGCGATCGTCGCGGCCTCGGCGGCTGCGTTCACGTTGTACGGCTGCTTCGCGCGCATCAGGAAGTCCGCCGTAGCCGGGTGCATGACGCCGTAGCCGACGCGCAGGCCGGCGAGGCCGCCCCACTTCGACATCGTGCGGAGGACGACCAAGCCGGGCTCCGCGGCGGCGCGCTGCACGAGCGAGGACTGGTGCGAGAACTCGATGTACGCCTCGTCCACCACCAGCAGCGTGCCCGTCTCCAGCAGCCGGTCAACGAGGGCCACCGGGAGTGTGTTGCCGGTGGGGTTGTTCGGCGAGGGGATGAACGTGGCCTTCGCCTCCTGCGCGGCGTCCACCATCGCCTCGGAGTCGTATGCCCAGCCCTCCAGCAGCGGCACGTCCGTCACCTCCACGCCGTGCAGGCCGGCGTCGAAGGCGTACATGCCGAAGGTGGGCGTGGACACCAGGATGCGCTCACCGGAGTCGGTGAACAGGCGGAACAGGAGGTCGATGATCTCGTCCGAGCCAGAGCCGGCAACGACCGCCTCGGGCGGCACGCCGAAGTGCGCGCCGATCGCGGCTCGGAGGCGGCGCTGGTCGGGGTCGCCGTAGTGGTTCGGGTGGTAGTTACCGGCGAGCGCTTCGAGGGCGCGCGGCGAGGGGCCGTACGGGTTCTCGTTGCCGTCGATCTTGATGACGTCCGCCGGGTCCACGCCGTAGCGCGCGGCGACCGCCTCGAGATCCTCGAGGGCGGCGTACTCCGGCAGCGTGCGGAGCGCCGGGCGCAGCGCGGCGGTGGGGTCGAAGCGAGGCATGCTGCGGCCCTCCTACCGGCCTTCGAGCCGGCGTTCGATGCTGCGGGCGTGGCCGGTCAGCCCCTCCGCACGCGCCAGTCGCGCGGCGAACGGCCCGAGGCGGTCCAGGTCCTCCGCCGTGAGGTTGATCACGGATGTCACCTTCAGGAAGTCCAGCACGGACAACGGCGAGGCGAACCGCGCCGACCCGCCCGTGGGCATGACGTGGCTCGGCCCGGCCGTGTAGTCGCCCAGCACCTCCGGCGACGACTCGCCGAGGAATACACCGCCCGCGTTTCGGATGCGCGGCAGCACGGCGCCCGGGTCCTCCGTCAGCACGCACAGGTGCTCCGGCGCGAACTCGTTCGCGAGCAGGATGCCCTGCTCCAGATCCGCGACAACGACCGCGCCGCCGCGGGCGATCGCGGCGCGCGCGATCGACTCGCGCTCCAGCGTCGCCAGTTGCGCCTCGACCTGCTCGGCGACCGCCTCCGCGTGCGCGCGGCTGGTCGTGATGAGCACGGGGGTCGCGAGGACGTCGTGCTCGGCCTGCGCGAGCAGGTCGGCGGCGCAGAGATCGGGCGCGGCGCTCGCGTCGGCGAGCACCAGCGTCTCGGTCGGCCCGTAGATCGCGTCGATGCCGACGCGGCCGAAGAGTTGCTGTTTGGCGATGGTCACGAAGATGCCGCCCGGCCCGTAGATCTTGTCGACGCGCGGGATGCTCTCGGTGCCGAACGCCAGCGCCGCGATCGCCTGCGCGCCGGAGGCGCGGAAGATCCGCTGCACGCCGGCGACGTGCGCAGCGACCAGCTTCAGCGGGTTCACCGTGCCGTCCGCGCGCGCGGCCGTGACGCCGATCACCTGCTCCACGCCCGCGACCACGCCCGGCACCGCCGTGTGGATGACGGACGACGGCAGCGCGGCCTCCGAGCCGGTCATGTAAATGCCGGCGCGGAACAGCGGGCGCACCACCATTCCCATGCCGCGTTCGCTGAACGAGGTGGGGGCGTGCTCCAGCTGCATCTCGTGGTAGCGGCGGACGCGGTGCGCCGCGAACTGCACCGCCTCCAGGTCCTCCGGGCTAACCTGCTCGAATGCGAGCGCGATCTCGTCCCCGGTCACCTCGATGGTGTCGTAGGCGGAACCGTCGAAGCGCTGGCTGAAGCGGCGCACCGCAGCGTCGCCCTCCGTGCGGACGGCATCGATGATGCGGCGGACGTGGTCAGCGGGGGCGACGTGCTCGCCCCACAGTTCATCGATGCCGCGCTGCACGGGCTCGGCGAGCACCGGCTCGGAGAGCGGCTCGCGCTTCAGCACGGTCGCCCGCGCGACCTCGATGTCTTCGACGATGCGCAGGGTCTGGGTCGCGGTCATCGGGTCCTCATCGCAGGTACGTCCGCACGCGTTCGGTCATCCGATCCTCCGCGTCTCGCCAGAAGCGCTCCACGCGCTCCGGCGTCACGATGCCAAAGGCCTCACGCACCAACCCCTCCGGGTCGGCGCATTCCTGTTCGATCCGCTCGGCGTCGAAGCCGGCGACCTGGAAGTGCCGCACCATCATCCGGTGGAACCGGCTGTAGTCCGGCGGCTGTCCCGCCACGCTCTCCGTCACCGTCACCCACTCCGCCAGGAAGTGGTCCTCGATGAACGGGATGCCGCTCACCGGCACGCACGAGGCGAGCGTGGCGCGGATCTCCTCCATCGTGTCCAGATCCTCGCGGTCGCGACGGTCCATCTCGTACTGCAGCGCCCGGTCCAGGATGTTCGACCGCGGGTCCTCGTCGATCGGGGACTGCGGGCCGAACGCCGGCCGGTAGATGTCCCCGATGAACGATTCGTCCAGCACCAGGTGGGTCAGGTACCCGGCGATGAACGCCGTGGTCGCCGTCTCCATCCCCGCCGGCCGCGCCAGTTCCGGGTGCTCCAGGAACATGCGCTCCACGGAGTCCTGGGCGCCCAGGTCGCCGAGCCGGAAGAAGTGCGTCACCTCGCGGTCCAGGCGCGTGAGCACGCGGATATCCGGCGCCGTGGCCCCCAGGTAGAACGAACCGCGGTCGCGGTCGATCTCCGGCAACGCCAGCCGCTCCGCGACCACGCGCGCCCGTACCAGGTGCGACCCCAACGAGGGCATCCCGCCGGTCCTCCCGGTCCGCCTACGCCCCGGCGCCGGCGACGAGCCGCCGGACGAAGTCGTCGCGCAGTTCGCCTCGACGCCCCGAGGGGCGCTCCGCTGCGCCAATGGCGCAGTTCGTGGATTCCATGATCACATCGATCATACGCAGACGGTTGGCGCGGAGCGTGGTGCCCGTCTCCGTGCCCTCCACCAGGATCTCGGCGTCTTCCGGCACGAACCCCTCGGACGCGCCGGAGATCGGGATCACCCGGTACTTCCCGAGGTGGCGCGAGCGGGCGTATTCGTCCGCCAGCGCCACGTACTCGGAGGCCACGCGGATCGGAAACTCCGGGTCATCACGCCGCCAGTAGGCGATCGCCTCCTCGATCGAGTCGACCGCGAGGTCCTCCGTGATGACGGCGCCCAGGCGGTAGTTCGAGCGCTTCAGATCGCACAGCTCCACGACCGGCGCGGCCGGGAAGGTGGCCGTGAACGCGCGCAGCCAGTCGCGCCCGGTGAGCGCCAGGTCGAAGTACCCCAGCGCCACAGCCCGCGGCATGTCCTGCGGGCGCATCACCTTCACCTCAATGCCCGGCAGGCTGGAGGTGGGCGTGCGCACGGCGCGGCCCTCCTCGTACCCGTCGAAGACGATGCCGGCGTCCGCCAGCGCGGCCACGGTGTGGCGCTGCGCGTGACCGTCCGGCACGGCCAGGCGGAACGACTGGCGCTCCGCGACCGGGCGCGGCTGCGCGCGCTGCACGCCGACGAGGCCCTCCGGCTGGACCAGGCCGCCGGCCTCGCGCGCCAGCGGGATGCGGAGCAGTGGCTCCAGCGCGGCAGACAGGTCGCGGGTGGCCAGCGCCTCCCGGTTGGCGAACAGCCAGACCCCCCCGCGATGCACCTCGCCCAGGATCTCCAGGCCCTCCTTCTGCACGGCGGAGCGAGGCGCCACGGCGAGTTCCGCGTCCAGGGGCGGCCACGCCTCCGCCTGCGCCCACACCTCGTACAGCCGGTAGTCCGGGACGCGTGCGTGCACCAGGAAGTGCGCGGCCAGGTTCGGCACCTCCGTCGCCACGCGCACCACGCCGGCGCCCGCGATCTCCGCGAGCGTGCGGCCGGGGGCACCGGCCACGACGAGCGGCTCCGAGGGGACATTGAGTTGCCGCAGCGGCACCACGGAGTCCAGGCGGTGCTTCACCAGCAGTTCGTCGATCCACTGGCGGCTCGCGATGCCCAGGTCGTAGTTGCCGATCGCGACCTGGATCGGGATGTCCTGGTCGGAGAAGACGCGCACCTCCACGCCCGGGCGGCGCTCCACCTCGAAGCGGTAGGTGCGCGCGCCGGAGCCGTAGCCCTCCACCACGAAGTCCACGTCGCGGAGGTGGGCGTCCACCGGGCTGCGCAGGTCACCGCGCGGCAGCGCCACGCGCGTCGGTCGTGCGGCGGCGCTCACGAGGCGACCCCGGTCAGCCGCAG
>PHBR01000082.1 GCA_002840675.1 Chloroflexi bacterium HGW-Chloroflexi-9
GGGGACGTTCGCCTACGCGTGCAAGATCCACCCGAGCATGACCGGGACGGTCACGGTCCAGTAACGCCCGCCGCGGCATCACAAACGTCGATGTCAGGGCATGGGGACGGCCGCGAGGCCGGTGCTATGATCGGCACTCAGATGGAGGGCTACCCGTGACCGTCGTGACGGTGCTTGCAGTCGCCTATCTCCTGGGCGCGATCCCGACCTCATACTTGGTCGTGTACCTGTTCACCGGCCGGGATATCCGCACGCTCGGCAACGGCAACCCCGGCATGATGAACGTCTGGGACAACGTGGGCCTGAAGCCCGCGCTCCTCGTCGCCCTCGGTGACGTCGGCAAGGGCATGGCTGCGGTCGCGTTCGCCTACTGGATGGGCATGGGCGACGCTGTCGCCATCGCCGCCGCCTTCGCCGCCGTGCTCGGCCACGACTACTCGATCTTCTTGCGCTTCGATGGTGGGAATGGGACGGCCGCCACCGTAGGCGCGCTGATCACACTCGTCCCGGCCGCCACGCTCCCCGCGCTCGCCGTCTCTGTGGTGATCGTCGCCGTGCTCCGCTCGAAGCGGATCGCCGGCCTCGTCGGCCTCGCGATCGTGCCAGTGCTCGCGGCCTACCAGGACTACTCATACATCCTCGTCGCCGGGATCATCGGCCTCATGTGCGTCGTCGCGATCAAGATCGTGCGGTTCGAGGGCCTCACCCCGGTCCGCACGAGGCCGCCCCGGTGACCGGGTTCGAAGAGACCCTGCAACGCTTCCGCGCGGCGGTGACCGGCCCCGCGGATGAGATCCCCCTCGCCCGCGCCGCCCTCCTCATCGCCCGGTCCGAATACCCGGACCTGGACACGGACGCCGGTGAGCGCCGCCTGCAGGACATGGCCGAGACGCTCGATCAGCAACTCGCCCGGAACGAGGCACGCGAACACCCACGGCGCGTGGTGCAGACGATCACCCAGCTCTTCTTCCGCGAACTGGGCTTCCGTGGCAACACGGACCACTACGACGACCCACGCAACCTGTACCTGAACTGGGTGCTGGCGGAGCGCCGGGGCATCCCCGTCTCGCTCGCGATCGTGTTCGCGGAGGTCTGCCAGCGTGCCGGGCTGGACGTGCAGCCGATCGGCCTCCCCGGGCACGTCATCTGCCGCTACCAGCCCGCGGAGGGCGACCCGGTCTACATGGACGTGTTCCACGGCGGCCGGCTGCTGAGCGAGGCGGACTGCCAGTTACTGGTGCGCAACCTGTTTGGCGCCCGCGTGCCCTTCAAGCCGCACTACCTGGGCGCGCTCACCCCTCGCCAGACCCTCCAGCGGCTGCTGCACAACCTGAAGGCCGGACACCTCCAGAGGGGCGACGAGGAGCGTGCAGCGCGCGTGATCGACCTGCTGCTGGCGATCTTCCCGTGGGATCTGGACGAGATCCGCGACCGCGGCATGCTCCGCGAGCGCCTTGGGGAGGTCGATTCCGCCCTCAGCGACCTGGAGCAGTACGTCCAGTACCGGGCCGGCGCGCGCGACATCCAGACCATCTCGGAGACCGTCCGCTCGCTCCGCCGCCACGTCCGCGGGCCCGCCGAGGGCTGAGCGGGGGGCCGGGCCGGGCCCTGGAGGACCGGCCGGGCGCAGCGTCTGGCGCGGCCTTCACACGGCTGATAGTCTCGGAAGTGCCGGTCGCTCCACCGCGAAAGAGCCGCACCCCCATGGTCGACAGCCTGCCTCGCCCCTCGGTTCGGCCGATCCACTCCGCCGTCACGCCCGCGTCGAATTTCGTCGCGTACGCGGAGACGCTGGAGTACCACACATCGCACGCCCTGGAGTTCATCGACATCACGGCGGACGTGCAGAACGTCGTCGCGCGCTCCGGCGTGACCATGGGGCAACTGGTGGTGATGTCCAACCACACCACCGCCGCGATCGTCCTCAACGAGCATGAGCCGCTGCTCCTGAACGACATGGCGCGCATCCTGTCGCGCATCGCCCCAGCGGGTGACTACTACGAGCACAACGACTTCTCGATCCGCACCGTGAACATGACGGAGCGCGAGTGCGCCAACGGGCACGCGCACTGCCAGCACCTGTTCCTGGGTGCGAGCGAGACGATGCCGATCCACAACGGCGCGGCCTACATCGGCCAGTGGCAGAGCCTGTTCCTGGTCGAACTGGACCATGCCCGCCCGCGCTCCGTCTTCGTGCAGGCGCTCGGCGTCGCCACCGGCCTCGGCGGCTAGCGCCGCCCGAGGCGCCTCGTGCCCCCCACCCGCATCCTCCACCGTGCCGGCAACGTGCCGGAGTTGCTGGCCATGGCCGCGCATCCCGCCGTCGACGCGATTGAGGCGGACGTGTGGGTGCACGGCGACCACCTGTACGCGCACCACGAGCGTCCGCTGGGCCCGCTCCCCTTCCTCCTGGGCAACCGCGGCCCGCGCATCCGCCGCAAGCCCGTGCCGCTGGAGGCGATCCTGGACGCCGTGGAGGGCCACGCGCGCTTCGTCATCGATCTGCGCTCGTGGCTCGGCGACCCCGCGCCGGAACTGGTGCGCGCGATCGCGCCGCTGGACGACACCAGCCACCTGATGCTGACCTGCGAGTCCTGGGTGGTCGCCGACCGCGCCCGCGAGTGGCTCCCCGGCCTCTGGGTCGGCTACTCCGTCCGCTCCGAGGCACAACTGCGCCAGTACCTCGAAGAGCGCGACGACGGGCGACGGCCCGAGACGCCGGTGGTGATCCGCCACACCCTGCTGAACAGCCGCGACGAGGTCGAGGCGCTCCGCCGCCGCTCCGGCTTCGTCGGCGCGTGGACCATCGACGACGTCGACCGTGCGATGGAGCTGAGCCGGTGGGGCGTGGACGCGATCACCAGCAACCACATCAGCGTGCTGAACGCGCTCTAACCCCAGCGCCCTGACCTCAGCGCCCCGCACCCCGTAGGATCGAGCCGTGACCGCACCCCTCGACGACTTCGCACTGGCGGACGAGTTCGCGCTCGCCACCGAGAGCACACCGCTGCTCCCGGCGATCCGCGCGCACATCCAGGCGGCGGGCGGGCGCATCACCTTCGCGGAGTTCATGGGCCTCGCGCTGGGCCACCCGGAGCACGGCTACTACAGCCGCCCCGGCCTGCGCTGGGGGCGCGAGGGCGACTTCGAGACCTCGCCCGAGGTGCACCCGATCTTCGGCTACCTCTGGGCACGGCAGGTGCTGGAGTGCTGGGAACGTCTCGGACGCCCCGCGCCGTTCCACCTGGTGGAACCGGGTGCCGGCTCGGGCGCGTTCATGGCGTCGATGCTCACCTGGCTGCGCGCCCGCGCGCCGGAGTGCTTCGCCGCCGTGCGCGCCGTCACGCTGGACGGCCACCCGAACCGCCTCGCGGATCAGCGCGACGCGCTCGCCGCCCGCGGGCTGGAGGGCGAGCACGTGCTGACCGAGGACTGGCTGGCGCGCCCGGAGCCGGTCACCGGCATCCTCATTTCCAACGAGTTCTTCGACGCCCTCCCCGCCCACCTGGTGGAGCGGCACGGCGGCGACCTGCTGGAGTGCTACGTGACAGCGGACGGCGACGCGCTCACCCTGGTCACCGGCGAGCCGAGCACGCCCGCTCTCCGTGCCACCTTCGACCGCCTCGGCCTGCTCCCGGGCGAGGGCGCGCGCGCCGAGGTGAGCCTGGTGGCGCCGGAGGTGATGCGCCGGCTCGCGTCGCGCATCGCTCGCGGTTATGTCCTGACGATCGACTACGGGTACCCGGCGCGGGAGTTGTACGCCTCGTGGCGGACGCAGGGCACGTTGATGGCGTTCCGCCGCCACAGCCCTCAGCCCGACCCGCTGGCACAGCCCGGCCTGACCGACCTCACCTACCACGTCGACTTCACCTCGCTCGCCGCCGCCGCGGGCGAGGGCTGGCAGGCCGCCCCGCTGACGAGCCAGTCGGAGGCGCTCACCGTCCTCGGCCTGGCGGAGGCGGTGCAGATCGCCTCGGCGCGGTCGCACGAGGACGTGCAGCGATACGCCGCCGAACGCCGCGCTGCCGACACGCTCGTCGACCCCGCCGGCCTCGGCCGCATCCGCGTGCTGGCAATGGCGAAAGACGCCCCTCTCGAGGGCCTGCGGTGCCTCCAGCCCCTCACCGTCGCCTTCGCGGGCGGACGGCGCGTGCGAGAATGAGCGCATGGCCGATTCCCTCTCGCCCGAGGTCTACAGCGCGGTCCTGATCGACCACTTCCAGCACCCGCGCAACGCGGGGGCGATGGCGGACGCGAACGCCGAGGCGTTCGTGACGAACCCCGTGTGCGGTGACTCACTCCGCATCTTCCTGAAGATCGAGGACGGCCGCGTCGCTCGCGCCTCGTTCCTGTCGTCGGGGTGTCCCGCCTCGATCGCGACGTCATCGGCAGCGACGGAGTTGCTGGCCGGTCGCGACCTTGCGAGCGCGGAGGCGCTGACGCGCGACGACTACGCCGCGGCGGTCGGTGGGCTGCCGAAGGCGAAGGTGCACTGTTCCGTCCTTGCCGCGACCGCCGTGCACCAGGCGATCGAGGGCTGGCGCGCACGCACGGCCGCATCCGCATGACCGTCGCCGCGATCCTGCTGGCGGCGGGTGCGTCCTCGCGGATGGGGTCGCCGAAGCCGCTGCTCCCCTGGGCCGGCACCACCCTCGTAGAGTGGGAACTCGCGCAACTCCGCGCTAGCGGCGTAGGCGAGATCGTGGTGGTGCTCGGTGCCCGCGCCGAAGCAGTGAGACGGGTGCTCCTGACCGACCCCGCGACGCTGGTCTTCAACGCACGCTGGGCGCAGGGGCGCGCCACCTCGCTCGCGGCGGGCGCCCGCGCCCTGCTCTCGCTGGCGCCCGACCTCGTCGTCATCGAGAACGTCGATCAGCCCGCGCCTGCCTCGCTGGTCGCGCGGCTGATCGAGGCGACACGCAGCGCCGGCGCCGACGCGGTGCAGCCGGTCTACCTGGATGCGGACGGCGCGGAACACGGCGGGCACCCGGTGGTGCTGCGCGGGGCGGTGCTGCCCGCGCTCGCGCTCGCGACCGAGGCATCCGAGGGCCTGCGTGGCGTCCTCGCCGGTCGCGCCGTGCACCGCGTCCGCATCGGCGGTGAGCCCGCGACAGCGTGGGACCTCGACACCCCGGAGGCGTACGAAGCGGCACGGACGGCGTTCGGCGGCTGACGCAGGCGAGCCCCTTTCCCCACTGACGGCTTGTGATACTGTGCACGAGCCAGCCGGCCTGAGACGCGGGTATCTCTCCCGCGCATCCTCGGCTATGCTGCCGGGCGCAGGCTGACCGAGACGGAAAAGAGGCGTTGTGGCCTACGGACTGGGCGTCGCCCGCGGCATGCTGGTCACGCTGAAGCACGTCTTCCGCCCCGCGATCACGGTCAACTACCCCGAGCAGCAGCGCGAGGTGCCTGTCCGCGCCCGCACCAACCTGCTGTGGTTCGAGGAGCGCTGCACCGGCTGCTCCACCTGCGCCCAGGCCTGCCCGGACGGCTGCATCCTGGTCCAGACCTCGCCGCGCCCGGACGGCACCCTCAACATCGACCGCTACGAAATCGACTTCCGCATCTGCATGTACTGCGGCCTCTGCACGGAGGCGTGCCCCTACCAGGCGATCCAGGCCGGCGGCCGCTACAACGACGCCGTCTACGTCTTCGAGACCATGTACCGCGACCGCGACGCGCTCACGCGCGAGGCCCAGACCTACCTGGGCGAGACCGGCGGGCGCTACCCGAACGGCCAGACGCAGGACGCCATCCCGCTCATCACTTCGATGCCCACCGCCCGCTCCCGCGTGGACGTGGCGGGGACCGGTGGCCCCTTCGGGCCGCAGCGACTGCCGGGGCGGCACGTCCGCGAGTAGCGAGTAGTACGACAACACCCTCGCGCCGAGACCGGCGCGGAACGGCGGGGCTCACCCCGTCCCACCGATGAAGGTTGGGGAGCCGTGGTCCAGATCAACCTGAACGGCCAGAACATCGAGGCCCAGCCCGGGCGACGCCTGGTCGAGGTGATCAAAGAGCAGGGCATCTCGATCACCAACCTCTGCTACATCGATGGCCTGGAGCCGTACGCCGGCTGCCGTACCTGCATCGTGGAGATCGAGGGCGGCCGCCCGACCAACCTGCAGCTGTCCTGCGTGGCGCAGGTCGCGGAGGGCATGGTCGTCCGCACGGACACGCCGGAGACGAAGCGCACGCGCCAGTCCGTCATGTCCATGATCCTGGCGAACCACCCGGACCGCTGCCTCACCTGCCACCGCCGCGTCCACTGCATGCCGGGCGACATCTGCCTCCGCGACGACGTGGTCACGCACCGCTGCCTGACCTGCTCGAAGAACTACCGCTGCGAACTCCAGACCTCCTGCGAGGTCGTGGACCAGGGCGACTTCGAGGAGCCGTGGGTGGGCGAGACGCGCTCGTACTACGAGACGCCGCCCCCGGAGCCGGACCGCGGCAACCCGTACCTGGAGTTCGACCCGCAGATGTGCATCATCTGCACCCGCTGCGTCCGCGCCTGCGCGGACCTGCGCCACACCGGCGCGGTCGCGCTCTCCGGCAAGGGCCACACGACGATGATCGCGTTCGGCACCGGTGGCCAGATCCACGAGTCCGACTGCGACTTCTGCGGCGCCTGCATCGACGTGTGCCCCACGGCCACGCTGATGGAGAAGCCGAACAAGTGGCTCGGCCGTGCGGACGACTGGACCAACTCCACCTGCAACTCCTGCTCCGTGGGCTGCACGATCTCATACGGCGTCGCGGACGACTTCGGCCCCGTGATCGTCCGGCCGGACCGGCTGAACCCGGTCTCCCGCGACCAGATCTGCGTGCGCGGTCGCTTCCACTACGACGCGATCCCGGCGAAGCAGCGCCTGACCCGTGCCCTGGCCCGCACCGGCGAGCGCCTCCTGCCCGTGTCCCTGCAGGACGCCCTGCAGCGCGCGGTGTCCGAGGTGCAGGCCGTGAAGCAGGCGTCCGGCGCCGGCGCCATCGCCGTGCTCGGCTCTCCGCTCGCCACGAACGAGGAGGCCTTCCTCCTCGCCCGCATCGCCCGCGCCATCGGCACCCCGAACGTGGACTTCGCGACCGGCGCCACGCACCGCGCCGCCGTGGCCGCGCTCCGCGCCGCCTTCGGTACCGAGCGCATCCCGGCCAGCCTGACCGACATCGAGCGCAGCGACACCATCGTCGCGATCGCGCGCGACCTGGAGGAGTCCCACCAGGTCGTCTCGCTCCGCATCAAGGACGCCGTCGTGAAGCGGCAGGCGCGCCTCGTACTGGTCTCGCCGACGTGGAGCGAACTGGACGCGCGGGCGCACGCGGTGATCCGCGTCTACCCCGGGCACGAGGCCGCCGTGACGCAGGCGCTGGTGGACGGCGCTGCCGCCCCCGCCGGCGTGGACGCCGCGCAGTGGGAAGCCGCCCTGCACGCCATCGCCGAGGCGAAGTCGAAGGCCGACTCGCTCGCCTCCGTCATCGTCGCGCCGAACGCGCACGACGGTGCACTGGCCGGGCAGACGGTGACGGCCGCCGCGAACCTGGCGATCGCGCTACGCGGTGAGCGCGCGGCGTACCACCTGCACTTCCTGCCCGCCGAGGGCAACGCCAACGGCGTCACGGACATGGGCGTGAGCCCGGGCGCGAACGGCAAGGGCTTCGCCGAGATCATCGCCGCCGCGCAGGCGGGCGAGATCAAGGCGCTGATCCTGCACGCCGACAACCCGCTGCTCAGCGCGCCGGGCACCCCGGTGATCGAGGCCGCCCTCAAGAACCTGGACGCGCTCGTGGTGATCGACTCGGTCCGCTCCACGGCGGCCGAGTTCGCCTCGGTCGTGCTGCCAGAGAGCCCGTTCTTCGCGAAGGACGGCACCACGACGAATGGCGACCGCCGCGTGCAGCGACACCGCCCCGCGACGCAGCCGAAGACCACGACGCCGGACGGCCTCGCGACGCTGGTCGCGTTCGCCAACGGCTTCGGTGCCGCGCTGACCTACACCGCCGCTGCGGACGTGGCCCGAGACATCGTCGCGCAGGTGCCCGGCTACCCGACGTACGAGGCGATCGCCGGCAACCCCGGTGACACGCGCGTGGTGACCGAGTCCGGGCTGACCGCCCGCGCCGGCGCCGTCGCGCCCGCCCCGGCCCGCGTCGATGGCTTCGCCCTCATCACCGGCCGCTCGCTCTACACCTCCTGGGAGGGCGCCTCGACGCGCTCCGAGGAGGCGGACAAGCTGCACCGCGAGGAGGCCGCGTGGGTGAACCCGCGCGACGCCGAGGCGGCGGGCATCCGCAGCGGTGACGTGGTCGAGCTCGCCGGCAACGGCGTGACGGTCCGCATCGCGGCGCGGCTGGACGACGGCGTGGCGCCGGGCACGGTCTACGTGCCGCACTACTACGACGCGGGCGCGGTCATGGGCCTCTGGAGTCTCCAGGGCCAGGCAGGCGGCCTCGCGGCGGTGCGTGTGCGGGCGCTGCAGCCGGCGTAACGGGACGGCCCCGCGGCACGCTGTACCATCCCTGTATGACGGGAACAGAGCCGGTCGCCTTCGTGCGGCTCACGGTGGCACGTGAAGCCGCCATCGCCGAGCGCTGGCGCGACGCGCTGGAGGCCGCAGGCATCGAGGCGATCCTGGAGATCGACGACGCCGCGTATGCGCTGCCGGGGCGCTCGCCGCTCGTCGGCATCGGCGTCTCGCCCATGACCTTCGTCTACCCGATCAGCGTCCCGCTGCCCGACCGTGACCGTGCCGCCGCTGTCCTCATCGACCACGGCTGGGACGGCGCCGTGGAGGGCGCCCTCCGCGAGCCGCCGGCCTCGACGGGGAGCACGCTGAAGGCGGCACTGCTGGCGCTCGCCGCGGCGGCGCTCATCTTCGCGTGGCGGTTCTCCGCGTCATGAGCCGCCTGCGCCTCTTCCCGCTCCCCTCCGTGCTCTTTCCGGGCATGCCGCTCACCCTCAACGTCTTCGAGGAGCGTTACCGCACCCTGGTCGCGGAGTGCGTGGAGTCCGGCGAGCCGTTCGGCGTGGTCCTGATCCGCGAGGGCCCCGAGGTGGGTGGCGACGCCGTCCCGTACTCCACCGGCACGACGGCGCGCATCGTCAGCGTGCAGCCGGCGGGTGAAGGCCGCCTCACGCTGACCGCGCGAGGCGTCCGGCGCTTCCGCATCACCGCCCTGCACCACGACCGCCCATACCTGAGCGCGGACGTGGAGTACCCGGTGGACGAGGCGGCGGACGTGCCGGAGATGCTGCTCGCGGAGACCCGCGCACGCCTCCAGCAACTGCAGCGGCTGCGCCACACCATCGCGAACGAGTACCAGCGCCAGATCGAGACGCCGGAGACGCCGGGCGCGCTGGCGGACGCCATCGGCGGGGCCGCACACGGCCTCGTACAGCCGCGCGAACTCCAGCGGCTGCTGGACACGCTGGAGGTGAAGCGGCGGCTGGAGCGTGCGGCAGAGGTGCTGGCGAGCCTGATCACGGCCACGCACCAGCAGGCCGCGGCGGTCGTCGCGCAGCGCTGGGCGAGCCCGGACCGGCGCAACTAATCCACAACGTCACGGCTGTGGACAGATGAACTGCTGAGCCCGCATCGCGGGATTGCGAGCGACTACCCCTTGTGTCAGGGTACGGCTCGCCACGATCCGTTCCGATGATTGTGGCGAGAGGACGGAGCACGGCGCAGCGCGACTCAGGCGGGACCCAGACGGCTCGCGCTGCTCAGCCGACACCATGACCGACCATCCCTACGGGCGAGGGGCCCCCGGGGACGCGGGCTGGATCATCCTTCGCGACGACCTGGAGGTCGTGGCGGCAGATGATGTTGCGCGCGCGCTCCTCGGGACCCTGCAGCCAGATGCGCTGACCGGCCGCAGTCTCACCTCGCTCGTCGCGGTGAGCGATGGCGCGTCCCTGGAATCGGCCCGCGCGGCAGCCGCCTCAGGCCGGGCCTGGGAGGGCCGCCTGCGCTTCACCACGACCCTGACCCCGGTGGAACTGGATGCCTCGCTGACGCCCGCCCCGCAGAGCGGGACGGTCCTGCTCCGCATCGCCGTCCCCCGGTACGCCACGCAGGCCTCCCCGCAGGCCGGCGACCCCGCGCTCCGTGCACGCCTCGACGCACACGAGGCGCTCCTGGAGGTCACGCCAGACGCCCCCGCCGCCCGTGCGGTCCTGCAGGCGCTGAGGCAGGTGGTCCCGTTCGACTGGGCGGCCGTGCTGCGCTTCACCGGCGGTGAGGGCCACAGCGAGGAGCGCCCCGGCGCGGAGGTCGTCGGCGTCTATCCCTCGGCGATGGCCGGAATGGCCCCGGGCGTCCGCTGGTCACCGCTCACGCCAGAGGAGGCGCGCGTCCGGGAGGACGGCGAGCCCTCGCTCACCAATGACTTGCCTGCCGCCGGCCGCTCTCCCCTCGGGCGGCTCGGCGCTTTCGGCATGCGCTCTCGTCTGCTCATCCCGCTGTACGCGGGCGACCGCGTCGCCGGCTGCGTGGCGGCGTACCTCCACGGCCCGGCCGTCTTCTCGCCGCAGGACGGGATCCACGCGGAGGCCACGCTGCGCCCGCTCGGGGCACGGCTCGCCGCACCGGCGGCCGAGACCGAGGCGGCCCGCC
>PHBR01000083.1 GCA_002840675.1 Chloroflexi bacterium HGW-Chloroflexi-9
GAAGCGCAGGTCATAGCAGACGCTCATGCCGACGCGCCAGCTCTGGCCCTGACGCGAGGGACAGTCGAAGACGGTGGGGGTTTCGCCCGCGCGCAGCACGCTGGCCTCGTCGTAGCTCTCGCGGCCGTTGTCGTAGCGGAAGAGGTGGATCTTGTCGTAGCGGCTGACGCATTCGCCCTTGGGCGAATAGACCAGCGAGGCGTTGGCGGCGTGGGTCGGGTCGTCGGTGGCCATGGGCAGGGTGCCGCCCACGATCCACATCTTCAGCTCACGCGAAGCGTCAGACAAAAAATCCTGCACCGTGCCCAGCCCCGGCGTCTCGGCCAACAGCAACTTGTCGGCGTCCTGCTGTCCCATGAAGCAGAAATACTCCGGCAACACCGCCAGCTCCGCGCCAGCGCGGGCGGCCTGGGTGAGCAAGGCGCGCGCGGCGCTGAGGTTGGCGTCCAGGCTGATGCCCGAGACCATCTGGATGGCGGCGACTTTCATGAGTATCCCTTCGTGAGTGCGGAGGTCGGCCCTCCGACTGATGCATCCTCTTCGATGTGCTTGTACGTGAACGTCACCAAGGTCACGGGGGCAGGTGACGTTGGTCCCGGAGAACGTCCCACGGGCCAACGGTGGCTAGGTGGCGGTTTCCGCGGTACGCGGCAGGCGGACGCTGACGCGCGTCCCACCGCCGGGCTGCGACACGACATCGAGCGCCGCGCCCAGCGTGCTGGCCCGCATCTCCACGGAGCGTAGCCCGAAGGAGCCCTCGCCGACGGCGTCGCGGTCGAAGCCAATACCATCATCTGTGACGGCTAGGAGCAGGCAGTCGTCGTCGTCCAGCCTCAGGCTCAGCGTCGCGTTCTCGGCCTCAGCATGCCGCTGGACGTTGGCGACGAGTTCCTTCGCGAGCAGATAGATCTGTCGCTCCGCGCTCCCGTCCAGCGCCAGGCCGGGCTCCACGTCTACGGCCCAGTGTGTGGGGCTGTCCGCGGCGATCAGTCCGCGGATCCGCTGCTCAAGTGTCTCGGGTTCCTCGACCTCCTGGTCGGCGCCGCTGAGCCGGTGCATGTAACTCCGCAGCGAGGCGATGATGGCGTTCAGGCCCTCGATCGCCCGGTCGGCAGCGGCCTCACGGGTGACGCTCGTCTCGTCGCGGATGGCGTGGAGCTGCAGACCCAGTGCGTAGATTGACTGGATCGTGTCGTCGTGGAGGTCGCCGGCGATGCGGCTGCGCTCCAGCTGCATCTCCACCTCCGCCTGCAACCGCAGGCGCTCCTCGTCGGCCGCGCGGCGCTCGGTGACGTCGCGGGCGATGCCTTCGAGGGCGATGACCACGCCGCTCGACCCGCGGACGGCGGTGATGCTGAACTCAAACCAGCGGACGCTGCCTTCCCGGGTGAGGATGCGCAGCGACACGGTGTTTGGCGGCGAAGCGCTGAACGCCTGCTTCACAACATGCAGGTCGTCAGGGTGAGCCAGGCGGAAGATCAGTCCGTCGTCTACGTACAGGTCTTCCGGGGTGTACCCCATGCGCGCGGTGACGGCGGCGCTGACGTAGTCGAAACCGGGCGCGGGGGAGAGGCGGTACCGGAAGACCACGTTCTCGGCGCGCTCATTGAGGAGCCGGTGTCGCTCCTCGCTGCGGCGCAGGGTCTCTTCGGCGCGGCGCTGGCGGCTGACATCTCGCACCACGGCTACGCTGAGGCGCTTGTTGCCGTCGGCGAAGACACTCAGGCTGATCTCCACGGGGAAGGTGGTCCCGTCCTTCCGGCGGCCGGAGAGCTCCAGGCCCGCACCCATCGGCCGGCTCTCGGGGTGCTCCTGGTAGACCTCCCGGTGGATAACGTGAATCGCGCGACGGTCATCCGGGATCAGGACTTCGATGCGCTGGCCCAGGAGGTCGCTGCGGGGATAGCCGAAGAGGGATTCGGTCTGCGCGTTGACGTACGTGATCTGTCCGCCGCCATCCACGACGACGATGGCGTCGGGAGCTTCCTCCACGATCGCCCGGAAGGCCGCATCACTCAGCGCTTTGCCCAATGCGCGCGCTCTTTCCCCCGTGCCTGGTGCGCAAATGCTAGCACCGACAGCCGGTAGGAACCTCGGGCGGGGGCGGGCGATGTGGCTACAGCTGCTGCTTGCGCATCCGGCGCTCGGTCGCCAGGCGGGAGGCCTGCGAGCGGCGTTCTACATGCAGTTTGGAGTAGATCTCAGAGACATAATTCTTCACGGTCTTCTCGCTCAGCGAGAGCCGCTCCGCGATGGCGCGGTTAGTGAGGCCGTCCGCGATCATGTCCAGGATCCGGTCCTCCTGCGGCGTCAGGGTGGCGAACGGGTCGTCCGCGGGGTGCTGCCCGGCGCCCCGGCGCATCCGGTCGAGGACGCGGGTGGCCATTTGCGGGTCGAGGAGTGACCCCCCCTGTCCCACGTCGATGATCGCGCGCTGGATCCCGTTGGGGTCCAGGTCTTTCAGCACGTAGCCGGAGGCGCCGGCGAGGACCGCGGAGAACAGAGCATCCTCGTCCGCGTGCGAGGTCAGGATCAGCACATGGGTCGCCTCGTTCTCGTCCCGGATCTGGCGACACGCCTCGATCCCGGAACCGTCCGGCAGGCGTAGGTCCATGACCACCACGTCCGGCTTCAGGCGCGCCGCCTCGCGCACAGCACTGGCGACGGTCCCGGCCTCCCCGATGACGGAGATCTGCGGGTTCCGCTCCAAGATCGTCTGCAGCCCCCGCCGCACCACCTCGTGGTCATCGACCAGCAGGACGCGTACCGGCGCCGGTGGAGTGGAGGACATGGGGCGGCCTTTCGCGGGTCCGTGGCAGAGTCTAGCGGGGGAGCCGGGCTGTGCCCCCTGATGATGGAACGCCGGACGCGCCGCGGACACCGACGGTGGTCCTGCCACGAAGGGGACGTTTGGGTACGGAGCCCCGAGGAGGCGCAGCCTCAGTGGGTGGCGATTGACGACCGACCTCGACCGAGGCGGGTTCTGAGCGTGCCATGGCGACAGATCGACAGGCCTGGCAGCCTCAGGGCTACTTGGACTTCCCGCCGCCCTTGGCGCCGGCGGAGCTGCCCGGACTGGCGGACGAGGCACCCTGTCCAGCGGAGTTCCCGGGAGCCGTGTTGTTGCTGCTGCTCGCTGCGACTGACTTACCCGGGCCGCCAGACGCGGCGCCGTTGCCTCCAGTGTTCGCCGGCCCGGGAGCGTTCACCTGCGCTGCGGCCGAGTTGCCGGGCCCCGCGGAAGCACTGTTGCTGCCGGCGCTTGCCTGGCCCGGAGCGTTCACCTGCGCTGCGGCCGAGTTGCCAGGCCCTGCGGAAGCACTGTTGCCGCCGCCGCTTGCCTGGCCCGGAGCGTTCGCCTGCGCTGCGGCCGAGTTGCCAGGCCCTTCGGAAGCACTGTTGCCGCCACCGCTTGCCTGGCCCGGAGCGTTCGCGTGTGCCGCCGCTGAGTTGCTCGGGCCGTCCGAGGCGGCGCCCCCAGTCTTCACCTGGCCCGGGGCACTGGCGCGAGCCATCGCCGAGTTGCCCGGTCCGCTGGGCGCGACGCTGACCGTCGCGGTCGTGGTGCCGGACTGGCTGTCGGTGGTGGCAGTCGTGCTGCTACTGCCGCCGCCACTGGTGCCCCCGCCATCGGGCGGTGGAGGCGGCTCGCTGGAGCCGGAGCCATCGCCCGTGCCGTCCCCGCTCTCGCCGCCGCCTTCGGACGGCGATTCCGAGGACTGCGCCGAAGAGCCCGATTCGGTTGGCTCAGGCGTAGGTGCAGCCGTTGGTGCCGGCGTGGGGGCCGCGCTCCCCCCCGTTGTGGTCGGCGTGCTGGACGGCACGACGGCCGCAAGGAGGGCGGGCGGTGCGATCTCAGTCCTGGCGGCGTTGCCGGGCGCCGAGGGCGGGCTTCCGTCCATTCCGGCCGCGTCCCCGGGGGTGGTGCCGGCGACTGCCGGTGCCGTCTGCCCGCTCGGGCTCGGGGTGGTGGTGTTGGAGATCAGGGTCGGGCCCGTGCCGGACGGGGCGATGGCCGCCGCCACAGCGGCAGGCGGCGGCGCTGACTGGGCGTGCGTGACGGCCGGTGCGAGGACGACGCCGACGGAGATGACGGCCGCGGCCGTCGCGCTCGCGACGACGGCCATCGTGCCTGCGCCGATGCCTGCACTCACGCCAGCCGCGGTGACCGCACCGGCACCGGTGCCGGCACCGATCGCGGAGGCGGCGCCACCAACGGCGGCCGCGCCGGCACCGGCCTCGGCGCCCCCGCCGAACAGGCTGGAGATGCGGCTGAACAGGTCGCCGAGGCGGGCCAGGAGCCCGAAGCCCGGACCGATCGGGATGCCGAGTGCGCCGAGGTTACGGTAGAGCGCCTGCCCGGCGGCCATGGTCTGGAGCCGTTCGCGGCAGCAGTCGCAGGCCCGCAGGTGCGCCTCCAGCTCGTCGCGCGCCGCCGCGGAGGCCTCCCCGTCCAGCAGCATGCTCAGGCGCAGCCCGTCCACGCCGCATTCGGCCTGGAACGAGTCGACCTCCGTGAAGACGCGGCGGAAGCGCTCACGCGCCCGGAAGACGCAGACCTCGGCGGCGTTGCGGGAGATCGACAGGGTCTGGGCGATCTCCTCGTACGGCTGGTCCTTGTACTCGCGCAGGTAGAGGGCGGTGCGGTCGCGCTCGGAGAGGGAGCCCAGCACCTGCCAGACCTTGCGCTGGCTCTCCTTAGAGAGGAGGGCGCCTTCTGGCGTCAGCCCCTGCTGATCCTCGAACTCGTCGGTGCCGTAGTCGTCGAAGGTGGAGACGCGGTGATGCTCGCGCTTGTGGGAGGAGAGGAATGTCAGGCTGGAGTTCCGGGCGATCGCCTTCAGCCAGGGGCGGAAGCGGTTCTCGTCCTTCAGGGAGTCCAGGCGAGTGGCGGCGCGGATCCAGGTGTCCTGCTCCACGTCCCGGGCGTCGTCCGCGTTGTGCACGAACCGCCGCACGAGGCGGCTGACCACGTCGCTGTACTCCTCCATCAGGGTCGCGAAGGCGTCGCGGTCCCCGGAGCGGGCGCGTCGAACCAGGATTCCGTCCAGGTCGGCAAGCGGGGAGCGGTGTGCCAGGACCATAAGTACACCCTGGGGGTCTGGCCTGACCGGCGTCGGTCAGTGCCTCGCGAGCATTCGTGGATGAATGACGCCGCCGCCCAGGCGGTTCCCCGTCCCCGTGGCTGTCGCCCTCGGGAACGGTTCATGTGGAATGTACGGCGTTGGTTCTGTCCACAGTCTGACCAGAACCTTCACAACGGACGGTTCAGAGGGTTCTTGAGGGCCTGAATCTGATCAAATCTTCCTTCACCGAAAAAATACCCGCGTGCGGCCTGTAAGGAACGGCACCCGGCCGCAGTCAAAGCAGGTGAACGCGGGCACCACGCCCGTTGCACGCGGCGGGTGGTGACCCCACTCGAAGACAGGGGAGGCAGTCATGGCTGCAGCGATTCTGATGAACATGCTGGCCGCGCTCGTGGGCGCGGGCCGGGACGAGGAAGGCCAGACCATGGCCGAGTACGGCCTGCTCCTGGCAGGTATCGCCATCGTCGTGATGGCGGTGGTCCTGGTCCTTGGTCCTGCCATCGCCGCCACCTTCCAGCAGGTGGTCGACAGCCTCTAGGGCTCGACCGCCTCGTTCGGCTCAGCCCGTAAGGGGAGCCCCGGGACCGCCGGCTTGCCGCCCAATTTGGCCGGTGGTCCCGGGGCGCACTCACCCCCATGGGAGAGAGACGCGGGTACGTCATGCGCGTCATTCCACATCTGATCGGTGACCGCGGCGAGAGCGGACAGGCGCTCGTCGAACTGGCGCTGGTCATGCTCGTCCTCATGACGCTGGTGTTCGGCGCGCTGGAGATCGGCCGCATGGTGAACGCCTGGGCGATCGTCACGCAGGCCTCGCGCGAGGGTGCCCGGGTGGGCGCCGCGCGCTGCACGCTGGACGCCGGCTGCGAGATGACCGTCCGTGCGAGCGTTGAGAACTCGCTCGCGGGGCTGCCCGTCGCCGAGGCGCGATGGGTAATGGACGGCGGCCCGTACCGGGCCGGCGACCCGATCACCGTCCGCGTGGAGTTTGACGTGGTCCCCGTCACACCGCTGATCGCCGCGTTCGTGCCCGGTGGCGCGATGACCGTGGTCGGCGAGACCACGATGAGGCTCGAATAATGACTCGAATATCGAACCGTCTGGTCACCTTCCTGCTGGCCGCAGCACGGGTCACGCGCTCCGAGCGCGGGATCAGCACAGTGCTGTTCGCCCTGACGCTCCCGGCGGTGATGGGCATGCAGGCGCTGGTCATCGACGGCACCCGGCTGTTCGTGGAGCGTCGCGCGCTGCAGAACGCTGCGGACGCCGCCGCCCTCGCAGCTGCGTCTTACCTTCCCAGCACCGACCCACTCACCCTGGCGGCAGCGGAGCAGGCCGCGATCGATTACGCGGCGATGAACGGGTACGAGATCTCGGCGGGCGACGTCATGTTCTCCTCCGAGTCCACGGTTAACGACCGGGTGACCGTCCGCACGGACGGCGAGGTCTCCTTCTTCTTCGCTGGCGGCTTCGGCCTCTCTCTCGGCGCGGTCAGCAGCCGCGGCTCGGCGCAGATTGGCATCGTCGGCGGGATCGGCAGCGTGATGCCCTGGGGTGTGGAGGATCCGCCGGCCGGGTTCGTCTTCGGCGAGACCTACTGCCTGAAGCTCGGCTCGAACGGCGGCGGCGGAGAGTGCGATGGCGCCTCGCAGGGCAACTTCCACGCGCTCGACATCGATGACACCGGCACCAATAGCGCCGACGAGTACCGCGACCGCATCCGCTGGGGATCGGACACGGTCGTGCGCGTCGGCCAGGTGAAAGATGTGGCCACCGGCAACATGCAGGGCCCGACCCAGCAGGGCAGTGGCTGCTCCGGCAACAGCGGCCGCATCTCCGGCAACGACGCGACCTTCGCGCAGGTCATCGAGACTACCGCCGAGGGCTACCGGGTCCTGGACTGGGCGAACACGCGCCTCGTGCTGATCCCCACGGTCGTCTTCCCGGAGGTGCATCAGGCGCTCGTCACGGGGTTCGCGGTGTTCTTCGTTGACTCTTGCGGTGCGAACGGCTCCGTGATCGGCCGGTTCATCGACACGGTGGTCCCCGGCGGTGAGTGGGCTGCGTTCCAGCCCGGCGTGGGTTCACGGATGGTCCGAATCGTCGAGTGACGACGGCATAGGGGGCGGCAATGCGACGATTCTTGAACGGCTCCATGCTGGCGGCGGTGCTGCTCGCGGTGCTCGGTGGCGGCGCGGCCTATGTCGCGCTCGGTGGCGCGTCGGTAGAAGCGAGCGGGGACCAGGTGACGGTGCTGGTGCTCGATCGCGATGTCGCCGTCGGCGCACGCCTTGTCGCCGCCGACCTGCGCGAGGCGCGCGTGGACGCGGGCTCGCCGCTCCGCACCGGCACGATCAGCAGCACCGAGGCGGCGATCGGCCAGTACGCGCTGTTCCCGATGGTCGCGGGCGAGCCACTGATGTCGGCGAAGGTCAGCAACCAGCCCGCCGGCGGTGGGCTCGCGGTGCTCATCCCGCCAGGCCGTGTCGCCGTCTCGGTCGCTGTGAACGACGTGATCCGGACCGGCGGCTTCATCACCCCGGGCGACCGCGTGGACGTCCTGGGTGTGGTGACCAAGGAGGCCACGGGCATCGCCGAACTGGTGCTGCGCGACATCCCGGTCCTGGCAGTGTCCAGCGTGGCCGTCGGCGACGAAGCGCAGGCCGGTTCGAAAGCCGGCGCAGACAACCCGCGGTCGCTCGACACCACGGTCACCCTGGCGGTCACGGTGGAGGAGGCGCGGCGGTTGGTGCAGGTGGACGAACTCGGGAAGTTGCGCCTCGCGCTGCGACCCCGGGTGACGGAGTAGCCCCAGGGCGGGGCCGGATCGGGTAGGAGGACTGCGATGGGGCGGAATCAGCAAGTCCTGATCGTCGACTCGGACGTTGACCATCGGGCGCAGGTCAAGCAGACGCTCGGCACACTGGAGTACGCGGTCGTCGGTGAGGCAACCTACGGCATCGAGGCATCCCGGCTCGCGGGAGAACTGCGGCCGGAGATCGTGCTGGTGCACGTGGAGGAGCCGCTGGCGCTCGCCTTCCGCACGCTGGAGGTGGTCCAGGCCGCCTCCCCGCGGTCGACGGTGGTGGTCATCTCGCAGCGCGACGACGCGGCCACCGCCCACAAGGCGATGCTCGCCGGCGCGCGTGGCTACATCGTGAGCCCGGCCTCCCCCAACCGCATCGACCAGGTGCTCCGCGCCGCGCGGACGCGGCACGCGGACGCGGTCGACCGCATCATGAACCCCGTACCGGAGGGTGAGGCCGCACCGACGGCCGGCTTCGTCGTCACCGTGTTTGGCCCGAAAGGCGGTGTGGGGAAGACCACGCTCGCGACCAACCTCGGCATCACGCTCGCGCGGCGGACGCGCGCCCGCGTCGTGGTCGTGGACACGGACGCCTACTTCGGTGACGTGGCCCTCACGATGGGGATCCAGCCGGAGCGCACGATCGCGGACCTGCTCGCACAGGTCGAACTGGGCCAGCGGCCGGACGTGAAGTCCTACCTGGTCCAGCACCCCTCCGGGGTGTGGGTGCTCCCCGCGCGTCACGCCGGCGGGGTCCACGCGCCGCCCGATGCGGACGCGATCGCCGGGCTGATCCGCTCCCTCGCGACCACGTTCGACTTCGTGATCGTGGACACCCCGGGCGCGTTCGGGCCGTCGGTGGCCGCTGCGCTGGACGAGTCCACGACGGCGCTGCTCGTGACCAGCGCGGACATGGCGAGCGTGAAGGACGCCCGCATCGCCCTCGATTCGCTCCGCGAGGAGGGGTTCGAGGACGACCGCCTGAAGCTGGTGGTGAACCACGCGACGAACGCGAACTCGATCACGGACGAGGACATCGCCCGCACCGTCCGCTGCGACGTGTTCTGGACGATCCCGCACGACCGCGAAGTCCCGCTCTCCACGCAGCGCGGTGAGCCACTGGTGATCGCGTCCCCGCGCGCCCAGATGGCCCGGCGGGTCGAGGCGCTGGCGGCACTCCTCAGCGGCTCCACCGAGCCGGATGAAGCGGACAACCGCAGCGTCCTCGGCGGCCTGTTCCGGCGAGGTCGCTAGCCGATGCTGCGTGAGCGCTTCGCCAGCCCGCGCCCGGCGCCTTCCACCGCGGAGCACGACCCCTCCGTCGCCGCGGTGGAGGCGCCAGCGGCGCCCCCCCGGCCCGTGGTGCCGGAGGCACCCGCGTTGCCGCCGGCGCTGGTGCAGGTGAAGGAACGGGTGCACCGGCAACTGATCGAGGAACTGGACCAGGACCGCCTCGGACGGCTGAGCCCGGCGGAGGCGCGCGCGGAGGTGCGCCGCGCCACCCACGAGATCGTGGAGGGCTACCCGCTGCAGGGCGCTGGTGAACTCCGGCAGGCGCTGGTCGAGGAGATCATCGACGACGTCCTGGGCCTGGGGCCGCTGGAGCCGCTGCTCCGCGACGACTCCGTGAGCGAGATCATGGTGAACGGGCCCGACCAGGTGTGGGTGGAGCGGAACGGGCGCCTGCAGCGCTCCGTCCAGACGTTCCGCGACGAGAGCCACGTCATGCGCGTGGTCGAGCGGATCGTCGCGCCCCTCGGCCGGCGCGTGGACGAGGCGTCGCCGATGGCGGACGCGCGCCTGCCGGACGGATCGCGTGTGAACATCGTCGTGCCACCGGCCTCACCGTCCGGAGCGAAGATCACGCTCCGCAAGTTCGCGCGGCAGCGCCTGCTGTCGGCTGACCTCGTGCGGATCGGGACGCTCTCGGAGGCCGCGGAGGCGTTCCTGCGCGGGTGCGTGCGGGCGGAACTGAACATCCTGGTCTCCGGCGGGACCGGCACCGGTAAGACCACGTTGCTGAACGTGCTCTCCTCGTACATCGATGCGCACGAGCGCATCGTCACGATCGAGGACCCCCTCGAACTCCAGTTGCAGCAGCCGCACGTGGTGTCGCTGGAGGCGCGCCCGCCGGGGCTGGAGGGCAACCGGCAGATCTCGCAGCGCGACCTGCTGCGCAACGCCCTGCGCATGCGGCCGGACCGCGTGATTGTCGGCGAGGTCCGCGGAGGCGAGGCCTTCGACATGCTGCAGGCGATGAACACCGGCCACGACGGCTCGATCAGCACGGTCCACGCCAACACGCCGCGCGACGCGGTCAGCCGCGTGGAGAACATGGTGCTGATGGCGGGTCTCGACCTGCCCGATCACGCGATCCGGGAGCAAATCGCCTCCGCGATCCAGTTGATCGTGCAGGTCTCGCGCCTGCCAGACGGCAGCCGTCGCGTGAGCCACATCACCGAAGTCGCCGGGATGGAGGGGCAGATGATCACCCTCCAGGATCTGTTCGTGATGGTGGTGGACGGCGAAGACGCCGAGGGCCGCCTGACGAGCACGCTGATGCCGACCGGGCTGCAGCCCCGGTTCATCGAACGGTTTGAGCGCGTCGGCGTGCCGTTCCCGGCGGACGCGCTGCGCGTCGACCGCGTGCACGGTGGTGCGTGGTGAGTGAGTGGGGCGCGCTGGCC
>PHBR01000084.1:0-10520 GCA_002840675.1 Chloroflexi bacterium HGW-Chloroflexi-9
CGCCTCGATCAGCGCGAGCCCGGCCGCGGACGCACCGGGCGTCCCGGACACCGCCACGCGGTCACCCGGGCGAGCGCCGGAGCGACGCAGGAGGGCGGGCGTGCCGTCGCGGCGCATCCGCGCTGTGCCGTACGCGGCGATGCTCACGCTCGTCGTCGCGCCTCGTACCAGGTCGCCGCCGGCAATCCGGACGTGGTGGGCGCGGCAGGCGCTGGCCAGGCCTTCCGCCAGCGCATCGACATCCTCCACGGTCACGTCGGGGCCCAGGGTCATGCCGACGAGGAGCATCTCGGGAAGCGCACCCATCGCGGCGAGGTCGGAGACGTTGGCGGCCACGGCACGCCAGCCGGCATCGCCCAGGGTCATGGTGTCACGGCGCCAGTGGGTGCCCTCGGTCAGGACATCAATCGTCGCCACCGTGGCGCCGGGTGGCGGCAGCCAGACCGCGGCGTCGTCCCCCGGCGGGACCAGGATGTCGCGCGCGGCGGCGTCACCGAGGCGGCCGATGATGCGGTCGATGAGCGAGAACTCGCCGAGGTCGTCCAGTGAGTGCGGCACGGTTCCAGTGTAGGCGGGGCGTCGCGAGCGGGGACCTGTCCCCGTTACGCCAGCGCTGCCCCGTCCGTCCCCAGTTCCGCCTGCACGCCGCCCTCCGCCTCATCACCCTCGTCCCCGTCGTCCGGACCTTCCGCCTGGTCGACACGCGCCACCGAGGCGACGCGGTCGTCCGTGCCGACGTTCATCACCTGGACGCCCTGCGTGGAGCGTCCCTGCTGGCTGATCGAGCCCGCCGAGGTGCGCATCACGATGCCCTGCTGCGACACCAGGATGAGCTGGTGGTCGGCGCGCACCATCCGTGCGACGGCCAGCGGGCCGCTCTTCGGGGTGACGCGGAACGTCAGCATGCCGCTGCCGCCCCGGCCCTTCGCGGGGTACTCGTCCACCGGGGTGCGCTTGCCCATGCCGCGCTCGGAGACCACCAGCAGGTCGTCGCCGTCGTCGGCCATCACCAGGCCGATCACATGGGCGTCGTCGCGCAGGCTCATGCCACGGACACCGCCCGAGGCGCGCGACGCGACACGGAGGATGCCGGCGCGGAAGCGCATCGCCTGGCCGTCGCTGCTCACGATGATCGCGTCGGTCGTCTCGCTGGCGGGGCGCGCCTCCATCAGGCGGTCGCCATCGTCCAGCCGCATCGCGATCAGGCCCGGCTTGCGGACCGACTCGAACTCCTTGAGCGGGGTCCGCTTCACGATGCCGCGCTCGGTCACCATCAGCATAGAGTCGCGGCCGAAGTCATTCACAGCCACCACGGCGGTGACGCGGTCGCCGGCCTCCATGGATACCAGGTTCACCACGGGGATGCCGCGCGCCGTGCGCGAACCCTCCGGCACCTCGTACGTCTTGAGCGAGAAGACCTTGCCGCTGTCCGTGAACAGGAGCAGGGAGTCGTGCGTGTCACAGACCGTCAGGTGACGGATCGCGTCTTCCTCGCGCACCGTCTGGCCGGTGATACCTCGGCCACCACGGCGCTGCACGCGATAGGTGGTGAGGGGGACGCGCTTCATGTAGCCGCGGTCGGAGAGCGTGACGACCACCTGGCCGTGTGCGACCAGATCCTCCTCTGAGATGTCGTCCACGGCGGCGGCAAAGACCTGCGTCCGCCGCGCGTCGCCGTATTTCTCCTTCAACTCCACGCAGTCCGCCTTGATCAGGGCGTCGATCTTCTCGGGGTGCTCCAGCAGGTCCACCAGATAGTTGATGAACTCCATCAACTCCGCGTACTCCGCCTGGATCTTCTGCGACTCCAGCTGGGCGAGGCGGCGCAACTGCATGTCCAGCACGGCCTGCGCCTGCCGGTCGCTCAACTCGAACGGCGCCGCCATCAGCGCCGTCTTCGCCGCCTCCGCGGAGGCGGACGCGCGGATCGTCTGGATCACCAGGTCCAACAGCGACAGCGCCTTCAGCAGGCCTTCGAGGATGTGCGCGCGGTCGCGCGCCTTCTCCAGGTCGAACTCGGAGCGGCGGCGGATGACCTCGCGCCGGTGCTCGATGAAGGCGTTGAGCGCCTCCACCAGGCTCAGCGTGCGCGGCTGGCCCTCGTGCAGAGCGAGCAGGTTGACCGCGAACGAGGAGCGCAGCGCGGTGTGCTTGTAGAGCTGGTACTGCACCGACCGGTAGGTCGCGTTGCGTGACAGTTCGATCACGATGCGCATGCCGTGGCGGTCGGACTCATCGCGGAGGTCGGAGATGCCCTCGATCTTCTTGCCGCGCACCAGGTCCGCGATCTTCTCGATCAGCGTGGCCTTGTTCACCTGGAACGGCAGTTCCGTCACCACGATCTGGCTGCGGCCGTTCTTGGTCTCCTCCACCTCCATGCGCGCCTGCATGATGATGCGGCCCCGCCCGGTGCGGTAGGCGTTCAGGATCTCGGCGCGGTTGAAGATCATGCCGGCGGTCGGGAAGTCCGGCCCGTGGATCAGCCCCGCCTCGAACACCTCGTCCACGGTGGCTTCCGGGTTATCGATCAGGTACGTCACCACGTCGCACAACTCATTCAGGTTGTGCGGCGGGATGTTCGTCGCCATGCCCACGGCAATGCCGGAGGAGCCGTTGAGCAGCAGGTTCGGCAGGCGCGCCGGCAGCACTTCCGGCTGCATGAGCGAGTCGTCGAAGTTCGGGTAGAAGTTGACCGTGTTCCGGTCGATGTCCGCCAGCAGTTCCATCGCCAGCGGCGACAGCCGCGCCTCGGTGTAACGCATCGCGGCCGGCGGGTCGCCGTCGACAGAGCCGAAGTTGCCCTGCCCCGTGATCAGCGGATACCGGAGCGAGAAGTCCTGCGCCATGCGCACCAGCGCGTCGTAGATCGCGCTGTCGCCGTGGGGATGGAACTTGCCCATCACCTCGCCCACCATGCGGGCGGACTTCTTGTAGGCGGAGGTCGGGCCCACGCCCAGCTCCTGCATCCCGAAGAGGATGCGGCGCTGGACCGGCTTCAACCCGTCGCGCACGTCCGGCAGCGCTCGAGACACGATGACGGACATCGCGTAGTCGAGGTAGGACGTCCGCATCTCGTCTTCGACGCGACGCGGCTGAACGCGATCCGGGGACTCGTTGACCATGATGGGCCCTTCGCGCTGGCGACGCGTACGAACGCTCGTGCCGGGACGTGCTGGGTAGATTCGATTCTACCAGCGTGGCCCGGCACGAACGAGGGCGCCTGCGGGCGCCCTCGTCAGAATCGCCAGCCCCTCGGGGCCTGTCGTTATGGCAACAGGACGACCGGAAAGCGGTGCTGAGACGACGGGAAGCCCTCCCCGCCGGACGGGTCGGGCGCGTTGACCTCCAGCTGGCCGACCTGCGGCTCCGCCACGCTGTAGCCATCGATGACGAACGTGAACGCGCCGGCGCCGTCCACCCCGCCGCCCATGGTGAAGCCGGCCGCGACCTCGTTGCCGTCACGGTCCAGCAGCCGCCAGTCGATGTGCGACTCGAAGGTGCGCGAGCAGCCGCTCACCTCCGTGCCGGGCTCGATCACGGTGCCCGCCGTGGCGGAGGTCACAAGCACGAAGGAGGAGTCCAGCAGGACGGCCGGGAGCGCCTCGCAGTCGGCCGCCGCAGCAGGAGGCGCGGTCTCCGTGGCCGGAGGCGTGGGAGTGGGCCCGGCCGGCGTTGGCGTGGCGGAGGCGGTACCGGCCGGACTCGGGGTGGGCGTGGGGTCGGCCTCGGTGGTGCAGGCGGCACCCAGGAGCGCGAGCGCTGCGGCAGCCGTGATCAGCAGTCGGTGTCGGGTCATGAAGATCTCCTTGCGGGCAACGCCCGGCCGAGGCGCGCGGCCGCCCGGTCACCAGTAGAACGCATCGCGGCCGTGAACGGTTCCAGAGGCCGCGCTACGCCACCGCGCCGTCCGGCGACGGCACGAAGCGGTAGCCCACCCCTCGGTGCGTCTCGATGTAGCGCGGGCTCGTCGGGACGGGCTCGATCTTGCGGCGCAACTGGTTCACGTAGACGTGGAGGTTCGCGATCGCGTCCTCGTACCCCTCCCCCCACACACGGCGCAGGATGTCGTCATGGGTCATCACCCGGCCCGCATTGCCGACCAGGAGCCGGAGCAGCCGCCGCTCCGTGTCGCTCATCGTCGAACGGCGGTCCACCACCTGGATCTCGTTCGTCTGGAAGTCCACCACCACCTCGGCGTCCCGGTAGGACATGACCTCCGTCTCACGGCGGGGCGCGGCGCGGCGGAGCAGCGCCGCCACGCGGGCGGCGAACTCCGGGGGGTTCACCGGCTTCACGATGTAGTCATCCGCGCCCGCGCTCAGCGCCGTGACGACGTCCGCAAGGTCGCTGCGGCCCGTCACGACGACGACCGGCAGGTCGCTGACCTCCCGCACATGCGCGACGACGTCCATACCGCCCAGGTCGGGCAGGCCCAGGTCCACGGTCATGAGGTCGAAGACCTGGTTGGCGATCGCGTTGAAGGCGCCCGCAGCGTCGGCCACGGCGGTGACCGCGTAGCCCTGCTGGCGCAAGAGCACGTCCAGTAGCCGGCGACCGCGCTCGTCGTCCTCGACCACGAGGATGCTCATCGTCCGCCGGTCGCGGTGCCCGTTCTCAGTCACGAGGCTCACCATAGGCCACTAGCACGAATGGATGCCCCATCATCGGGAGGTCATCCCGCCCGGTAATCGGACCGTAAACGTGGAGCCCACACCCTCCGTCGATTCGACATCGATCGTTCCGCCGCTGAGGTCCACCAGGCGCCGGACCAGCGCCAGCCCCAGGCCCGTGCCAGACGGAAGCCGGCCGCCGCCCTGCCGGAGCCGGACAAAGTCGTCGAACAGGCGCCGCTGGTCGCGCTCGTCAATCCCGATCCCCGTGTCCGCGACGCGCAGAATGGCCGTGTCCCCGTCCCGGCGCACCACCACCGACACCAAGCCGCGGTCAGTGAACTTGAGGGCGTTCGTCAGCAGGTGCAGGAGGATGAGGCGCACGGAGCGCGCATCCGCCGTGATCTCCACCTCTTCCGGCGCATCCAGGTTCACCGACAGGCTGCGCTCCGCTGCGGCCGCGCGGACCTCCTCGATCGCGTCGGCGGCCAGCGCCGAGAGCCCGATCGGCTCGTGCGCGGTACGCCAGTCGCCCAGGTCAATCGCCGCCACGTCCAGCATGTCCGTGACCAGTGCCAGCAGATGCTGACCCGCGGACCGGATGTCACGTACGTGCTCGCGCTGCTCGGGGGTGAGTGGCCCGGAGATGCCGCCGTCCAGCAACTCGGAGAAGCCGAGGATGGAGTGCAACGGCGTCCGCAGTTCGTGGTTCATGGTGTGCAGGAACTCGTCCCGGACCCGCGCGAGTTCCCGCGCGCGCTCCGCCTCCTCGCGGTCCACCACGTCCTCCAGGGAGACCACGAAGCCGGTGAGCCGGTCGCCGTCACGCATCACGGAGATGCGCGCATCCACCGCGAGCGACCGTCCGCCCCGTGTCGTGCAGTGCTCGTCCACCAGCGTGAGCGGGGCCGCGGAGCGCACGTCTCGTGCCTCGCGGCGGAACGCTTCAAGGCGCTCCGCGGGCCAGAGCGGCAACGGCTGTCCCTGCACCTCCGCCTCCGACCAGCCGAACCGGCGCTGCGCCGCGGGGCTCCACAACTGCACGCGCCATTCGGCGTCCGTGACCACCATCGGCACCGGAGCGGCATACGCCAGGTGTTCCAGCGACTCGCGCACCAGGCGGGTGTGCTCCTCCGTGGCCTTGATCCGGCGGAGGTCGACCACCTCCAGGACCGTCGCAGCGACCCCCGTGCGGAGGTGCAACGCGCTCGCGCGGGCCAGCACGGGGATGACCGTGCCGTCCCGGTGCACCACAGCGGTCTCGAACTCGTCGGGGGACGCACGGCCCTGCAGGCGCATCTCCCGGAGCGCCCGGATGCGCTCGCGCTGGCTCGGCGCCATCACCTCTGGCGAGCGCAGGCGATCAAGGTCCGCCTGCGTGTACCCGGTAAGCGCCCTGAACGCGGCGTTGCAGGTGACGTACCGCCCCGCGACGTTCGTGACCAGCGCGCCCGTCTGGGCGCGGTCCATCTCCCAGAGGTGCATGCGCGCGCGATCACGCAGCAGCGCGTCGTCCCGCGCGGCCCGGACAGCGTGCATCTGCCCGATGAGACGGTCCAGGATCCTCATCAAATCAGCATGGCAATCGGGGCGTCACAGCACCAGACAGGTGTGGTCACGACTTCCTCTCCGACCGCACGATGAACGTGCTGGCTTCGTCTCTGACAATGCGCCGCAGACCGCATCGTTACCTTAGTATTCAACGACGATTCTAAAGGTCTCTCAGCACGATTCCGATAGGTGTCCCGCCGAAAGTACCGTGGGTAGATGAGCACAGACCTCCCCCTGGACCCGACCACGCTGGACCGCGTCCCGGACGGTGTCTTGGTCGTGGACGGCGAGGCCTGGGTGCTTCAGGTCAACCGAGCGATGTGCGAGATGTTCGGCTACACGCCCGACCAACTCCTCTGCATGAACGCGAACCAGCTGGTCGCCCCGGAGGAACGCGAGCGGACGAGTGCCACGCGTGAACGGTTCTTCGCGAGTCGCAGGCCGTTCCTGCGCGGGCTGACCACCCGCCTGCACGCGGACGGACGCCGGATCCTCGTCGACGTGGTGCTGGCTCGCCTGCCCGATGCCCGTCCCGACGCGCCGGGACGGGCGCTGGTGATGTTCCGGGATGCCCTTGCCCAGTCGCCGGAGGTCGCTGACCTGAGGGACCGCGAGGCGTTCCTGCGGTCCGTCCTGGATCACTCCCAGCATGGGGTCTGGATCATTGGCGGCGCCGGAGAGCCGACCTACGCCAACGACGCGATGGCCAGCATGATGGGATACGACACCGAGGAGTTTCTCCACCTCCCGCTCGAGCGCCGCTTCCATCCCGACGAGGTTGAGCGCATCCGCGACTACACCGCCGCCCGCCGCGCCGGGCAGGACGCGCCCACCCACTACCGCACCCGGCTCCTCCACCGTGACGGCCGAACGCTCTGGGTCGACCGCTCGGTGACGATGCTCCCCATGGGTGATGGGCAGGAGCACATCCTCATCGAGCACCGGGACGTCACCGCAGACGTGGAACGTGCGGAGCAGGAGCGAAGCGCGCAGCGCGCCGAAGCCGAACGGCTGCAGCGGATCCTCGCGAGTTTCCAGAACGGCATCATCATCACGGACAACCAGGCCAACGTGGTGTTCGTGAACCCGGCAATGGCCTCCATGCTGGGCTACACGCCGGAGGAGTACCTCGCGACAACGTTCGCGCAGCGCATTCACCCGGAGGACGTGCAACGCACGATAGACATCGCCCGCGACCGCCTTGCCGGCACGGATGTCCCCAACCGCTACCGCCTTCGCATGCTCCACCGAGACGGGAGCACGGTGTGGGTCGACCGCAGCGTGGCCCTCGTCGTCGCCAACGGTGTCATCGAAGGCACGGTCGCCGAGAACATGGACGTCACGGAGCAGGTGCTCCAGACCGAGCGGGCCGCCGCGGCGCAACGCGCGGAGACCGAGCGCCTGCAGAGCATCCTGGACAACTTCCGCGTGGGCGTGACCATCCGCGCGCCGGGCGGGCGCACGCTGTTCTGCAACCCGGCCATGGCGGAGATGCTCGGCTACTCCATCGAGGGGTTCATGGCGCGCCCGATCCTGGAACACGTCCACCCGGAAGATCGAGAGATGATCCGGGAGTTCGGGCGCCGTCGGACCGCCGGCGAGGACGCCCCTCAGCGGTATCGCGTCCGCCTGATGCACCGCACCGGTCGCACGGTCTGGGTGGACCGCAACGTCTCCACGATGACCTTTGACGGTGTGGTGGAGGGGACACTCGCCGAGAACGTGGACATCACGGAGCAGGTCCTGCGCGAAGAGCAGGAGGCGGCAGCGCAGCGTGCGGAGACCGCGCGCCTGCGTCGCATCCTGGACACCTTCCAGAGCGGCGTCGCCATCTTCGACCTCGCAGGCGGGGCAATGTTCTGCAACCCGGCCATGGCCAACATGTTGGGCTACACGGTGGATGAGTTCCTGGCGCTCCCGCCGTTCGGGCACATCCATCCTGACGACACAGAGATGGTGCGGGGAATAGCCGGGATGCGCGTGGCTGGCCTGGAAGTCCCTGAGCGGTACCGGGTCCGGATGCGCCACCGGGACGGCAGCGTGGTGATCGTGGACCGCTCTGTCACCCTGATCTCCACGCCCGGCGAGCCGGCCGCCATCCTCGTTGAGCACCGTGACGTCACGGAGGACGTCCGGCGCGCCGAGCAGGAGCAGGCGGTGCGCGACATGGCCGCACAACGACTGCAGTCGCTCGTGTCAGCTGCGATGGCCGTGAACAGCGCCGCCACGGTGGAAGACCGCCTGCGCGTCCTGACGGAGGTGGCGCGCACCCTCATCCCCGCGCACCAGTCCATCACCAGCCTGCTCAACGGCCACAGTGGGCGGCTGGGGATCACGGCGATCTCACTCTCCGACCGTTACGCTCGCTGGCGCGACTACGACGTGCCGACCGATGGCTCCGGGATCTACCGCCTGGTGCTGGACGAGAACCGTCCCTTCCGCATGACGCAGGAAGAACTGGAGGCGCACCCCGCCTGGCGCGGCTTCGGCAGCGAGCACGACCACCATCCGCCCATGCGCGGGTGGCTCGCCGCCCCACTCCGCGGCCCCGCCGGCCAGCCGATCGGCATGATCCAGCTCTCCGACCGCGTCGAAGGCGAGTTCTCCGAGGCGGACGAAGACCTGCTGATGGAGCTCGCTACCGTCGCCTCCGCCGCCGTCATGGTCGCCCGGACGCTGGAGGCGCAGCGCTCCCTCGCGGACCGGCTCGCCGAGCAGGTCGAACGCGCCACGGCGCAGTTGCAGGAGCAGAACCACCGGTTGCAGCACGTCGCCACGCAGCGGCAGGAATTCCTGAGCACGCTGAGCCATGAACTCCGCACGCCGCTAAACGTGGTGCTGGGCTACGCCCAGTTGCTCGCCGGCGGCCAGATGGGCGAACTGAACGACGACCAGGTCACCGCCCTGGACGATGTCCTCGCCTCCAGCCGCCACCTCGCGGCGATCATCGCCGACCTGCTCGACCTGAGCCGGATCGATGCGGGGCGGACGCCATTCCTCCCGGAGCCGTGCGCGCCCGGCCCGGCGGTTGCACACATCGTCGAGGAACTCGCCGCGCTCGCGCGGCCGGGCGTGACGGTCTACGCGGAGGTGGCCGCCGCACCGCCAGACATGACCGTGGACCACCGCGCGTTCCGCCAGGTCCTCACGAACCTCGTCGGGAACGCGATCAAGTTCACGGAACGGGGCGAAGTCGCAGTCCGCGTGCGCGCGGTGGACGGTGACCGGGTCGAGATCGCCGTGCGCGACACAGGCCCAGGTATCGCCGCCGAGGACCTCCCCCACCTGTTCGAGGCGTACTGGCGCTCCAACCTGCGCTCGTCGGACGGCACCGGCCTCGGCCTACCGATCGCTCAGCGCCTGGTCGAAGCGATGGGCGGAAGCCTCAGCGTGCGGTCCACGCCGGGGGAGGGTTCGGTGTTCACCGTGACCCTGCCGCGGGAGGTACGCGCGTCGTAGCCGGCGCCCCGCTCAGTGCGCGGTGCCACCCTCGCGCCCGTTGTGCTCGATTCGCTCGAGCCGCGCGACGTATGCCACCGGCAACCCGACCTCGCGCGCACCGCGCAGCATGGTGTCGCGGTAGGCGGGTGACGGCAGGAACCCCTGCGGATCAGGGTGCGCGACCCGGTACGAGCGGCATCGCACTAGGTCCCCGGCTGCGGTCGTTACCTCCACGGTCACGCGGCGGTACGCGGGCGGGTCGCGGAACACGCCCTCCTGCTCGTCCAGCCCGTGGGACTCGGCGGCATCGATGACCCAGAGCGCGCCCCAGAGGTGGTCGCCCGGCGCCGCCACCATGTCGCCCACGCCCCCCATCCACGACCGCTTCGACTCGATCGTGAACCCCAGGCGGAACCCATCGAGGCGTGCCGGGATGATGAAGCGGGCGCTGGGGCAGTGCATCCGCAGACGCGCGGCCTCCAGGTTGGAGCCGAACGAGAAGTAGAGGAACGGCCCGTCCGGCGTCACCGGCTCCGCGGGCTCCACGTTCGCCATCACCCACCTCCTCGCGCGCGGCACGCCGCCACGAACGCCTCGAAAAGCGGCACCGCACCAACGGCGAGCGCCGGATCCGCGGCCATCTCCGCGCGCTCCGGGTGCCACTGCACGCCCAGCGCCCACGGGTGCGCCGGCACCTCCAGCGCCTCCACCACGCCGTCCGGCGCGACCGCCGCTACCAGCAACCCGGGCGCGACCCGCGCCGTTTCCACCGCCTGGTGGTGCAGCGAGTTCACGCGCAGCGTCGCCCGACCGGCGATCGAGGCGAGCCGCGAGCCCGCGGTCACGGCCACCTCGTGCCACCCCGACTCGATGCTGACGCCGTCGGCGCCACGGCGCGCGCGATGTGGCTCGCGCGCC
>PHBR01000084.1:10536-15835 GCA_002840675.1 Chloroflexi bacterium HGW-Chloroflexi-9
AGCAGCGTGCCGCCGTGCACCACGTTCAGCAACTGGAAGCCGCGGCAGATGCAGAACAGCGGGACGCCCGCGCTGAGCGCGTGCTGGATGAGGGCCGCTTCGGCCTCGTCGCGGACCGGGTTCACCTCGCCGAGGCGTTCGGACGGCGCTTCCCCGTATCGCGCGGGGTCGATGTCGACGCCGCCGGTCACGATCACCCCGGCATGCGGCGGCAACGCAGAGGGGTCCAGCGGCGCGGTCACCTCCACCGCGCGCGGGTCGCCACCCGCCGCCGCGACGGAGGTCGCGTAGTCCTCCCAGTCCTGGCCGGGGATCGGTTCGGCGCGGGAGATCAGGATCGTGGGGCGGTCTGCATTCATCGCGCGGATGCTACCCGGCGGACGGCGGTTTGAGCGCAACGAGGGCAGGGAGGATCGTCGATCCCGTGACCGCCACCAACGTGCCCGCCCGTCCAGAGCCCTCGACCGGGCCGGGGGCTGCGTTCCTCCCGGAACTGGATGTGATCCGGGGCACGGCGATCATCTGGGTGCTCTGGCTGCACGTGTATTTCAGCGAGTCCGCGGGCATCCCGAACTGGGAGCAGTGGACGATCCGCCTCTCCCACCTGTTCGCCCACGGCGCCGTACCGATGTTCCTGTTCATTTCGGGTTTTCTGGTCGCCCGCGACCACTCGCCCGGCTTCGGCGTCTTCGCCGGGCGCCGCGCGCGTCGCGTGCTGATCCCTGGCCTGACCTGGCTGACCCTGGCGTTCGTGTACGAGGCATGGCGGCGCGGCGGGATCGACCGCGCGCTGCTGAACGCCTACGCACTCTTCGATGTGAGCGGCCAGTTCTACTACCTGATCGTCCTCGCCGCGCTGACCATCGCGATCTACCCGTTCCTGCACGCCTCGCGGCGCGCCACGATCGCGCTGGCCGTCGTCATGACGCTGGCGAACCTGGCCATGGTCGCCTGGTACGAGCAGCAGGAGATGCGCGGCAACCTCGCGGTCCTCGCCTACCGCAACCCGCTGGTCTGGGCCGGCTTCTTCACGGTCGGGCTCGCGGTCGCGCGGACGTGGCCGGACCTCCGCTGGCCCCGCGCAGTCACCCTGGTGGCGGTCGCAACGATGGCGGGTGCAGCGGCGCTCTACGCGTGGATGTACGCCACATCCGAACACACGCCGGTGTCGTACTTCGGCATCACGGTCTTCACCTTCAGCGCCGCGTCGATGTTCGTGTGGCCGCCGCTGGCGCGCGCCACCCTCAACTCACCTGCGCGCCTTGCCGTGGGGCCCATGCTCTGGCTCGCCCCGTACGCCTTCGCCATCTACCTGGTGCACAAGCCGTACTTCATCGGCTGGCTCTCCCACCGCCTCGTCTCAGACTCCATGCTCGCCCAGGACGACCTGGCGTTGATGCTGGGCCTGTTCCTCGTCGGCGGCACCGCCACCGTCGCGGTGGTGGCCGCTGCCCCTCGGCTCTGGCCGTGGGGCGCGCGCGTGCTGATGGGCGTGGAGGCCACCGCGCCGCGCCCGGACCACGACGAACGCACCCGCTGAGGGCGCTTCGAGGGTGACAGGGGGTAGATGGGTGTGAGTGGTCGGGGTGCGCGGATTTGAACCGCGGGCCTCTTCGTCCCGAACGAAGCGCTCTGCCAAGCTGAGCTACACCCCGAGGAATCCCCGACCGCAGGCCGGGCGACGAATCGTAGCACCGGCTCCCGTTGCGGGCGAGGCAGCACCCCCGCCGGTGGTCGCCTCCCGCCCTCCGGGTGGTCTAGGATGGTTGGAGGCGGGGGAAGAAAGGCCGTAGGCTCGTGCCGGCAGTCCGCTGGCGGCGGTGGCGTTCGCGCTCCGGCGCCGTCCTCGCCGTCCTCCTGATGCTCGCCCTCGGTGCGTTCGCCTTCTCGGGCGACGCAGGCGTGGCGCAGAGCGTCGACCTGCGTGACGAGAACTCCTGGCTCCGCATCCAGAACGTCGGCCAGACCTCCTCCGCCATCGAGATCGACTTTTACGACAACGCCGGCAACCGCG
This sequence comes from Chloroflexi bacterium HGW-Chloroflexi-9, assembly GCA_002840675.1. Lineage (GTDB taxonomy): Bacteria > Chloroflexota > Dehalococcoidia > UBA2979 > UBA2979 > W-Chloroflexi-9. The sequence goes on from PHBR01000084.1 coordinate 12,551, forward strand.
TGGCCAGCGACGCTTGCCCCACCGCCGGCGTGTGCGAGGCGCTCCGGCCCGGCTTCGGGCGCTCCTTCTTCCAGCAGTCGCTCTCCAGCCTCCCCCAGAACTACCGCGGCTCAGCGTACGTCAGCGCGGACCAGCCCTTCGTCGCCCTCCTCGCGCGGGACGTGCTGCGCACGGACGGGGAGTTCCAGATCGCCGGCGACGCGCTCCGCCTGGGTCCCGGCACCGCCCGGCACGCGCTCCCCTGGGTGGCGAACACCGGGAGCCAGGTGTCCCGGATCGTGGTGGAGAACGTCAGCGAAGACGCCCCGGCGTGCGCCCAGATCCTCTACTACGCGGAGGGCGGCAGTAACCCCACCGTGGACCCCGCCACCCCGTCACCCGGCTGCCCGAACGGCGGACAGTCGATCGCGCCGCGTGCCTCGTGGGTCCGCGATGAGACCTCGCTCCCGGTCCCGTTCGGCTTCAACGGTGCCGCGCTGGTCGTGACGCAGCCCACCGGCTCCGGCCTCTCCGCCGCCTCGCAGCAACTGGCGGTGGTCGTCGACACCCGCAGCCGCACGCAGGCAGGCCTCTCCACTTACCGCTCGCTGGGCGAGGACGAGTTCAGCCAGGTGGTGCTGCTGCCGATGGTCGACCGGAACGCCACGGAAGGCACCAGCACGGTGACCACCCGCTTCCGGATCATGAGCGCCCAGCCCAACGTCCCGAACGAGGTGAACCTGCTCTTCCAGGGCACCACGGCGGACGGCTCCGAGTACGAGCGCGAGTCCACCGTCACCGTGCTGGGCGCCCGCACCTGCGACCAGCGCAGCACCGGCCCCACCGGCTGCCTCCCCGCCGGCGAACAGCTCCCCGCCACCTTCTACGGCACCGTGCGCATGCAGGCGGCTTCGCCCATCGCCGTCGTCGTGCAGCGACAGTCATCGGACGGCTCGCTGGCCGACTACCGTGGCTTCACGGCCGACGAGGCGTCCCGGCAGGTGGTGATGCCGGTGATGAACAAGAACTACGGCCCGTTCGGCGGCGGGCGCGGCTGGAACTCATGGTTCCGCGTCCAGACGTGGGACGGCTCCGCCGCCAACGTCTATGTCATCTACTACTCCAGCCGGTTCCCGGACGGCCTCTTCCCGCCCGCCCCCACCGTCGTCCGAGGCGCGCAGACCTTCCGCCAGTGGGAGAACCGCCAGCTCCCGGATGGCTGGGTGGGCTCCGCCGTGGTCGTCGCCGACCGCCCGATCGTCGTCGTTGCGAACCTCGAGAGCGATGTCTTCAAGGGCGACCCGGTGATGCTCTACAACGGTGTCGCGCTGGAGTAGCGGAGGCCCCCGGAACCGGGGCGCCTCCGGCACACAGGGTGCGTTGCTCACTACCGCGCAGGTCATCGCCCGCTTCACGGGTGGCCCTCGGACGGGCGTCTTCACGGACGGCTCATGCTCCGGCAACCCCGGGCCCGGCGGCTGGGGCGTGGTGTACGCGGTGAATGGCGTGGTCGTGGCGCAGGAGTTCGGCGCGGAACCGCACACCACCAACAACCGCATGGAGTTCACCGCGATGATCCACGGCCTCCGCATGCTCGGCCCGGCCGAGGAGATGGACGTCTACACCGACTCCCAGCTGGTCGTGAACACGCTCACCCAGTGGGCGAAGGGCTGGGAGCGCAACGGCTGGAAGCGCCGTGACGGCGAGGTCAAGAACCTCGACCTCGTGCAGGAGGCGTACACGCTGGCGCAGGAGCGGCCGAAGGCGCGCATCCTCTGGATCAAGGCGCACGACGGCTCGCTCTGGAACGAGTACGCGGACTCCCTGGCCACCGCCTACATGCGCGCCGAGGTCTGACCAACGACGTCCGCGCCGGCCGCGCCATTGGCCGGCGACGGGCGGGCAATGGCTCCCTATACTCCCCCCATGCACGCACTCCTCGTCCTCTGGGACCTGTCGAAGGGCTCGAACGCCACGTTCGAGGAGCTGCGCGTCTACCTGCGTGAGCAGTCGATCGCGCGCTTCGAGCAGATGGCCGGGCTCCGCCAGAAGACCTGGATCTCCAGCCCGGAGAGCGGCCGCTGGGGCGCCCTCTACCTCTTCGAGGAGCGCGCGCAGGCAGAGGCGGTGATCGACCACCTCAACGCGAGCCCGGTCGTCGCGAAGACCGGCATCACCCCCACCCACGAACTGTTCGAGGTGGAAGCGGTGGTCGAGGGCCAGCATTCCGGCGTGGACCTGCTCACCGCCGGCCTCGCACGCGCCCGCTCCTAGCGAACGACCTCCGCCATGCGTCCCATCCATCTCGCCGCACTGCTGTTGCTGGCGCTCATCTGGGGCTCCTCCTTCATGCTCATCAAGGTGATGCTGGAGGAGATGACCCCGGCCGCAATCGGCTGGTCGCGTCTCGGTGGCGGCGCGGCGCTGATCCTGGCGCTCGCCGCCGCGCGACGCCCCACCCTGCCACGGTCGTTCGCGCACTGGCGGGACGTGACTGCCGTCGCGCTCGTCTCCGGCGCGCTGCCGCTCTTCCTCATCCCGTGGGGCGAGCAGCAGATCCCGTCCAACCTCGCGGCGATCCTCAACGGCGCCGTGCCAATCTGGACGGTGGTGCTGGCGGTGGTCCTCGCCACGCTCGGCTACGCGGCGGGGTCGGTGATCACGCGTCGCCGTCTGCAGGGCGCGGACTCCACGCTGCTCGCGGGTTCGCAGAGCCTGATCGCGTTCGCGATGCTGCTGCCGTTCGTCGTCGCCTCCGGTGAGGTGCCGGACTTCGCGGCGCTGAGCGGCCGCGTGCTCATGGCCACGGCCGCGCTCGCGTTCCTGAGCCAGGGCGTCGCGATGATCATCTACTTCTGGCTGCTCAAGAACGTGGAGGCGACGCAGGTCGTCCTGGTCACCTACCTGGCGCCGGTCGCCGCGATCGGCTGGGGCTGGCTTGTGCTAGACGAGCGCCTCGAACTCGCGCTCATCCCCGGCCTCGCCCTCATCCTCGCCGGCATGATGCTGGCGAACCGCCGGCCGCGCCCCATCCCCGTAGCCGTCCCCGCGACCGTCGAGGCGTAGCGCAGCCTCACGCCGTCAGGCGTGCGCGCCGGTCACGGTCGCCGCGACCAGGTCTTCCGCGCCGCCATCAGTGAGCACGCGCGGCCGGATGCCACGCGCCTGCAGCAGGCTCGCCGCCGTCGTCGCTGCTTGCCCACTCCCAGATACCCAGCCCACGGGTGCAATGCGCGATGGCTGCGTCCATATCGAGCCACAGCGGCGACGGCTGTTTGCCGGCGACAATGACGTTCACGTAGTTGC
>PHBR01000085.1 GCA_002840675.1 Chloroflexi bacterium HGW-Chloroflexi-9
GGGCTTACGCCGCCCCGCGATCAGCGAGTCGACACGACGAGGTCGCGGGCTGGAGCCCTCTTCGGACACGTCCAGCAAGGGATCGTTCTGGGTCACATGCCCCCCGATTCACCGGCGAACTGCAGGACGGAGCAGCGGGCTGCCACTTGTTCCGCCAGATGGATGAATGCTGCGGCGATCTCAGACTCGGGCTGCGCGACCACCACGGGGACGCCATCGTCGCCGCCCTGGCGGACGGCCGCGTCCAGCGGGATCTCGCCCAGGAACTCGAGGCCGAGGTCCTCGGCCGCGTCGCGCGCACCACCCCGCCCGAAGATGTCGCTGCTCATGTTCTCGACCACGCCGAAGATCGGCACGCCCAGGCGGTCGAACATGCCGACGGCCTTGCGCGCGTCCTCGACGGACACCTTCGAGGGGGTTGAGACGATCACCGCACCGGCGATCAGGGCGTCCTGCGCCATGCTCATCGACGCGTCCGAAGTGCCCGGCGGCAGGTCGATGATCAGATAGTCCAGGTCACCCCAGTCCACGTCATGCATCAACTGGCGGACGCCGGATCCGATCATCGGTCCGCGCCACACCACGGGGGTGCCGGCGGGCAGGACGAAGCCGAGCGAAACGGCCTGGACGCCGTGCGCCTCCACCGGGTGGAGGCCCTGCTGCCCGGAGGCCTGGATGCCGCCCTCCAGCCCCATCATCGTCGGGATGTTGGGGCCGGTGATGTCGGCGTCCAGCAGGCCCACCTTCGCGCCGAGGCGCGCCAGCGCGACCGCCAGGTTCACGGAGACGGTGGACTTGCCCACGCCGCCCTTGTTGGAGGCGACGGCGATCACGTTCCGGACGCCCTGGACCGGCTTCGGGCCGCCCTCGCGGTGAGTGCTCCTCACCTCGGCGCCCCAGTCGATCTCCACGGCCTGGATGCCGGGGACGTTCGCGAGCGCGGCGCGGACATCGGTGTCGATGGTCTCGCGGAGGGGGCAGGCGGGGGTGGTGAGGACGATGGAGAAGGCGACTCGCCCGTCCTCCACGGTCAGTTCGCGCACCATGTTGAGCGACACGATGTCGCGGTGCAGTTCCGGGTCGTTCACGGTCCGGAGGGCCGTGAGGACCGCGTTCTGGTCAGCCAAATCGAGGATCCTTACGTATTCGAGGCGGCGCGGACGCGGGAACCTTCTGGGGCCCCGCGGCGTTCTGATGTCACGACAACCGGTGACAGGCGGGGCTGCCCGCAACGCGCCGGTAACGCCACTGTGTGCTGACTCCGAGTATACGGAGAGAGCACCCCGGCAGGAATGGCGGTGTCTGAGTCCCGTCCAGAGGCCAGCAGGCGCTCCGTTCGGGCCAATTCACCGCTGGTCAGGCTCCGTTTACTCATGATTAACGTAGTTTAGCACTTATTTTGCAAAACAACGTTGACCTGAGCGCAGGCGCCACCGATGATCCTGCAGACCGGTGGTGTAGCACTGGTGGGCGGGCCGGACGGGATGGAACCCGGGCCCGACAGAGCGGACAGGCGACAGACGAGTCACGGTGACGGGTCGCCCCGCGGCAAAGGACACGAAGATGGATTCCAAGAGCACGACTGCCACGCGCGAGGCTGAGGCCAACCCGGTCCGCACCCCCGCGTCCTGCGTCCACCACTGGCTGATCGAGACCCCCAACGGTCGCGAGAGCCACGGGGTCTGCAAGCGCTGCGGCGCTAACAAGGCCTTCACCAACTCGACGGAGCAGGTGATGTGGGAGCAGAGCAACTCGCTGCGCAACGAGGTGGGCCGCACGGCCTTCCGTTCGTCCAAGATCGACGACGTTTCGCTGGCGGACGAGGCCTAGCGACCGGCGCCACCGCGCCACCGCAGACCACAACGGGCGGCGTCCTCCGGGACGCCGCCCTTCTGCTTCTCCCTGCCCCGGCGTTCGAGGAACCTCGACGGTATGATGGGGCGCGGACGGGTCACCGTCCGGCAAGCCGCCTTCGGCCGCTCGGGAGCCCTCGCCGATGGATCTGACCGTCAACCTGGCGCCCCACCACAAGATGGAACTGCGGCTCCGGAACCCGATCATGACGGCGTCCGGCACCTTCTCCAACGGCATCGAGATGTCCCGCCACCACGATGTGGAGGCGCTGGGCGCGATCGTCTCGAAGGGCACCACCCTGCGCCCCCGCCGCGGGAACGACACTCCGAGGACGGTCGAGACCCCCGCCGGGATGATCAACTCCATCGGCTTCCAGAACATCGGCATCGGTGCGCTCGTGCGCGAGATCGCCCCGATCTGGGCCCGTTGGTCGGTCCCCGCCATCGTCAATATCATGGGCGAGACGCTGCAGGAGTACGGCACCCTGGCCCAGCGCCTGGAGGGCGTGGAGGGCGTCGCGGGCATCGAGGTGAACATCTCCTGCCCGAACGTGGCGGCCGGCGGGCTGGAGTTCGGCCAGGACCCGCGCCAGGCCGCGGCCGTGGTGCGAGAGGTCGCGGCGCACTCCTCGCTGCCCATGCTCGTGAAACTGACGCCCAGCGTCTCCGACATCCGTCCGATCGCCGTGGCCGTCGCAGAGGCGGGCGCGCAGGCCCTCACCGTCAGCAACACCATCCCGGCCATCGCCATCGACGTGAAGAAGCGCCGCCCGGTGCTGGCCAACGTGTTCGGCGGGCTCTCCGGCCCGGCCGTGAAGCCGGTCACGCTCCGGAACGTCTACCTGGCGGCCGGCGTCGTCGACATCCCGATCATCGCCTCGGGCGGCGCGATGAGTGGGACGGACGTGGTGGAGTTCGTGATGGCGGGCGCCACCGCCGTGCAGATCGGCACCGCCTCGTTCCTGGATCCGGCCGCACCGTGGCGCATCCTGGACGAATTCACGAGGTGGTGCGAGGCGGAGGGCGTGGCGTCCGTGGAGGAGATCCGCGGGGTCGCCCGCCGCCGCGACTAGCGCCTTCGCCCTCGTGTCCACGCATGCTCGTTGACGGGGAGGCCGTGCGTCCGTAGCGTCCGATCAGTCGGGGCGTAGCTCAGCCTGGCAGAGCGCTGCGTTTGGGACGCAGAGGCCCGCGGTTCGAATCCGCGCGCCCCGACCATCCTCCCCCGCCGTCGCGGTGGCTTACGCCGCCTGCTGACGCCGTCGATCCGCCTCCACCTTGCGGATGACCTGCTCGATCGTCTCCCAGGACGGGTGCTCCTGCGCGCCCGGGTGCTTCTCGAGGAAGTGACGCAGCGCCTCGTCGACGGAGAACGGGGCGCCCTTCGCGCCGCTCACACGCCACGCGATGCCTACCAGATCCGGGATCATCTTCTCCACGATCTCGCGGGCGTCCGCCCGATCGGACGACGCCCAGTCACGACGTAACTCCTCCAGGAAGTAGCGCCCCAGGCGCGTATCTTCATCGTCCCGCCGTGACTCGATCCGACGCGAGGCCTCCAGAGCGACGAGCATCCGCAACTGCGGGACGGCCTCCGGCCGGCCGCCGAGTTCGGTCACGGAAGCCGCTACCCAGCGCTGGGCGAGCGCGCACGCAGCCGTCTCCGCAGCGTCCGCCCCGCTCAACACCGTCCGGACGAGTGACTCGGCCAGTCGCCGGTTGTGAATCCGCATGGGGCCCCGCCCGACATCCGCGCCGCGATCACGGGCGAGCGCCGTGCGGTGGCCGCCGCCGAACTTTGCCTCGTACATCGCCTGGTCGGCGAGCGGGATCAGTTCCGTGGGCACGCCCGTGTCGAGCGGCGCCGAGGCGATGCCGATCGAGACGGAGATGCGCACCGCGACACCGGGGATCTCCTCGTGCGCTGCCTCCAGGCCGGCGTGGATCCGCTCTGCGGCGGACAGCGCCCCTTCCGTGCTCGCACCCTCCATGATCACCACGAATTCGTCGCCGCCGGTGCGCGCCACGAAGTCTTGCTCCCGGCAGGCGGCGCGCAACTCGCGCGCCACGATCTGGATCACGCGGTCGCCGGTCTCGTGTCCCAGTGAGTCGTTAAAGATCTTGAGGTTGTCCATGTCGATGACCAGTACGGCGCTCTCGCCGGGCCCGTCAATGCCGGCGTGGAGGTCCTCGAACCGCTCCTGCAGGAAGCGATAGTTGGGCAGACCGGTCAGCAAGTCGTGCCTGGCGCCGTGCTCTGCCTGCTCGTACAGCCGCAGTCGCTCGATCGTCACACCCAGCAGGCCGCCCACCTCGTCCAGGGCGGCGAGGTCGGAGATCTCGTACGAATCGGTCGCCGCGACCGACTGAGACGAGTGGATCAGCGCGAAGACCGCCGCGGTGCGGTTCCCCTGCTTCACCGGCACGGCCGCGACCTCTGCCACGTTCGAACCGAACACCTCCCAGTCCAGGTTTGCGTACGCGGGGTCGTCACGGCGCACGACCACCGCGGTGCCGGCGTGGACCGGCACGGTCGCGATCGAGGTCGAAAGCAGTGACGCGGCAGCGCCGGCACCGGTCTCCGGATAGGTGGCGTATGTCTGGACGCTGCCCGCCGTCTCGTCCATCAGCAGCATGACCGCACGGTCGAACGGGATCAGCCAGCGCATCTCCTCCGCGAAGGCCGCGAACGCCTCCCGCAGGTCAACGACCGAGGCGACGATCCGCGCGAGGTTGCTCAGCGCCTGGATGTGCGATGCGCGCGCCGTGGCCTGCTGGTAGAGCAGCGTCCCGTCCAGCGCCAGCGCCAGCTGCTCCACAGCCTGTTCCAGGATATGGAGTTCGTCGCTCCCTGCCGCCTCGTCCAGGCCGACGACGATGCTGCCCAGCATCTGCCCCTTCGGCCGCATGGGGATGATCACCGCGTGCGGGGACTCTGCCTCAAAGACCGGAGGCGCATCCCCGTCCCCCGAGCGCCACCGTACCGGCGCGCGCAGGCCGAACCACGGGTGATCGCGGTCCTCGGCGACCGGCGCCGCCTCTTGCAGGACACGGCCACGGGGTGCGAAGACCGGGATTGGCAGCAGATCCCCGAACTCGTCCAGGCGCGCGGCGTAGAGACGTCGGTACGGCACCAGGCGGTAGAGGGCGGTCGCGAACGCAGCAAACAGCCGCTCGATGTCCGCCGTGGACTGGATGCTCCGGGCCACCTCCGCCAGCCCGGTGAGTTCATGGATGCGCTGCTGCTGCAGGGCGACCAACTCGTCCGCCTCCATGCGGCGTGCCACCAGGTCACTGACCCGGCGCACCATCTTTGTGCCCTCGGCGTACCACGGCGCCCCGGCGTCCATCGCCACCACCAGGACGGCGGAGAGCGCGGGCGTGGTCTGTGCCAGGTCGAAGCCCTCCTCCACGGGGCCGGCGTCCAGTTGCAGCGACGGACGGCCACGCGTCGCGATCACCGGGGCCAGAGCCAGCGTGCCCGCTCCCAGCGAGGCCAAACGTGCCGACAGCGGACCTTCACCGCCCGACCCCAGCACCACGGGGGCATACCGGTCAGCAACCAGGCCCGGCAGCGTGCGGCTGAGCGGCAGCAGCCAGGAGGTCCCGGCGGCCTGCTGGACGTGCTCCCAGACCTTCACGGTGCGGCCTCCGTCGGCGACGGTGAGCAGGAGCACCTCGCGCGCGCCCAGGTGCTCGCCGACGTAGGTCAGTGCCTGCTGCAGCGTGCGCTCGCCCCGGGCCTCGCCGTTCATCAGACGAGAGACCTCCGCAAGGAACTCCTCCCGCGCGGCCTTCTCCATCGCCTCGGCGAAGAGGCGTGCGTTCTCCAGCGCGACCCCCATCTCCCGGCCGATGAGCAGGAGCAGGTGGCGACCGTCGTCGTCCCAGCGAAGGTTGCCGGCGCCAATCAGCGCCAGCGCACCGAGTACCCGGCCCTTTGCGACCAGCGGGACCACGGCGTATGGCTCGCCCAGGTCCGGGACCTCCACACCGACCTCCCAGTCGACCCGCTCGGAGGAGAGGGGGCGCCCGGTGGTGGCCACGGCGCGGAGCAAGACCTCTGGCAGGCGGGGTGCGTGGATATCTTCCGCCGCCACGGTCACGAAGAGGTGGCCCGCCTCCTCCGTCCCGGTGCGGTGATAGGCCTGCGCGGCCCGGACGCCCAGCAACCGCGCGACCAGCCGCGCGGCGCGCTCCAGGGCGCGCTGGTCGTCCATGGGTTCGGCGAGGGCGAACGAGACGGCGTTGAGGATGGAGAGCGAGCGGTTCCGCTCCTCCAGTTCGCTCGTCTGGCGTTCGATGTCCTCGCTCAACTGTTCGTTGTAGCGGCGGAGCTGTCCCTGGGATGACTGCAATTCGTTCTGCGCCAGCCGTAACTCCGTGATGGTGCCCTCCAGCGTTCGCTGGATCCGGATGACGTGACGCGTGCGCACGTAGAGGAACAGCGCGACCAGCGGGAAGAGCCCGAATGACACCGCGAGGACCTCGGACAGCCCGAGGCGCACCACCGGCGAACCCGTGATCGTCTCGACATGCAGCAGCCCGCTGGCACCCAGGTGGCTCGATGCAAGGTGCGCGAGGCTCGTGGTCAGGGTCACGCATGCGAGCCCCCACCCGGGCAGGAGTGCGGCGGAGTTCACGATCATCAGCACCAGCACGACGGGGAGCACCCACGGCCAGAATGCGGCCGGCTCCACGGCGAAGACTGCCAGGATCGAGTACAGGACGCGGAAGGCGACGGTGGACACGTCTACCGCACGCACCGACCCGAGCCGTGGCGTGAGGTGAACTTCGGTCTCGGAGAGGAGAACGAACAGGATCACGGGAACGATGAGGGTGGGAGGGACGCGCTCGGTCAGTAAGAACGCCGCAACGGGTAGGAGGGTGAGCAGCAGCACGAATGCCCGCCGAGCCCGCCATGCCGAGCGCGCAGCGACCAGCCGCGCGCGGAGGTCGGTGTCCGCGACGTCGATGTCAGAGAAGGCTGGTGCTACGATCCTGTGCAGAACCATGCCTGAAGGAATCCCCCCCTACGTCCTCGTCGCCCGCATCGGCTCGATCCTGGGAATGTCCTTTTCCCTGGCGATCGGGCTGCTCTTTTTGCTGGGCGGATTCATCGTGCCGTCGTTGGTCGCGTTCGCCGCGTTTGTGCCCTCATTCGGGCTGATGGCGTACGTGGAGCGGAAGGCCAGCCGCGATCGGGCGGCTACTCAGCGCCCCTAGACCGCCCGGCGGCGTTCGCTCAGGCGACCTCCTCTCCCTGATTCCACTCGATCCCCGCGTGATCCGGTAATCCGGCGAGCGGGATGATCCGAGGCGCCTCCAGCGCGGCGGTCACCAGGTCCTGCAGGGTTTCCGCGTCCAGCGGATGCACACGCACCGCGAACGCCAGTTCGTGGACCCGCTCCGAGGCCGGTGAGCCCCACGGGTCCAGGTAGGCTGGCAGCAGGCAGATCACCGGCGTGACCGGGCGAGTGCGGCGGGCGGCACGGAGGATGGTGAACCCCTTCTCGACCGTCGCGACATCTGCCACTGCCACGCCGTACTCCACACGTCGTAGCGCGGCGCACGCGAGCGCCACGCTGCGGGCCTGAGCCAGGCGCCCCTCGGCGCCCTCCATGAGGGCGTGCAGGGCGTCCAGATCCGCCTCGGCGTCACCGGCAAGGAGAATGGGCAGGGACGTGAAACGGCCGGGCGACAGCATGGGCGAACCTCCGCCGTAACTATCGGCGGGAAGCGGCCCGATCCGTACCCGGAGGAGGGTGCCCGGGGAGGGCTACTCCTCGATGATCTCGACCTTCAGCATGGCGTCGCCCGGGTTCGCGTCGCGCTCCGGGTCGCGGGTGCGGATCTTGTGGACCACGTCCATCCCGGACTCGATGCGGCCGAAGGCGGTGTAGCGCCCGGTCAGGTGCTGCGCGTCGCCGATCATGATGTAGAACTGCGAACCGTTGGTGTGCGGGCCCGCGTTCGCCATGCCGACAATCCCCTCAACGAAGGGGGTGTCGGAGATCTCGTCCTGGAACCGGTAGCCCGGGCCACCTCGGCCGGTGCCGGTGGGGTCGCCGCCCTGGGCGACGAAGCCCGGGATCACGCGGTGGAAGGTCGTGCCGTCATAGAAGCCCTCGCGCGCGAGGAACACGAAGTTATTGACCGTAATCGGCGCCACATCGCGCAGCAGGGCAATACGGAACTCGCCGTGCGGGGTGGTCACCACCGCGGTGTAGCGCTTGTCCGGGCTGGTGATGATCGCCGGCGGGGCGTCGTACTGCTTCGCCATGTGGGGCTCCCTACTTTTCGGTGATGGTGACGCTCTGGATGACGTCCGGAGCGGGCTGATCCGGCTTTAACGGGTCGCGGAGGGTGAACGCCTTGACGACGCTCATCCCCGACGTGACACGGCCGAAGGCGGTGAAGTCACCCTCCAGCCCCGGCTGGGGCGCGAGCGTGATGAAGAACTGGGAACCGCTCACCCCCGCCGGGGAGGTGGCCATCGAGATGATGCCCTCCTCGAAGGGCAGACTGTTCGTCTCCTTCGGGAGGACGTAGCCGGGGCCACCAAAGCCGTTGCCCTCCGGGTCGCCGCCCTGGGCGACGAAGCCCTCCAGCACACGGTGGAAGGTCAGCCCGTCGAAGAACTGGTTCTCCGCCAGAAAGACGAAGTTGTTCGTGTACGACGGCGCGTTCGCCGCGTCCAGCGTGACCGTGAACGAGCCCTTCGAGGTGGTGAACACCGCCTCGTAGGTCTTCGCGGGGTCGATCGTCATCGGCGGCGGGGCCGAGTAGGTGCGCTGGATTGTCTCCTCGGTCGGGGTCGCCTCGGCGGTCGAGGTCGGCTCCGCCGTCTCGGTGGCCGTCGCGGTGGGCGTTGGGGTAGCCGCCTCCGGGGTCGGGGAGTTCATCGCGATGACGCCGGCGCCCATGGACAGCACGAGCACCACGATGCCGCCCAGGAACAGCCAGCGGCTGTTGCGCTGCATCCAGCCCATGATCCCGGGGAACTCGACCGGGCCGGCGGAGGCAAAGCCCGCCGCCGTGGGCGCCTGTCGACGTTCCTTGCGGCGCTGCGGGCGCTGCTGCTCTCGGCGCTGTTGTTGCGCCCGCCGGCGCTCTCGCCGGTCACGCCGTTCGTCGCTCACCGTGTCCTCCGTGGAGAAGACCACCGCCCGGTCCACGGCCCAGAAACAGGCGACCGCCCGTGTGGGCGGCGGACGAGGCGTAATGGAAACCTGATGGTACCCCCGGCAGGATTCGAACCTGCGCTCCTGGCTCCGGAGGCCAGTGCTCTATCCCCTGAGCTACGGGGGCGCTGCTCCGAGTGTACCGAGCCGCGCTCGCTGGGAACAATCCGCGCCCGGGTCGGCAACTGTCAGCGCGCCTGTGTGACCCGGGCCAGGACGCGGCCGAGGAGTGGCATGCGCTCCGGCCGCCAGACGTGCCGCTCCTCGAACTGCCAGGCATAGATCGGGCTGCCATCCTGGATGACGTCGAGGAGGCGCGGTTCGCCGAGTTCCTCCGCGGACCACTCGTAGAGTGCCTGCAACCGCGGCCCGATCACCGCGTAGTCCAGCAGCCGGCCAAGGCGATACTTCTCACCGATGTAGCCCTCAACATCCTGCATGAGCGGGTAGCGCACCGACAGGACGTGACCAAGCGACAGGAACGCCCCGGCCATCCCGAGCCTCGGGTCGCCCAGCAGGCGTCCGAGCGGGGCGAACCGCCCGAGGGCGAGCCGGGGCGCCCCGACCAGCGCATGCGCGTACAGCACGCGCGGCAGTGCCACGTTCATGAAGAAGCGTTCTGGCGCACTCTCTGATTCCGCGAGCAGCCGGTGCTGCAAGTAGGCGCTCACGATGCTGGCATTGTGGGCGCGGTACCAGTTACGTCCCGTGGGCCTTGCGATGAAGGCCAGCCAGAGGCGCACCGCTGGCGATGACGGCTCGCCGCCCAGCCCGCCGGCGAGCGCAACGGCCTCGCAGCCATCTCGCAGCAAGCGCTCGTTGATCGCGCGCCACCACTGGCTGCCCGGCGGAGTCGCGTCGAGCGGTTCCAGCACGCCACGGCGCAACTGCCACCTCATAAACGACAACGCCGCGCGACGGTAGGGCAGGCGCCGAGGCGCATCGCCATCCGGGCCCCGGTATGTGCGCGCGAGCAGTGCGAGTCGGGACGCCGGATCGTCGAGCACGGCCGCGACCTGCGCCTCCGCCCGTGCAAGCGCGTCCTGGGGGTGGCTCATGCCGTCCCGGTAGCCAGCCCGGCGAGTGCCTGCGCCGCCGCCTCGATCACCGCGTCCGGCACCCGCTCGCCGCCACCACCGAGGCCGCTGGCGACGGCCGCCGAGGCGGTGAGCCAGCACCAGGTCGCCCCGGCCAGCCACGCCTCGCGCTCCTCGTCGGAGGGTGCCCCACGCTCGG
>PHBR01000086.1 GCA_002840675.1 Chloroflexi bacterium HGW-Chloroflexi-9
GAAGTCGCCGTCCGCGGCCCGAAAGGTCGCGCCGGGTGCCGCCGGCCTCGACCTGCCGATCGAGCAGGCCGGGACGGGGCTCCGAGGCCAGGCGATCGAGCGCCTGCACCGCCTCGGCATCCGCACCGTCGGCGACGCGCTGCGGCACTACCCGTTCCGCCACCTGGACTTCGCGAACACCATCCCGATCGCCGCGATCCGCCCCGGCGTGGACGCCACCGTCCGTGGCCACATCCAGTCCTCGAAGGTGATCCCGATGGGGCGCGGCGGGCGGCTGAAGGCGACCGAGGTGTGGCTGTCGGACGGCATGGCGCGCGGGAAGGCCACCTGGTTCAACCAGCCCTTCATGGCGAAGGCGCTCCCCGTCGGCGCGGAGGTCGCCCTGCTGGGCAAGGTGACGGTCTTCCGAGGCCAGCCCGGCTTCCAGAGCCCGGAGTACGAGCGCCTGGACCGCGCCGGCGAGACCTCCGGCCGCCTCCTCCCCGTCTACCACCTCACCGAGGGCCTGGCCCAGCGCACCCTCCGAGGCGTCATCGAGAAGCTGATCGACCAGTACCTGGACCGCATGGAGGACCCGCTGCCGGACTCCATCCGCCTCCGCCTGGGCCTCCTCCCGCTCGCCGAGGCGACCCGCCAGTGCCACTACCCGGACTCGGAGGCGCGGCTGCTGGAGGCGCAGCGTCGGCTCGCCTTCGACGAACTGCTCGCCGTGCAGATCGGCGTGCAGGCCCGCAAGCGCGAGTGGCAGCAGAGCGGCGACGCCCCCGCGATCACCGACCACACCGTGGCGGAGGCGTTCCTCGCCACGCTCCCGTTCGCCCTCACCCCCGCGCAGCGCCGCGTGCTCACCGAGATCCGCGAGGACATCGCCCTCACCCGGCCGATGTCGCGATTGCTCGAGGGCGACGTGGGCTCCGGCAAGACGGTCGTTGCCCTCGCCGCCATGCTCTCGTTCGTGCAGCAGGGCTTCCAGGCGGTGCTGATGGCGCCCACGGAGGTGCTCGCGGAGCAGCACTACCGGACGCTCTGCCGCGTCCTCTCGGGCGAGGCGGAGCCGCCGCTGCACGGCCTCGTCACCGTGCCGGGGATGCCGCTGCCGGTGCGCGTGGTGCTGCTCACCGGCTCGGTCGGCGCGAAGGAACGTCGCGAGGCGCTGGCCGCGGTGAAGCACGGCGGCGCGCACCTGGTGGTGGGCACGCACGCGCTGATCCAGGAGGGCGTGGACTACTACCGCCTCGGCCTGGCCGTGGTGGACGAGCAGCACCGCTTCGGCGTCGCGCAGCGCGGCCTGCTCCGGCGCAAGGGGATCGAGTCGAGCGCGAACGCCGCCACCGGCAAGCAGATCACCCCGCACCTGCTCGCCATGTCCGCGACGCCCATCCCGCGCTCGCTCGCGCTGACCCTGTACGGCGACCTGGACCTCTCCGTCATCGACGAGATGCCGCCCGGCCGCACGCCGATCGAGACGCGCTACCTCACCCCCATCCAGCGGCGCGAGGCGTTCGCGCACGTGCGCCGGGAGATCGAGGCGGGCCGGCAGGCCTTCGTCATCTGCCCGCTCGTCGAAGGCTCGGACAGCGTGCAGTCACGTGCCGCGACCGAGGAGGTCGAACGGCTACGCACCGAGGAGTTCCCGGACCTGGCGGACCGCATCCTGCTGCTGCACGGACGCATGGCCTCGAAGGCGAAGGACCAGGTCATGCAGGCGTTCGCCCGCCACGATGCGGACATCCTCGTCTCCACCGCCGTGGTGGAGGTGGGCATCGACGTGCCGAACGCGACGGTGATGGTGATCGAGGGCGCGGACCGCTTCGGCCTCGCGCAACTCCACCAGTTCCGCGGCCGCGTCGGCCGGGGCGACTACCCCTCGACCTGCTTCCTGCTCGCCGATGACCCCTCCGCGGAGGCGGAGGAGCGGCTGTCCGTACTGGAACGCACCACCGATGGCTTCGCGCTGGCGGAGGCGGACCTGCAACTCCGCGGCCCCGGCGACCTCTTCGGCACCGCGCAGTCGGGCCTCGCCACCCTCCGCGTCGCCTCACTCCTCGACACCCGCCTCATCGACACCGCCCGCCGCGAGGCCGAGTCACTCCTCGACGCCGACCCCGACCTCGCCCTCCCCGAGCACCGCGCCCTCCGCTACTCCGTCGCCGAGCGCGCCGCCGCCGTCACGGTGGAGATTCATTAGTGGCCAGGTACGACGCGCCGGACGGCACGCTGGAGTTCGCGGACACCCGCGATCACCCGCTGGACACGGTCCATCTCATCCTTTGGGTTGATGCTCTTCGCAACGATCGCCGACGTGTGCGCGCTACTCCCGCGCAACGCCCCGAACGAGTCCAGATCCGCCAACCACGACTCGTCGAAGTCACGACGTCGAAGTCCGACTGGCTGGAAGAGACGAGTCACATATTGGGACTGAAGGCCGTGATTGTCGTTGATGACCTTCAGGTGTTCCCTTAGTCCGGCGGCGACCACAGCATCGGCAGTGGGGGTAGCGCCGGATGAGGACACCACGAGTGGGCGGCCGATTCTGGGTGAGGCTTGCGCGTCCCACAGATCGTAGAGTTGTAGCGGGACGTAGGCCAGCAGCAACGTCACCACGACTCGCGTCGGTACCTGATCCCGCCGCCACTGTACAACGGCTTGCTCGGCGGCCTGCTTGGAAAGCGTCTCCAGACAGTGTTCAACCTCAGCGTGAGCGAGAACTCGGAACGCGCGGAAGTCATCCTGCAGTTCGGGGGCGTACTCGCCGGTTTCACTGAACTGCAATGGAAGGTAGCGCCTACCTAACGCGTCGACCCGGCGGGCCAGTTGGTCGACCGTATCGTGGGCTGCCTCAGTCACGGGACGATGCGCTTAACCCGCTCCCCTTCGAGCGATGGCACCGGCAAATCGACTTCCAGCACCCGCTCAAGGGCAAGGCCCCACTCACTCAGACGCGTATGCGTTGCCAGCGCGGTCTTTGTCGTCGTCTGGATGGACTGGACGAACGATGAGTTGTCGTCACACAGGCTCTGGAATGCAGCCTTCACGCCTCCCTTTCGACGAACCGCGCGCCGAGCCACCCCCGCGTCTCTGAAGTAGTAGACCATGATGTCGAACACAGCCCGGTTGAACCTGCCCTCGTAACCGGAGCCACCCCACCTCATGAACGCATCATCGCCAAAGACAGCGAACGTTCCTTCGATGGCACGGTCCAGCGTATCGAGTTCCTCCCTGATACTCGCTTCCTCCCGATTCCACCGCTTGTTTAGCTCATCGCAGGCGTCATCAAGAAACTTCTTCAAGTTCCCCCGATAGTCGGCAAGGAAGAACGTGAAAGCGAAGTACCTGACGAGGAGTTCAACGTCCCTCATTCGGAAGTCAGGCCCGTTGTTTCCGAGCAATTTGGCGAGCCCCTTGGACGAAGCCGAGGCCTCGTCAGCCCAGGTCACGAACGGCCCAGGGTGAAGTGCCTGGCGCAACTCCTGAGGTGAGAGCGTGACGCTGCCAGTGTTAAGCCGATGGAATACAAGATGAAGAAAGTCAGCATCTGGCCAGTTCTTGATCACCACGGTGCGAATAGTCTGATTCTCGAGAAACTCCGCTGCTGCGACTAGATCCGGATCCTTCTCGAAGTCCGACCATATTTTGCCGTTGAGATCTTTACGGATGTCCAAACCAGTGAGTCGCAGGGGTTCAATGTCATCGTCGCTGTCACTGGCACCGGCTCCGAACCTCCAGACCGCAAGTAGTCGCTGCTTGCCGTCGATGACGAGGTAGGAGCCACGCCGCTCCCGTCGTTCCGCAAGCACGATTTGCGGGATCGGCAAGTTCAGTAGGAGGGATTCGATGAACTTGCTTTTCCGTCGCTGATCCCATGCCTCCCGCCGCTGGAAGTTCGGACTCAACTCAATCCGTCCGGTGCGCAGTTGACCGAGCAGGGTGCCGACAGTCCAATCGCTGCCAGTGAGCAGGGCCTCTGATGGCCCAACGCTGAGGTCATCCTCACCCTCTTCAGAAGCATCTCGTCCAAGCAGCGTGTCATCGGAAAGTCGT
Source organism: Chloroflexi bacterium HGW-Chloroflexi-9 (assembly GCA_002840675.1). Taxonomy (GTDB): domain Bacteria; phylum Chloroflexota; class Dehalococcoidia; order UBA2979; family UBA2979; genus W-Chloroflexi-9. The sequence goes on from PHBR01000086.1 coordinate 4,042, forward strand.
GCCATTTCGCAATCCCTCGTCCTCTACTTCGCGTCACTCTATCAATCAGCGCTTTGCCGGAGGATTGGTCCGCCCGCCCGCGCGTTCGCATGCGAGACGCACTTGTCCCACGTTTCCCCTCGACAGCCCCCTTCCCCCCACCTTCCCCCTCACCCCTCACCCCTGCGGCACGAACGCGCACACGCCTTCCGTGAGGATCGTCGAGGTGTGACCGCGCCCCGTCGTGTCTTCGGCCTGGAGCACGTCGCCGGGCTCCATGATCACGCTCGAGCCGTCCCCGCAGCCGATGCGGACGCGCGCCGTCAGGTAGAGCACGTACTGGCGGCGAGGCGCCGGGTGGAAGTCCAGCGCCGTGCCGCCGCGGCGGAGGCGGAACTGGATCGCCTCGGCCGGCTCAGAGTCGGCGGCGGGGCGGTCGCCCTCGCCGAAGGCGATCGGGTGCTCCTCGAAGTGCGACTCACCGTCGTCGCCGGTCCAGATGCGGATGCGCTTCATCGCGTGGCCTCGCTCTCACGGCTCCGGCCCACCCGCGAGGCGGGCCGCCTCGCGGCGATACTACACGCGTGATGCCCCCTCGCCTGCCCTCGGACACAGCACAGCCCCGGCTCGCGCCGGGGCTGTGTCCGTTGTCTGCGGAAGCGATCAAGGCACCCCGGCTCACACCGGAGCGTCTCAGAGAGAACGGCCGGGCAGCGTCAGACCGCCGCGGTCCGAGGCGGCCAGAGCGTCCACACCTGCGAGCGCACCTGCGCCACCATCTCCGGCGTCAGATAGAGGAGGTGGTGGACCTGGCGCGCGTGGCGCTCCACCACATCGACCAACTGGTCGACGGTGGCGCCGCGGAGGTGGTCAGGGCAGCCGGGGAAGATCTCTTCACAGGCGAACTCGTGCATCGGCGGAACTCCGCCCCGGGCGAGCCGGGGCACCAACGGGCGGTGTGGTGGTCGCCTGATCTGATCGTCGGCAGAATCCCGATACGCACGAGGGACGAAGGTCGGCCCTCCGGCGGGCCGATCGCCCCCCTCGGTCCTGACCCCTCCACAACCCTCGTTGCGTCGCCTCGACCGAGGGCGCGCGATACACTGGCGTCCGGGCGCCCCGATGCGGCGCGCCCGGCGATGTGGCCCGCGGAGGCGGGCCATGCGCGTCCCGGCGGCACCCCACAAGCGGAGAGAGGCCCTGGCCCGGTGATTCGAGACGAGATCGTCGCGCTGGTGGAACGTGCGCTGGCAGCGGCGCAGGCGGCGGGCGACCTCCCGCAGTTCGCCTCGCCCCCCGTGACCACGGAGCACCCCGCCCGCCCGGAGCACGGCGACTTCTCCGCGAACCTCCCGCTCCGCATCCAGGGCCTCGCCCGGATGAAGGCGATCGAGGTCGCCGAGGCGCTGCGCCGCCACGTCCCTGAGCACCCGGCGGTGGACCGCGTGACCGTGGCCCCGCCCGGCTTCCTCAACCTCTACCTGTCGCCCTCGTGGGTGGCTGCGCAGACCTCCGCCATGATCGCCGCCGGCGACGACTACGCCGCGCTCACGATGGGCGCCGGCAAGTCCGTTCAGATCGAGTACGTCAGCGCCAACCCGACCGGTCCGATCCACGTCGGCAACGGCCGAGGCGCGGCGATCGGCTCCACCCTCGCCGCGGTCATGGCGGCGGCGGGGTACGAGGTCCAGCAGGAGTACTACATCAACGACGCGGGGACGCAGGTCGCGATCTTCGGCCGCACCCTCTACGCCCGCTACCAGCAGCTGTTCGGCCGCGAGGTCGAGATCCCGGAGAACGGCTACCCCGGCGCCTACGTCGCGGAGATCGCGGAGGCGCTGAAGGCGGAGCACGGCGACCGCTTCCTCCGCCCCGAGGGCGAAGAGGGCGACCCGGACCTCGGGCGGCTCGGCCTGGACCGCATGGTCGACGCCATCCGCCGCGACCTCGCCGGCATCGGCGTCGAGTACGACCGCTGGTTCTCGGAGCGCTCGCTGATGGACGAGGGCGGCCCGTACGGCACGGTGATGGGCCTCCTGCGCGAGCAGGGCTACATCGTCGAGCGCGACGGCGCGACCTGGTTCACCTCCAGCGACCTCGGCGAGTCGAAGGACAACGTGCTGATCCGCACCGACGGACAGCCGACGTACTACGCGACCGACATCGCCTACCACTACGACAAGTTCATCACGCGCGGCTTCGACCGCGTCATCGACATCTGGGGCGCCGACCACCAGGGCCACGTCTCCCGCGTGAAGGCGGCCGTCGCCGCCGTCGGCGGCAACCCCGAGGCCCTCGACGTGCTGCTCTTCCAGCTCGTGACGCTGAAGCGCGGCGCGCTGGTGGTGCCGCTCTCCAAGCGCGCCGGCGAGATCGTCACGCTCAAGGACGTGGTGGAGGAGGTCGGCGCGGACGCGACCCGCTTCTTCTTCCTCGCCATCGGCGCGAACCAGACCATGGAGTTCGACCTCGACCTGGCGAAGAAGCAGTCGGACGAGAACCCCGTCTACTACGTCCAGTACGGCCACGCCCGCATCTCCAGCATCCTGGCGAAGGCGCGCGAGGAGGGCCTGTCCTCGGACGGTGCCGACACCTCGCTGCTCACGCACCCCGCGGAGCAGGCGCTCCTCCGAGAACTGCTGCTGCTGCCCGAGGTGATCGAGAAGGTCGTCGTGGAACTTGCCCCGCACCACCTGCCGCACTACGCGCAGGCGCTGGCGAGCGCGTTCCACGGCTTCTACACGCAGTGTCGCGTGATCCAGGCGGACCAGCCCGACCTGACGAAGGCGCGCCTGCTGCTGCTGGAGGCGACCCGCGTCGTCCTCGCCCGCACGCTCCGGCTGATGGGGATCAGCGCGCCGACCTCGATGTAGCGCTACGGCCCGATGGTGGGCGTCGGCGTAGCCGGCGTCGCCGAGGGTGTGGCGTAGGGCGTCACCGGCAGGTCGCCCAGCGGCACCAGCGCCGGCGTGGGCGTCGGCTCCACGAATGGCGCTTCATAGCCGGCTCCCGGCCCGCCCGTGGTGACCATCTCGTTCACGATGCCGATCGCCAGCTGGATCATGCCGGCGTCCAGCGTGCCACGCACCTCGCCGGGGTCCGCGCGCGGCACCGCCGACAGCGCGTCCTCCAGCGCCCGCCCGAAGTTCGAGGTGGCCGGCGACGTCCCGTCGCCGAGCGGCGTCTCGATCACCCTCGTGAACCCATCGATATCGCCGATCAGCGCGATCCGCGCGTGGCGGATCTCACCGTCCGGCAGTTGCACGGGCATGACCCAGTAGAGGTAGGACCCGGGCACGTCCTCGTACGTGTCGTGCAGGATCGCGCCGGTCACGCCGTGGCCGAGGTCGACGGTGGTGCGGCCCTCCAGCGTGCGGCCGTGGAAGTCAATGCACTGCTCGATCGAGTAGCGGTCCAGCGTCGACTTGTTCTCCGCGATCACCGTCTGCACGCCGACCCAGGGGTCGCCCTCCTGCCAGTCGGTCGCCGCGTACTCCCACACGTCGCCGCGCGAGGCGCGACCGAAGAGGTCGGTCCACGACATCTCCGAGAGGTGGACCAGCTCCCAGCCCTCGACCACTGGCAGGATCGTCTCGGTCGACTCGATCGCGACCATCGGCGCGCCGTCGCCGATGCCGATGAACCCGAGGCGCTGCGCCTCCGCGACCGACCAGCCGATACCGATCGCGCCCGCCGCCACCAGCACCAGCACGAGGCGCAGCGTGCGGCCTCCGCCCTCCACCGGCTCCCAGGCCAGGCGGCGGCCCCGCCACGCCGGGTCGAAGCGCAGCCCGAACGGCCGGATCAGCGCGAGCATGACGCCGAGCACCAGCACGAACAGCACCGCACCCAGCACCGGGTGCACCTGGTTCACCGCGAGTTCGCGCGACTGGCCCGTGGCGAGCGCGAGCAGCACCGACACGCGGATCAGGTTCGAGAGGTACGCGAGGACAAAGCCCAGGCCGAGCCAGCCGAGCCGGCGCCAGCCCGATCCGCGCGTCATGAGCATCATCGCGCCGCCGACCTGCAGGAAGCCGAGCGTGGCCGCGGTGCCGGAGCAGAGTTGCCCGATCACCAGGACAAAGTTGTCGCCCTCCGGCAGGTGGGTCGTCGTGAAGACCGTGCGGTAGTCCGGGTCCAGGAGGTACGGGAGGTGGAGGAAGTTGACGGTGAGCGCGCCGACCCACGCCGCGCCGTCCACCATCGGCCCCGTCGCCAGGCGCTGCACCCACACCGCCGGGTACGGCCACACGAAGAACAGGACGAGCCACGCCGGCCACGTCCGCAGCATCTGCTGGTAGCCCAGGAAGATGATCCCGACCGCCGCCACCCACATCGGCAGCGCCAGCAGGTCCATGCGGTTGAGCCAGAAGTACCAGGAGAGGCGTGCCGGGATGACCAGCAGGATGAAGAACGCCCCGATGAGCAGCGGCACCGCCAGGAACAGGTCCACGATCACGTCGCGCTTCGTCGGCCCCTGGTCGCTGTGCGCGTTCCGCCAGAACAGAAACACGGCCAGCGGCAGCATGAACGGCACGAAGCCGAGCGCGTTGTCCGCCAGCAGGAACTCCTGCATCGCCAGGATCGAGGGGACGAACGGACCGACGCCGATGACCACGACGGCCACGAGACGCCAGTGGCGGTGCACGATCGCGAGAGGCGAGGCCCGATGCCCAGCGACGGGGATCGAGGTCACGCGGATGCCCGGGGCATCACGCTACTGCTCGTCCTCGGTTGAGTCCTCGCCGCGGCCGAGGAAGCGGTTGAACGCGTAGTAGCCGCCGGCCATGACGGCGCCAGCGCCGGGCAGGATCAGCGTCCACGGGACTTCCGGGATCTCACAGCCTTTGCCCTTGCACCCGCCGTCCTGACCTGCGGAGGCAACCGCTGGCAACGCGGCGAACAGCGCCACGACCAGCACGAACGTTGCGAGGAGGACACGGACGCGTTGCATCGTCGGGCAATACCTCTCCGGGCGGGCCGCGTGGCCCGCTGCGGATCTCACCTGTATTATCGCTCTCTCGCAGCAATTCCGGCAGTACCGAATCAGGTAAAGAAACCGGCACCGCACGGAGGGAGCCCCCGTGACCTCGGACAGCACCGGTCGCCGCCGCATCCTTACCGGCATTCGTCCCACGGGCGCACTGCACCTGGGCCACTACGCCGGCGCCCTGGAGAACTGGATCCGCCTCCAGCGCGAGTACGAGTGCTTCTTCCTGATCGCGGACTACCAGGTCTCCGACTACGCGGACGACATGGAGCGCGTGCGCGAATCGGTGATCGAGGTGGCCCTCGACTGGCTCGCCGTCGGCCTGGACCCGGAGGGCAGCCACTTCACCATCGAGAGCATGGTGCCGGAGCACGCGGAACTGACCACGTGGCTCTCCTGGTGGGTGCCGCTCGGCATGCTGCAGCGCAACCCCACGCTGAAGGCGGAGATGGCCGACCTCGAGCAGGGCAAGTCCGTGCCCGTCGCCTTCTTCAACTACCCGATGATGCAGGTCGCCAACATCCTGATGCCGAAGGCCCACCTCGTGCCCGTCGGCGACGACCAGCTCCCGCACATCGAACTCACGCGCGAGGTCGCCCGCCGCTTCAACCGCATGTTCGAGCGCGACGTGTTCCCGGAGCCGGAGGCGCTCGTGGGCCGCGTCGCGCGCCTCGTGGGCCTCGATGGCGACGCGAAGATGAGCAAGTCGCGCGGCAACGCGATCTTCCTCAAGGACGACGCCGTGACGGTCACGCAGAAGGTGCGCGGCATGTTCACCGACCCGACGCGCCTGCGCGCCACGGACCCCGGCCACGTCGAGGGCAACCCGGTCTTCATCTACCACGACGCGTTCAACCCCAACGTCGAAGAGGTGAACGACCTGAAGGAGCGCTACCTGGTCGGCAAGGTCGGCGACGTGGAGGTGAAGACCAAGCTCGCCGCCGCGCTGAACGCGTTCCTCGACCCGATCCGGGAGCGTCGCGCCTACTTCGAGGCCCACCCCGCCGAGGTCCGCGAAGCGCTCGAGGCGGGCACCGCCCGCGCCCCATGGCCGAGGTCCGCGACGCCATGCGCATCAACTACCTCGACCGCCTCCGCTAAGTCGCTCGCCGCGACCGGCAGCGGCTGCCGCCGTCGGTGTCGGCACGCGGTCGCACCCAGCGTCCCCGACTCCGTTCGCGCTGAGCCTGTCGAAGCGCGCCGTCAGTCAAACCACACATCGATGAGCCCGAGACGCATCGCGCGCGAGTCGCGCCCGTGCCTCGTCCGAAGGGACGAGCACCCACGAGCGCTGACTCCGGCCCGTCGCGGCAGCGACCGGGGCCCAGGCGTGATGGGGCGGAGCCCCATCACAAACCATCCCCCTCTCCCGAAGGGAGAGGGGGCAGGGGGTGAGGGACGGGCGCGCAGCGCCCGCTACAGCCTCACTTCACTCACCGAGCGCTCCGGTCGCCCTCCCGACTCCGTTCGCGCTGAGCCTGTCGAATCGCACCCCAGTCAGACCACACCCCGCTGAGCCCGAGGTGCGTCGCGCACGGTCCGAGGGCACCCGAGACGCGGGTAAACGCGCCGAAGTCGCAGCCTCAACTGAACCGGACGCGCGAGGAATAGTCACTGACCTGTCGTAGGCGGTTGCTTCTGTTGGGCGCGTCGTTCGCGCCGAGCCGCCAACTGTTCCCGTCGGGCAACAACACTGGCTGGCGGCTCTCGACCACGAACGAAATCACGCATCGATGGCGGGAACATTCCCAGCATGCGCTCCATAGCCGGACGGTCGCACGACCACAGCCAATCTCGTTTGTGCGTCAGCGCATCCATGACCGCACGACGTTCCGCGCTCAGCCTCGGGCCGTACTTCAGTGTCGCGAGCCAATCAGAGACAAGAAGGTCTGCGGCCTGAACCCCAGGAGACTGCGTCTGCTGGGTGAAACTGATGTCACCGAGATTTGTTGCCGTGCCGCCGATTCCCCATCGCTTTGTCCAGTGAAAGCCATCAATCGCCCGCTGCTGGAGTTCGCGCTGCTGATCCATGACGAAATGCACTTCAGTGGTCTTCGGAACGTTGTTCAGGGATTCCTCGACCATGAGCCTGAATGCGAGGTGGTACGGAGATGGTTCATCAACATTCGGGACGCTCGCACCCGGTTCGTAGTTCACAAGAGCGCATTGCTCACCCCACGCGAAGCTCTGAAAGGCGGCAACGTCCACGACGCCAGCGACTACATCCAGCCTCCGCGAACGGATCACCTTTGTCAGCGCTGCGATGTAGTCCTTCGCGCGCGCCTCTGGCCACTTCGCGTACGGATTCTCCGTGCCCGACGCACGGTGGCGGTTGTGGAAGTCCACCGCATGGAAGCCCTTCGCGGTCTTGAAGCGAGGAGTTTCGATGACCTCGTTCCACTCCTTCTCGAAGCGCTTCCATTGGATATGTGACGCACGGTATCCACCGACGATGCAGTACGGCTCGCCATCACTGATCCCCGCTTCGTCGCCAAACACCCACTCAACCATGACGAACAGATGCCGCCCCTCGTGATGCGGGAATGTGCCCGGCTCCCTGTGACGAGCCACAACTTTGACCCGTTGCGCCCAATGTAATCATCAGTCGAATACGTTTGCCTCCCCTCCCGGGGAGGGGCAGGGGGTGAGGGACGGGCGCGCAGCGCCCGCTACAGCCTCACACCACTCATCGAGGGCTCATCGCGGGCGAGCCACGCACGAGCGCCGACTCCTGCCCGTCGCGGCAGCGACCGGGGCCCAGGCGTGATGGGGCGGAGCCCCATCACATACATCCCCCTCTCCCGAAGGGAGAGGGGGCAGGGGGAGAGGGACGGGCGCGCAGCGCCCGCTACAGCCTCACACCACTCATCGAGGCCTCATCGCCGGCGCGGCCCACTCGCGCGCTGTCAGTCCGGCCGTGGGCACGCAACGAACGAGGCCACCCCTGCGGGTGGCCTCGAAAGGTTCGGAGCGAGAAAGCGCGGTTAGCGCTTCGACACCGGGACAAAGGCGCGATCGCCGGAGCCCGTGTAGACCTGCGCCGGGCGGAAGATGCGGTTCCCGGAATCCCACTGCTCGCGCATGTTCACCATCCATCCCGCGGTGCGGGAGGCGGCGAACACCGGCGTGAAGAAGTCGATCGGGATGCCGATCGCCGCGAACACGCAGCCCGAGAACAGGTCCACGTTCGGGAACAGCCCGCGGTCGCCGAGGCGTTCCGTGGCCACCTTCTCGACGGTCAGCGCGATCTGGTAGAGGTCGTGCTCCTTCGTGCCCGGCTTCACCACCTCGGCGGCCAACACCTGGATCACCTTCGAGCGCGGGTCCTTCACGTGGTACACGCGGTGGCCGAAGCCCGGGATCTTGTACTTGTCGTCGAGCAAGCGCTCGATCTTCGCCTCGGCGCCGGCGGGGTCGCCGATCTCCAGGAACAGCCGCAGGGAGTGCTCGTTCGCACCGCCGTGGGCCGGGCCTGACAGCGCACCGATGGCCGCGGAGGCCACGGCCTCCGGCTCCGCCTTGGTGGAGGTGACCACGCGCGAGGTGAACGTGGACGCGTTCCCGGCGGAGTGGTCCGCCTGCAGGATCAACAGCGCCTGCATCACCCGGAGGTGCTCCGGGCTGGGCGTCTTGCCGGTGATCATGCGGAGCATCATCTCGGCGTGCGACTCGCCCGGCTTCGGGCCGGTGTACGCGCGGCCGGCGGCGGCCTCCGCGATCACCCCGACCAGGTGTCCGGTCTTCGCAATGAGGGCCAGCCCCCGCTGCGTGACCGTGTCCACCTTGACCTCGAAGTTGTTGTCGTGCGGACCCAGCGCCGCCACGGCCGCCTGCAGGGCGAACATGGGATGCGTGATCTTCGCCGCGCTCCGAGCGAACTCGATCTGCTCCGGCGTCAGCGCGCGGAGGGTCTCCAGTTCACGGGTCATCTCCTGGATACGCTCGGCGCCGGCCAGGTCGCCGTCGTACAGGAGCGCCACGATCTCCTCGAAGGTGACGCCTGGCTGCGTCAGTTCCTCAATGGAGTAACCGCGATAGGAAAGCCGCCCCGCCTGCCCGTTGACCAGGGAGATGGCTGATTCCGCAATGGGAACGCCTTCCAGGCCGGGAACCAGCTGGGGTGTGTCCGTCGTCATCGTTTCGTCCCATCCTGCTGCCCACGGCATCCGGCATACAGCCGCCCCGCGGACCCCTCGGGGTCATCGACGAATTCGGTTCCGGCTGCAGCCTCCGCTGCAAGCGGGGGAGCCGATCAGGCCTCAACCGCCGTCAGAATATCACCATCAGAACAGGCCATTGCGAAGGCCTTGTTATGAGACATCAGGCGTCCGCCGCCGGCCGGGCCGTGTTCGCGACGACAAAGTCCATCAGCAGGTCGTAGACCTCCTGCGGGTGCTCGCGCAGGCTGTGCGAGCCCCCGGGGAGGATCACCAGCCGCTTCGGGTCCACCGCGCGCTCAAACACGTCCTCCGAGGCGGCCTTGTCCAGCACCTCGTCCCGGGAGCCGTGGATCAGCAGCAGCGGCTTGCCGAGGCGTTCCACCTCAAACGTGCCGAAGCGCTGCGTGGACAGGGAGCAGACCGCGGTCGCGATCGACGACATCTCGCCGGCCTTGATCGCCACGGCGCCGCCGAAGGAGTGCCCGATGAGCACGACCTGCTGCGCGCCGACGCCCTTCAGGAACGAGCAGGCCGCCAGCGCGTCCGCCAGGCATTCTTCCCACTCGCCGGCCTCGCGGTAGCGGACGCGGACGGAGGAGACGCCCTTCGGCACCAGCATGTGGCTCGTCCGCACGAAGACGTCGTCCGCCGGGCCGCGGTTGCCGCCCCCGGCGCCGCCGAGGAACACCGCGACGCCCGTGCTGCCTTCCGCGACGGTCATGTCGAAGATGATGGTCCCGCGGGTGGTGTCGAGTTCGACCTCCACCTCGCCCTCGGCGTCCGGCGATTCGCGTGCGCGGACGCCCTTGATCGAGAGCGTGATGTCTTCCTGCGGCTCGTCGGAGCCCTCGTCGCCGCCGCCGGACCCGCCGTCCCCGGGGGGGCGCGGCGGCCCGGAGCCGTTCTCATCACGGCGAGGCAGGCCAAAACGTCCGGTCGGTCCGTTAGTCATCGGCGCGGAGAGTAGCAGACGGCGGGATCGGCGTCCCGCGGGATTACCCGCGCTCCGGCGGCGCCTGCCGGTGCCAGTCCGTGACGCCCTCGAACCCGCGCGCCGCGCCCAGGAGCGTGGACTCCTCGAACATCCGTCCGATCAACTGCATCCCCACCGGCAGCCCCTCGGAGAAGCCGCACGGCAGGCTCACGCCCGGGTTCCCGGCGATGTTCACCGGGATCGTGTAGAGGTCGTTCAGGTACATCGCCAGCGGGTCGTCCAGCTTCTCGTTCAGCCGGAACGCCACGTTCGGGCTGGTCGGCGTCAGGATCACATCGACCTGTTCGAGGGCGGCATCGAACTCCCGCCGGATCAGCGTCCGTACCTTCTGCGCCTTCAGGTAATACGCGTCGTAGTAGCCGGCGGAGAGCGCGTACGTGCCGAGCATGATGCGCCGCTTCACCTCCGCGCCGAAGCCACGGCCGCGCGTCTGCGACATCTCATCCTCGGCGTTGCGCCCGTCCAGGTAGGAGTACCCGTACTTCACGCCGTCGTACCGCGCGAGGTTCGCGGAGGCCTCCGAGGGGGCAATGATGTAGTAGACGGTCAGGCCCGCCTGCGCCGTGGGCAGCGTGATGTCGCGGTTGATGACCGCGCCGTTCGCCGCCAGCACGTCGATCGAGCGCTCCAGCGCCTCGCGCACGCCGTCCTCCAGCCCCTCGCCGAAGAAGTCGGACGGCACGCCCACGCGCAGGCCGTCCAACCCCCGCCCGAAGCGCTCCGTGAAGTCCGGCACCGGCAGCGGCGCGCTCGTCGAGTCCATCGGGTCGTGCCCGGCGACCGCGCCCAGCAGCGCCGCCGCGTCCTCCGCGTCGCGCGCGAACGGCCCCACCTGGTCGAGCGAGGAGGCGAAGGCGACCACGCCCCAGCGAGAGACGCGGCCGTAGGTCGGCTTCAGTCCCAGGATGCCGCAGAGCGCGGCCGGCTGGCGGATGCTGCCGCCGGTGTCCGTGCCCAGCGCGATCGGCACGCCTCGGGCCGCCACGGTGGCGGCGGAGCCGCCCGAGGAGCCCCCGGGGACGCGCGTCAGGTCCCACGGGTTCTTCGTCGGGCCGAAGGCGGAGTGCTCCGTGGAGGACCCCATCGCGAACTCGTCCAGGTTCGTCTTCCCGATCGTGACGGCGCCCGAGGCGTTCAGCCGCTGCGCGACCGTCGCGTCGTACGGCGGGATGAAGTTGCCGAGCATCTTGGACGCGGCGGTCGTGCGCACGCCCTTCGTGCCAATCAGGTCCTTCACGCCCACCGGGATCCCCGTCAGCGGCCCGCCCTGCCCCGCCCTCAGCGCCGCGTCCGCGGCGTCCGCCTGCTGGAGCGCCAGCTCGTCCGTGAACGTGATGTAGGCGTTGAGGTCGCCGTCCTGCGCGCGGACGCGCGCCAGCGTCGCCTCTGCCAGGGCGCGCGCGCTGTATTCGCCGGCGCGGAGGGCGGCGGCATGCTCGTGGGCGGTGCGTCCGAGGTCGATGGTCGCCACTACTCCAGCACCGCCCGCACGCGCAGATAGCCGTCTTCCACCCTCGGCGCGTTCAGTTCCAGGTCGGCCGTGGACATCGAGGGCGTCACGACATCCGGTCGCTGCACGTTGTGGAGATCGAGCGACTGCGCCGTCGGGGGGACCCCCTCTGTGTCGATGTCCTTGAGCACCTCGAAGTGGTCGAGGATCGCGGAGAGCTGGGTGCCCAGGCGTGACATCTCGTCGTCGGAGAGCGCCAGGCGCGCCAGCGTGGCGATGTGCCGGACTTCTGCTGGCGTCAGGGCCATGCGAACGCTCCTCGCCCGGTCCGCGGTGCGCCGGGGGACGCGGGGACATGGTCGACCGTCTCGTGCTGAAGGCTATTCTAGAAGTGGCTTCCCCACCGGGCCAGAGGACGTACGATGGATGTACTCCCACCACACCTGGTCCGCTGCCGGGCCGGGCGATCTCGCCCGGCTGTGCCGGGCATGGCCGACCCGAACATGCCGGACGGGCGCCTGGAGCCGCAATGACAGATTCCCCCGTCCCCGCCGAGCCGCCTCGCGATGCGAAGGCGTCCCGGCCGGGCCCGGAGCAGCCTGACGCTGCACGCCTGGGCAACCCCTCCTTTGTCTGGCGCTCCGGCCAGGAGCGTCGGCTCGCGCTCATCGAGCGTTATGTCTCGCTTGAGGGCCGCCGCGTGCTGGACCTGGGCTGCGGCCTCGGCGAGTACGTCCGCGCCTTCGCCCGCCACGGCGCGCGCGCCCTCGGCAGCGACATCGCCGCCGACCGGCTGGTGGAGGCGCGCGAGCGCGTCGCAAAGACGCAGACCGCGGGCGTGGAGGGCTTCTTCGCCGCCGCCGGCGAGTCGCTCCCCTTTCAGGACGGCACCCTGGACGTGATCGTGCTGAACGAGGTCATCGAACACGTCGCGGACGACCGCGCGACGCTCGCCGAAATCGCGCGCGTGCTGCGCCCCGGTGGGACCTGCGTCCTCTACGCCCCGAACCGCCTCTACCCGTTCGAGACGCACGGCATCTATCTGCGCGGGAAGTACATCTTCGGGAACATCCCGCTGGTGAACTGGCTGCCCGCGACGTTGCGCGACCGGCTCGTACCCCGGCTTCGACAACATCGAGGCGCGCAGCACGACGCTGGCGAAAGCCGTGCGCCGCTTCTGCTACTGGGCGGAGCACAACCCGCTGCGGCGCTTCGGCCTCTCGCACCTGGTGGTGCTGCGCCGGGACGGGACGGCCTCGTGAGCGCCTCCCACACGGCCATGCGCCGCCGATGGCGACGCCGCGGGATGGGCAGCGGCGGCAAGCGCGGTCGTGTCCTCTTCGGGATCGCGGGCGTCGTCTTCCTGATGCTGGCACTCGGCGTGGGCGTCGCGGGCGCAGCCGCGATGTACGGCCTGAGCCAGTACAACGCGATCGCGGACGACGTCATCCCCGCAGAGGAGTTGATTGCGCGCTACTCGCGCGGCGGCGCCCGGATTTACGACCGCAACCACGACCTGATGTACGAGTTCGTGGATGAACTGGGCGGCCTGCGCCGGCCGGTGCAGCTGGAACAGATCTCAGAGTGGCTGAAGAGCGCCACCATCGCGGTGGAAGACCCGGACTTCTACGAGAACAACGGCATCAACCTGCGCGGCACCATCCGCGCCGGTGTCGAGAACTACGCCCCGTTCCTGGTCGGCGGTGAAGGCTTCTTCGAGGGCTCCGGTGGCTCCTCGATCACCCAGCAGCTCGCGCGCAACGTCTACATGACGCGCGAAGAGCGCGAGGAGCGGTCGCTCGACCGCAAGCTCAAGGAGATGGTGATCGCGGTCGAACTGACCGAGAAGTACCCGAAGGACCAGATCCTGGAGTGGTACCTCAACTCGATCTCCTACGGCGGCATCTACACCGGCATCCAGGCGGCGGCGGAGGGGTACTTCGGCAAGCCGGCGAGCGCGCTGACGCTCGCGGAGGCCTCCATGCTCGCGGGCATCCCGCAGTCGCCCGCGGTCTACAACCCGTTCAGCCCGGCGAACCTGGACTCCCGCACCGGACGCCTCTCGCCGACCAGCCTGACCAAGGCGCGCCAGGCGGAAGTCCTGGACCTGATGGTGCGCCGGGGCGTGATCTCGGAGGCAGACGCCGACCAGGCGCTCGCCACGCCGCTGATCTTCCGCCAGAGCCGCTTCGATATCGAAGCGCCCCACTTCGTCCTCGGCCGGATCGCGGAGGAGATCACCGCCCGCTTTGGCGAGACGGCGCTCTACGGCGGCGGGCTGGAGGTCATCACTTCGCTCGACCTCGGCCTGCAGCACATCGCTGAGGACATCGTGGAGTTGTACGTCACGGACTACGGCGAGCAGGCGAACCTGTTCAACGGCGCGTTCGTCGCGATGGACCCGCGTACCGGCCAGCTCCTGGCGTACGTCGGCAGCCGCGACTACTTCCGCGACGACATCGAGGGGCGCAACGACAACGCGGTCGCGCTCAACTCCCCCGGGTCGACGCTGAAGCCGTTCACCTTCATGACGGCGTTCATGAAGGGCTGGGGCACCGGGGCGGGGATCATCGACGCGCCGTTCGAGATCGTGGACTTCTCCACCGGCGCGGCGTTCGCGCCGCGCGACCCGATCTCACAGACGCTGGGCCCGATCACCGCCGCCAGCGCGCTCGGCAACTCGCTCAACATCACCGCGATCAAGGCGATCATCTACGCCGGCGTGCCGGAGACGATCAACACACTGAAGCGCGTCGGCTACACCACCCTCGACAACCCGCTCGGCTACGGCCCGGCCCTCACCACCGGCGGCGGCGAGATCACGCTGCTCGACCAGGTGATCGGATACTCCGTGCTGGCCAGCAATGGCGTCATGCGCGGTCAGGAGGCGATCGTGACGCCCGCCCTGGACGCGGGCGAGCGCACGCTGGAGCCGGTCGCGATCCTGAAGGTCACCGATCCGGACGGCAAGGTGCTGTACGAGTTCACCGAGCCCGAGGAGCGGCAGGTCGTGGGGGCGGAGTACGCCTACCTGGTCACCTCGATCCTCTCGGACGGCCGTAACCAGTGCATCACCTACGGCGCCTGCCACGCGCTGTCGCTGCCGAACGGCTACCCGTCCGGCGCCAAGACCGGCACCAGCGAGCCCTTCGACAACTCCCGCGAGATCGGTGAGACGTGGACCCTGGGCTTCACGCCGGAACTGGTCGCTGGCGTGTGGGCGGGCAACGCGGACAACGCGCCAATCGTAGGCATCACCTCCACGTCCGTGTCGCTGCGGGCGTGGAAGGACTTCATGGTCCAGGCGATCGAGTACCTCGAACTGCCGCCCACCCCCTTCGAGCGCCCCGATGGCATCGTCGAGCGCGAGGTGTGCTGGCCCTCCGGCATGCTCCCGACCGCGCTGTGCCCGCCCATCAACCGCTACAAGAGCCTCTACGCCGCCGAGATCATCCCGAGCAACGAGGACCAGCTGGGGGCGCTGCAGGACACCTGGTGGCAGCAGGTTCCGATCGACACCCGCACGGGGCTCCGCGCCTCGGCGCTCACGCCGGCGCAGTTCGTCCGCAACGAAGTGCGCCTGGTCATGCCCGCGGACGAGCTCAAGAAGTGGGGCGCCGGCGTCTACGAGTGGGCGGCGCGCTTCGGCATCGCCTCGCTCCTGGGCCCGGGGTCGGCCGCGGACGCGGGGCCGCTGCTCGCGCGGATCGACACCCCGGCGCCTTCGGCGAATGTCAGCGGGCTGCTGGAAATCCGCGGCCGCGCCGCCTCGGACGACTTCGTCCGGTACACGGTGGAGTGGGGTCGTGGCGTGGCGCCGTCCGCGTGGCTGACGCTGCGCGCCTCGACCACGCCGGTCACCAGCGGCGTCCTGGCCACATGGGACACGCTGTCCGTGCCGGACGGAGACTACACGATCCGCGTGCGCCTGCTGGACGCCGTCCTGAGCCAGCGGCTCTACACCATCCCCGTGCGCGTCAACAACAGCGGCCAGGGGCCCGCGGAGGACACCTCGCCGACCGTGACCATCACCGCCCCGGCGGAGGGCTCCGTGATCTCCGGGCGGGTGAACGTGTCGGGCACCGCCGCCTCGCCCAGCGTGGGCCAGGTGCGCGTGGAGGTGGGCGCGGGGCTGACCCCGGCTTCCTACAGCGTGATCGGCATCTACCCCGGCTCGGTGGTGAACGGCGTGATCGCGGCGTGGGACACCACCCTCTCCCCGGACGGGCCGTACACCCTCCGGGTCGTCGCGGTGGACCAGTTCTACGGTGAGGTCAGCGCGGAACGGCTCGTGGTCGTCAAGAACGAGACCGGCAACTGACCGGCAGCGGCGTGATTGACCACAACGGGGAGCGCGCGATGATCAACGGGATGGACACATCGCCGCGCCCCGCTGCCCCGGCGTCCGGACGCCTCGAGGCCCTCAAGGAGGCCTGCGGCACGCACGTCGGTGATCGCCGGGTCCGCATCCCGCGCAAAGAGCGCAGCGTGGCGAGCCGGATCGGCGCGGCGGTTCGTCGCCACGTCCCCGCGCGACCCCACGCCGCGCACGCGCCCGAGGAAGTCCGGAAGGCTCGCTGAGCCCGACCGCACCGCGCGCAGTTGCGCCCCGATTGGGTCGGTGGCGTCCGGACGCGCCGCGTAGGTTCCGAACCACGCGAAGTACGCCTGGTTGATCCGCCGGATGCGCACCCCCTCCTCCCACAGTTCGAGCCGTACCGCCTCCATGCGCGCCTCGGCGTCCTCGACACGGCCCGCCGCCAGGAGCGCGTCCACCTCCAGCCGCAGGTCGCGCAGCACCGCGTCCCGGTCCACCGCCGGCATGCCGGACGGCGTCGCAGTGGGCGTCGGCTCGGCGGAGGCGTCCACCGTCGGGTCGCCCCACCGCTCGATGACGCGCGCCGCCACCTCCTCGCCCACGATGTCCGCGACCGTCTCGTTCACCGTCCGCAGATCGTCCGAGGTGAAGTAGCGGATGCCGAGGGGGTAGAACGCCAGGTAGTGGTGCACCCACTCGTGGGCCGCGGTCTCCACCGTCGCCGCGTACGAACCGCTGTTCACCACCACCGCCGGGTACGTCGCGACCCCGCCGGACCCGACGACGAGCGCGGAGCGCGAGGCGTCCTCGGCCTCGGTCGTCGCCTCGATCCCCTCCGCGTCGGCCAGCGTCAGGTCGGGGCGCAGCAGCACGACGCGCTCCCGGCGGATCTCGTCGCGCGGCGACACCACGAGGACGCGCGGCGGCGCGGCGAGCTCCACGTTCACCGGCGGCATGACCGAAGCGGGCAGCGGCACCCGCGCGTTCACGCCCAGTTCCGCCAGCACCGCGTCGATCCGGCCCTCGATCACCGCCTCCACCGCGTTCTCCGCGGCACGCCGGTCG
>PHBR01000087.1 GCA_002840675.1 Chloroflexi bacterium HGW-Chloroflexi-9
ACTACGTAGACCCGGCGAGGAACCGCCTGTCGGTGGAGCTATGGGGCGGCCCGGCCGAGCGCATGGAACTGGGCTCGCAGAGCAGGGCCGTGCTCGGGGGCCTGGCCGCCGGCGACTACGAATTGCGAGTAGGCGGCGCCACCGCGGGCGGCGACCCGTACGTGCCGCAGGAGCGGGTGCAGGTGAACGGCCGCGTGGAGGGTGACCCGAACGCGCCGGTGAAGATCATCGAGTTCGCGGACTTCCAGTGCCCGTTCTGCAAGCGCTTCACGGACGATACCTCCCGGCAACTGGTGGAGGAGTTCGTGAACACGGGGGTCGCCTCGATTGAGTTCCGGCACTTCGCGTTCCTCGGTCCGGACTCGGTGCGGGCGGCGGAGGCGGCGGAGTGCGCGGCCGACCAGAACCGGTTCTGGGAGTACCACGACATCCTGTTCCTGCGGCAGGGCGCCGAGAACACCGGTGTCTACTCGGCCGCCAATCTCAAGTCATTCGCACGGGAGGTTGCGGACGCGCATGAGGGCTTCGACCTCGGTGCGTTCGATACGTGCGTGGACTCCGGGGCGAAGCGGGCGGCCGTGGAGGAGATGACGCGGCAGGCGGATGCGCTGGGCATCCAGTCGACGCCGTCGTTCCTGGTGAACGGCACGCCGCTGTCCGGGGCCCAGCCGATCGAGAACTTCCGGGCCGCGATCGCGGCGGCGCAGGGGCAGTAGCCGAGGGGCGCAAGGAGATCGGACGCCGGTAGCCTCATCGAGGGTGACGGCGATATCATCGGGCGGCTCGCGGACGGACGTGCGAGGCACGCAGGAGGCATCATGGCGGACACCGCTACCGCAGACCCGACTTCGGTCACCCTGGGGTTCGAGGACTTCTACATCCTCTCCTCCGGCGGGGTGGATGCGTTCGCCATCAACTGGACCGAGCACGACACCGAGCCGCCGTACTACATCACGGTGGACGGGCGTCGCTTCGCCTTCAACGGCCTCACCTTCCTGGTGAAGGGGCACGGCGCCCCGCTCCCGGGCTGGGTGCGCGAGGAAGAGGCGGCGGGCCACCTGGTGCTGTTCGTGGAGCGCGGCCCGCGCCTGATGTGCTACGTGCACGACCCGGCCGCCGTGGAGGACGACGAGGAGGAATAGTCCTCTCGTCCGCTGACCGATGACGCTTCGACGGCCCCGGCGACGGGGCCGTCCTGCCGCCCGGGGGGCCGCGCGCACCTGACTCTGGCGCGCGTGGGGGCTATCCTCCCGCGAATGTCTTCCACGACCACCTCGCCCTCCACCCCCTCGATGCCTGCGGTGCCGCCGCTGCTGTCGTTCGCGTACGCGATGGCGGTGGTGGCGGTGCACTTCTACTTCGTCTCATACAACATGTCGCTGGTGGCGGTGCCGGAGGCACTGTCGGAGGAGCCGGCGTGGCTCGTCGGCATCGTCGTCGGGTCGTTCGGGATCGCGGGGATGGTCACACGGCCGCTGGTGGGGATCCTGGTGGACAGCGGCCGCCGCCAGCGGTGGCTGCGCTTCGGCGCGATCGGGACGGTGATCGCGTTCGCCGGGTACGCGCTGGAGCTGGGCCCGTGGGCGACGATGGTGTTCCGCGCGATCCACGGCGTCTCGATGGGCGCGTTCACTACGGCGCTCCTCGCGATCGTCGGGAGTAACCTACCGCCCGCGCGGCGCGGGCTGGGGATCGGCCTCTACTACTCCTCGAGTTCGATCTCCGGGCTGTACGGCGCGGCGGTGGCGGTGTGGCTGTTCCAGGGCGCGTCGCTGCAGGTGGCGTTCATCATCTCGGGCGTGGCGGCGGCCGGCGCGCTGCTGTTCGGGTCGCTGGCGGGGCCGGGGACCGCGAACGCCGCCGTGGCGGCGTTGCCGCCGGGGGTAAAGAAGGCGCGCCCGCCGATCTTCTCGCCGACGGCGCTGCTGCCGGCCGTGGTCTTCCTGGCGATGACCACGCCGTGGGGCGCGATCAACGCCTTCCTGCCGCTGTTCGCGGAGGAGCGAGGCCTGGGCAACGCCGGCCTGTTCTACTCCTTCGTCGCGATCGCGCAGCTGGCGGCGCGTGCGCTCGCCGGAGCGATCTCCGATCGGTTCGGCCGAGGCGCGGTGGTGATCCCGGCGCTGTGCTTCGGCGTGGTCGGCCTGACGCTGCTCTCCACGGCGCACAGCCAGACGTGGATGCTGGCGGCCGCGCTGTTCATTGGCCTCGGTCTGGCGGGCACTCAGACGGCGATCGTGGCGCTGATCGTGGACCGCACGCCCTCGGCCTCGCTGGGGTCCGGGATGGCGACGTTCACGATGGCGTGGGACGTGGGCCAGGTGATTGGCAGCATTGGCCTGGGCGTGCTCGCCGGCGCGACGTCGTACTCGGTGGTGTTCGCGGTGTGCGCGTTCTCGCCGCTGATCGGGCTGGCGCTGTTCATCCTGCGCGTGCGGATCCCGCCCGCGCCCGCCGAGGTCTCGGCTCAGACCTCGAACGCGTCGCCGTAGCGCTCCACGTGCTCCGCGCGGAGCCGCGCGAGGCGTTCGGTGGCGGTGGGGGCGTTGAGCGGGCCGGAGAGCATGACGTACGCGTCTTCGTGGTTGTCCTTGTAGTAGTCCTTCAGCGTGCCGGCGCGGCGGAAGCCGAAGTGGTCGTACAGCCGCTGCGCACGCTCGTTGCTGACGCGCACCTCCAGCACGATCTCGTTCAGTTCCGCCGCGTTCGCGAGCGCGAAGCAGTCCAGCATCAGCGCGTGGCCGAAGCCGCGGCCCTGCTCGCGCGGGTCGACGGCGATGGTGACGAGGTGCAACTGGTCGATCATGTACCAGACGCCCATGAAGGCCAGGATGCGGTCGCGGGGCTCCGGCATGATCCGCCGGGCGAGCGCGCTCATCGGTCCGCCGGGCGGGTCGCGTTCCTCGTGCTCGGCGAGGACGCGGTACTGGGCGAAGGCGTTCTCCAGTTCGCTCTCGAACACGCGGGAGGGCCACGCGTCCTCGTACGCCTCGCTCTCGATGCGACGGACGGCGGGGACATCGTCGCGGTGCATGTCGCGGATGAGGAGGTGGTGGGAGGACATCGCCCGAGTGTAGCCAGCGAGAGCGGTGCGGGGGCTCCGTGATCGCGATCGTGGTGGTGTTCGTTTCTTGTCGTGGTGAGCCGGGCAGCGACCGGCCGGGTGCGGGTCAGGCGTTCACCGCTCCGTCCCCCGGTGGGGGCGGTGCGGTGCTAGTCGTCTGGTGTCTGTTCAGCCTCGGCCGTCGCCCCCTCGGGCAGTGGCCGTTGCATGACGAAGTACGAGGTCTCCGGCCGGCCCAGGTGCTGGATGCCGGACAGCGACCACCCTTCCTTGCCGAGCGCCGTCAGGTAGCGGGCGAGGAACGAGGTGCGGTGCTCTCCGCTCTTGCGAAGGAACTCCACCCCGTCCGCGCTGATGCGCCCGCGCGTGTCGACGTAGGCGACGCGATACTCCCATCGGTCCATGGCTAACCTCCTCAGATTCGAATTACTTCGAGGAGTAGCAGGACGCCTGATCCAGACCACCGCCCATCTCCAGGCCCTCATTCGGGCACGCGAGGGAGATGAATGCGGCCCGCCCGCTGGAAGGCTCCTCGGGCCTTCACGGGGGCGGCGACCGGTCGCTGCCGGCCAGATCCATCATGACACCGGGCACAAGGCTCCGCGTCGCTCGCAGGGGTGATTCGCGGCGCCCTCACTGGCTGCACAAGCAGCGCCACCTCGTCATCGACAGCATAGAACAAGCGTTCTACCGTCCGAGGTGCCGCATGGACAGCCGTGCGGCGGGGAAGGAGCACGCGATGGCTCGGCGGGGTGCGGAGGTGGTGGTCGCGCCGGACGGCGCGGAGGCGGAGAGGGCGGACGATGAGTTCGCGGACGGCCCGGGCGGGACGTTCGAGGACGACCTGCGGACCGACGACGACGGCTACGGCCTGCCAGACGAGGTGCAGGCGGAGCTGGAGGCGCTGGCGGCGGCCGACCTGGACGGCGGCGGCGAGATGGAGCAGGCGCTGGCGCAGACGCAGCGCGAACTGGCGCAGCAGCGCGCGCTGACGCGCCAGGCGGTGGAGCGCTACCGCGAGGCGCTGCTGGCGGCGGAGCCGGAGCTGCCGCCGGACCTCGTGCGGGGCGAGACGCTGGAGGAGGTGGACGCGGCGGTGGAGGCCGCGCGTCGGACGGTGGCGCGGATCCGGGAGCGGATGGAGGCGGAGCGGGGCAAGGGGTTCCCGGTGGGTGCGCCGGCGCGCGGCGCTGGGCTGGCAACCTCCGGCCTGACGCCGGTGGAGAAGATCACGCGCGGGCTGCAGCAGCGGATGCTGGCGTAGCGCGCGTCGGCGGTGGCCTGCTGGCGTAGCGCGCGTCAGAGAGGCAGACGGCCCCGGGCATGCCGGGGCCGTCTGCGGCCGCTCATTCGGGCGGGAGCCGTTGGAGCCTGTCTAGTGGACCGGCGCCGCCGAGACGTTCATCTTCAGCGACGTGGTGATCTTGCCCTCGAGCGTGTTGCAGAGGGGGCAGGTGCAGGAGTCTACCTCCAACGAGGCGTAATGCTCCATGAGCGCCGGGTCGGTGACCTCGAGTTCGATCGCGACGTCGATGTGCTCGACGCGCGTGGGGAACTGGGCCATCTTCGCGTCCAGCGTGGCGTAGGCGCGGGTGACCTCTTCGTCCTTCAGCAGCTGGTGGTTGAGCAGCGCACCGAGGGTGCAGTTGCCCAGCGCGATCAGCAGCAGTTCGATCGAGGAGAAGTCGGTCGGCCCGCCGTCCGCGGCGATCTCGCGGACGTTGGTGAACTCTCGGCCACGCGTGTGGAAGACGACGCGCTTGCGGTCCTGGTAGTCGGCGGTGACGGTGGCCATGGTGCGCTCCCCCTCTCGCGCGGCCATCGAGGGCGGCGCGATGCGTGGCGGGGAGCATAACGAAAACAGGGGCGCGATACCAAGTACTGCGCCCCGGGGTCGCTCGCCGCGACGGGTCGCTCGCCGCGACGGGCAGGGGTTGCCACCGTCGAGAACGTGGCGACGATGGAGCGACGGGGCCGGGGGCTCGGCGTGACGCCTACCAGGCGCCGCTCCGAGCCCCCGGTGTTTGTCGCGCGCTAGTAGCGGGCGATGCCGAGGACGCCCTGGTGCTGTTCCAGCGCCCGAGGGTCGCGGGTGATGATGACCTCCGCGGCCTGGGCGAGGGCGGCCAGCAACAGCGCTTCGATTTCGATCGGGTCGTGCTCCGGGCTGTAGGAGCGCGCGTCCACGGCGGTGCCGAAGTGATCCACGGCATCCTCGTGCAGGATGAGCGTGCCGAGGCGGCCCTGCTCGCAGGCTGCGAGCCCGGCCTTGATGCCGCCCATCGCCCGCTCGCCGTGCTCGCCGGAGAACCAGGCGGCGGCGGCGAGGTCGCCCAGGCGCTGCTGCTCGGTCACCACGAGGCCCGTGAGGTGGGTCGAGCGGGAGCGCTCGTCCTGCGTGGGGTCGAGCGCCGGGGCTTCGACCACGGCCGCGCGCAGCGGCTCGGAGAGCCGCCCGAGGATCGCGGAGCGCGCCTCGTCCACGCCGGCGAGGATAATCATTTCGCCCGGCGCGGCGAACTGCGCGATCTCCTGCGCGGCGTCCGCGGCGAAGATGGCACGGTGCGCCTCCACCTGCTGCTCCACGCGGTTCATGGCGTGTCCGCCCGCGCCGTCGATGGAGCCCTTGCCCTCGCGCTTGGTGCGCTGCTGGTGCTTCTCCAGCCGGGAGGAGGGCGAGATGGCGTCCGTGTCCTCCACGACCGCGTAGCGGACGCGGCTCAGTTCGACCTCGCGCAGGCTGGCGGAGACCAGCACGGCGGGGCGGCCGGATAGGTAGCGCGTGCGCACGATCTCGAACAGCGCGGGCCGCTCGCCGATGTCGACGGCGTTGCGAGGCGCGACGGGGGCTTCGAGCGTGAACAGCACGCCGTCCTCCGCGGCGCCGGCGTAGATCAGGCCGGCGGCGCCGTGTGCGGTGGCGCGTTCCACGGCTTCTTCCAGCGCGGCGGCGTCTTCGTCCAGCGAGCGCCGGGTGGCGTGGCTCGGGTCCGGGTGTCCTCGGTCGATCGCCTCGCGCACGGCCTGGCCGAGCATGCGGAGGGCGACGGGCCGGCCGTCGCCGCCGACGCCGAGGTCAATGGTGGCGGTGAGGACGGGGACGGTGCCCGTTTCGAGCGCTCGGAGCGCGCTGATGAGGCCATCGATGCTGATGTCCTGGTCGCTGGTCATGACTCTCCCTGTCCATCGGGCGGCTGCCCGTGCGTACCGCTCTAGCGTACCGGATGGCCCGGCACCGTCCCGATACGAACGTCCCGCGGCCGGGGTGACCGATGGGTCCAGGGGGTAGGAAGGCGAGGGAGGGTTAGCGCGCGGCGGGCGTCGGGAGTTCCTCGACGGCGTCGATCTCCTCGAACACCTCTTCGAGGCGGCGGCGGAGCGCGGGCGGGAGCGAGGCGACCGCGCCCTCTGCCTCCCACCGTGCCTCCTCCACCGCCAGCGCCGCCTCCTCGGACGGCGCTTCGACATCGGTGGTCAGGTAGCCGGCGACCGACCAGAGGCGGGTGATGCGATAGGTGGGCATAGGTGGGCTCCGACGGCTAGTCGATGGACGGCACGCCGATGGACTGCAGGAGTTCAGCGACGCGGTCGAACTCTACCGGGTCCAGGGTGGCGTCGGTTCCGTCGGGCTCGTCTCGAGTTAGAGCGGATCCGTTCCGACCTGACGTGCGGCACCCTGTGCGCGTCGGCGGGCCTGTTCAGCCCGTTGAGCGGAACTCTTCTTCTGGAACTCCCACTGCGCTGACTCGATGAGATCGGCGGTGATGTGGTTATGGAACGTGGGGTCGCTCAAGAGCCGAAAGAGCTCAGCGAGTTTCTGTGCTTCCGCGGGGTTCTGGCGTGTGCCAAGGCCTCGGTACGTAGTTGGGTCGGAGGTGTGACGAGCCAGCGACATCGCACGAGCATTCAGGGGATCCTTCGACGTTCGCTTGTCGTAGTGATCGGGGAGCTTGTAGAGCAGCGTGAGGCGGTCCGATCGGTCGTGGAGGAGGCCTGCTACGAACGCCCACCCGGCGGCGACCGTGGGTTGAAGCGCCTTGTAACGAAACGCCACCTGTCGCAGCGTGGCATCGGAAGCATCTTCGGTGGAAGTGACCTGCACCCGGTGGAGCTTGGCGAAGTTCCGTCCGGCTTCCGCAAGTCCTTCATCTGACCAGATGTCGGGATACCGGGCGAGCACTGCACTGTATTGTTTGTCGGGCTCGTAACTGCCGGTTCCGGGGATCGTGATGTCGCCGAACAGATCGACATCCGGATCGCCTGCGAACTCGCGGCCCTTCATGTAGTTCGTTACGAATGCCCGCATTACCTGCACGGTCATGCGTTCCCCGGCTGCGACTCTGTCGGTGAAGTCCTGCCCTGGATCCAGAAGGCCAACCTGTTGACACCAGGAACGGGAACCAGCGCCGAGTTGATGTTCCGCAATTCGGTCCAGCAGTGGGTTCGGAATGTCGATGTTGGAGTTTGCGATCGTCACGAGTTCGACGCGCTGGTTGACGGTGAGGTCGAAGTAGACGCGGAGCCCATGCAACCGACCAGCCTCACGTCCTGCATCGATCGCCCGCCGAATCGCGGCAACGCGGTGCTGCCCCCCGAGCACCTTCAGCGGCTGCTCACGGGTGTAATCCGTATTCCACTCCACGATGATGTCGGAGAACGGACGACCATTCGTCGCATCACGGACAAGCCGCTGAAAGACATCGCTTGACTCGTTCAATCGGCGGTTGAATCGATATTGATCATCATCTGAGGACTCGTCGCCGGATCGCGGATCGATGAGCGTGTCGAGGTCAAATCGCGCTGCGAGCGTCGATGCAGGGACGTGGCATTCCGTATAGAAGGCGCCTGACACGCCATCTTGCAGGAGCAGGAGACTGCGGTGAGGCGCAAGTTGCCACGTGTCAGGGACTGCCGATCGGAACGCGGCTACCTGGACTTGAACCGCGAGCGGCGGGACACCAGCACTAGAGCCTCGCTCGAAGATCCCAGTCAGAGCGAGCCTTGGTACCCGCGTTACGGGATCAACATAGACGTCGCCTGCTGTGATGAGGTTGTGGCACGTGCCACAAGTCGGCATCAGGTTCTCTGGGCGATCGTCATCATGGTTGCCGTTGATGTGGTTGACCTCGAGCCCGACCGTTGTCTGGCACAGACCACAGTGCTCGCCCCACGTTGCCATTCCCACGGATCGATAGTCGGTCATCGATTACTCCCCAGGCTGCCCAGCGCACGGACCATACGGGACCGGATGCCAGGCGGTCCACCAGGATGTCGCTTGTCCCCCTCTCACTGCCAAGCACCCCTCTGACGACCTCGGACGGCTGCCTACGGTGGCTGGCGCGGGAAGGGGGGTGCGCGGATGGCGCTGACGCTGGCGGAGGGGGCGAAGCTCTCTAACGATGTGCTGCTGGAGGGGGTGATTGAGACGGCGATCGTGGAGTCGCCGGTGCTGCAGCGGCTGCCGTTCATCGAGATCGTCGGGAACGGGCTGACGTACAACCGGGAGAACGCGCCGGCGACGGCGGGGTTCTACGCGGTGGGCGAGACGTGGGACGAGGACACGCCGACGTTCACGCAGGCGACGGCGACGCTGAAGATCCTCGGCGGGGACGCGGACATCGACCACTACCTGGCACGCACGAGGAGCAACGTGCAGGACCTGGAGGCGGCGATCGTCGCGCTGAAGGCGAAGGCGGTGCAGCGCGCCTTCGACGATACGTTCATCAACGGCAGCACGGTGGCGGACGCCGACTCGTTCGACGGCCTCGACCGGCTGTGCGCAGCAGGGCAGACCGTGGGGCTGGGCGACGACGGCGGGCCGCTGACGCTGTCCGCGCTGGACGAGGTGATCGACCGAGTGCGCGGCGGGAAGCCGGACATGCTGCTGATGTCGCGTCGGACGCGTCGCGCGCTGAACGCGCTGGGCCGTGCGACGGGGAGCGGGGTGATCGAGCAGGACCGCGACGCCCTGGGGCGGATGGTCGCGTACTACGACGGCATCCCGATCGGGGTGTGCGACACGATCGCGGACAACCAGACGGTGGGGACGAGCGAGGACTGCTCCACGGTCTACGCGCTGCAGTTCGGGGAGGGCGCGGTGGCGGGCCTGACCGGGCCGGGCGGGCTGACCGTCGACCGCATCGGCGCGCTGGAGACGAAGGACGCGACGCGCATCCGGGTGAAGTGGTACTGCGCGCTGGCGCTGTTCAACGAGAGCAAGCTGGCGCGCCTGGCCGGCGTGCGGCCGGCGGGGGCGTAGCGCGATGGCGGACGTGCGCATCGACGCGAACGGCGTGCCGAAGGGCGCGGTGATCGAGCAGGTGGGCGCGGTGCTGCATCGCAGCGGCGTGACCGAGGTGGACGCGGGCGACCCGGTGTCGGCCTCGGACGGGGTGGACGCGGCAGGGTTCCTCGCCGTGGACTTCGACCTGGACGTGACGCTCGGCGGCACCGACCCGCTGCTGGAGGTGACGCCGCTGTTCCTCGACGCCGTCGCGGAGTCGTGGTTCCGCGGCGAGTCCGCGTTCTTCACGTCGAGCGGTCGCTACCGGCTGCGGACGGAGGCGCGCGGGGCGACGGTGTTCCTGGCGGTGACCGCGCTGGAGGGCGATACGCCGACGCTGGACCTGGATGTGTGGGCGAGCGTGTCCTGACGCCGGGACTGGTGGTGCGAGGGACGTGAGCGGGGGTGACGACGATGGACCTTGAGACGATGCGCACGAGGGTGCGCGTGGACCTCCGCGACACCGACCCGGAGTCGGAGCGGTGGCCGGACGAGACGCTGGACCGGCACATCGAGCGGGCGGTGCGCGACCTCTCGCTCGCCGCACCGCGCGAGGCGACGGCGACGCTGACCGCGGCCGGGGCATCGCGCGAGCTGTCGCTCGCGGGCCTCGGCGACCGCGTGGCGCTCGAGGCG